>NZ_JAWCTQ010000012.1:0-170934 GCF_032423885.1 Streptomyces tamarix | reverse complement strand
GCGGAGCGGACGCGGGCGTCCTCGGTGCCGGCGCCGTCGCGGGACCGCGCGGAGAAGCCGCCGCTCCCCGGGCCCGCGCCGCCACCGGCCATCGGGACCCCTCCGGTCACGAGGGGCCCCTCTGATCGGGAACCCGGTCCCCGGGTCTCCCCTTGCACGACCGGAGACCGGGTTCCCCGCCGCGCGCGGGACGGACGGCCCGTCCCGCGTCACCCGTCCGCCCCTACGGGAGGGACACGAACGGGTCCAGGAACGCCCGGGCGCCGGGCGCGTCCAGGCGGTAGGCCACATTCGTCGCGTAGCACGGGCCGTCACCGGTGATCGTCGTCGCCACCAGCGTCCGCGCCCCGTCCACCCGGGCGAAGTTCGGCCCGCCCGAGTCGCCGTAGCAGGCCCCGCCGTTCCCCTGCGGCGCGGTCATCCCGAGCCGCACCCACGACGCGTTGAGCGCGTTGAACGACACGGGCGCCTTCATCCGCACGCCGCCGCCTGGGTGGGTGTGGCCGCCCGGCCCGCGCCGCGCCTCCTGCGTGCCGTACCCGGCGACGGTGAACGACGCCTCCTCCAGGCCCCGCGGGCCGAGCGCGCCCAGCGCCCCGGCCCGGGGCAGCGCCGCCGGGGTGAACGACCAGCGGGCGGCGACCCGCGCGGCGGGCAGCTCGACCACCGCGATGTCGTACGTGTCGGAGGCGGACCCGGGGTAGCGCGGGTGGTGGTGCGCGGTGCCCTCGACGGCGACGTCGCGGGCGACGGCCGCCGGGTCGCCGGGGTGGCGCCCGGCCGCCTCGTCGAGGGCGCCCTGGACGTCCTGGTCGAGGGAGACGAAGAACCGCGCGTTCTCCGGCCGGTCGGCGGTGCAGTGCGCGGCGGTGAGGAACGTGTCGGCGTCGATCATGGTGCCGGAGCACACCCAGTCGACCCGGTCCGGTGTCGCGGGGTCGCCGTCGTCGTCCCAGGTGGCGACCAGCGCGCCGACCTCGGTGCGCTCGGGCGCCGGCGTCGCGTGGTACGAGTTGATCGCGGAGGACGGCACGGCCGCGCCGACGACGACGGCGCAGGCCATCGCCAGGACGGCGCCCGTACGGGCAGGGGTGACGGTCAAGAGAAACCCTTCCGGACGGCGAGTGAACAGGTGCTTCTCCTGCGGGGTGACCGAAAGTGAAGCGCGTGGCGCCCGCCCGGGGAAAGAGGGAAACCCCTGGCCCACCCCTACACCCCCGCGCCGCCCCGACCCGCCCCGGCCGCCCCGGCCCGCCCCGGCCGCGCCGCTCCCCGCCGGCCGCCCGGCCCCGTGCCGCCCCCGGCCCGCCCCGCCGGCCTCCGGTTCCCGGCGCGGCCGGGGCGGGGGAGAGGGGCGGGCGCCGCGCGGGGCGCGGTGTCAGCCTCCCAGCGGCAGGCCGCCGGTCGGCAGGCCGTCGGTCGGGAGCCCGGTGGTGGGCAGGCCGCCGAGCAGCCCGCCACCGACGGGCAGGCCCGCCGGGTGGCCCTCGTCCTGCGCCTCGCTCCCGGTCAGGGACCCGAGCGGCCCGGTCGTGTTGAGGTCGGTCGCCACCGGCGTGCTGATCGACGAGGGCGGCGCCTCGGCGGCCGTGGCGGGGACGGCCGCGACCATCCCCGCACCGGCGATGCCGGCGCAGACCGTGAGGAGGCGGGTGCCGGTACGGATGCTCATGTGTCACTCCTGACGTGAGGCGGACGGAGGCTGCCTTCCAGCCCCACTGGGCAACGACGCGGCCGGTGCGGCGACACGGCCGGGCCGCGGCGGGACGGCCGGGCCGCGGCGGGACGCGAAGTCGCCCCCCACCCCTTGAACTTGGTCTAGTCCAATGCCAAGCTGCTTGTGAGCCGCCCGACTTGAGTCCCCCACTGAGGAAGGGACCCCCCACATGTCACTGCGAAAGACCACCCGCGTAGCGGCGGCAGCCGCCGCGGCACCCCTGCTCGTCGTCCTGACCCCCGTGCAGGCGACGGCGCACGGCACCATGTACGGCCCGGTCAGCCGCGTCGCCACCTGCTACGCCGAAGGCCCGGAGAACCCGGACACCCAGGTGTGCAAGGACCTCGTCGCCACGAGCGGCACGCAGCCGCTCTACGACTGGAACGAGGTCAACATCGCCAACGCCAACGGGCAGCACCGCCAGCTGATCCCCGACGGCAAGCTCTGCTCGGCCAACCGCGAGAAGTACAAGGCGCTCGACTGGGCCCGCACCGACTGGGCGGCCACGCCCGTCTCCCCGGGCGCGCTGCATTTCAAGTACCGCGTCACCGCCGCGCACCCCGGCACGATGACCGTCTACATCACCAAGGAGGGATACGACCCCACCAAGCCGCTGAAGTGGTCGGACCTCGACCAGACCCCGGTCGCCGTGGCGAACGTCGCGAGGACGGCGCCGACCGGCTGGTACGAGTTCAACGGCACCCTGCCGCAGCGGACCGGCCGCCACCTGCTGTACAAGATCTGGCAGCGCAACGACAGCCCGGAGGCGTTCTACAGCTGCTCCGACGTCACGTTCTCCGCGGCGGCCGTCGCCTCCGCGCCGAAGGCGCCGACCGAGAAGCAGATCCAGGCGGGCCTGTCCAAGTCGACGGTCAGCCACCACGGCCACGGCGGTGACACGACGGCCCAGGAGCGCAACGTGCTGCCCCAGACCCTGGCCAGCGTGGCCGCGGTCGGCATCACGGCCGCCTGCTTCCTCACCACCCGCCGCCGCAGGATCTCCTGACGGCCCGCCGGCGGTCCGGCGCGGAGCCCCCGGGCCCGCGCCGGACCGCCGGCGTTCAGCGCGGCCGGCCCCGGCTCCGCGAAGTCCCGCAGCCGCGCCGTTCCTTCCGCAGTCACCGGCGTCCGCCGCCGGCAGGCGACGCCCTCCGCGAGCAGGTTGCCGATGATCGTCTTGCGGGTGTCGGTGGCGCACGCGGCGGTCCGGCGTCCGCCGCCGAGCGACAGGTTCGCGGCGGTGACGCGGGCGCCGGCCTTCCTCAGCGCGTACGCCTTCTCCAGCCCCTTCACCCGGGACTCGGTGAAGCCGGGCGCGCAGGGGTCGGCGTCGGTCCCGCAGTGGCCGTCGGAACCGAACCGGGAGGACGCCTGGAACAGCGATGGTGTTCGCGTCGGGGGCCACACCTCCGGACGCGCCCTCCGCGCGCCCGGTCGCCGCCGGTGCCGCAACGGCCTATCCCCCCAGCACCCCGGCCGCCCCGACCGGACCCCGGTCGCCGGGCGTGCCGTTCAGCGGCTGTTCCGTCCAGACCGTCTTGCCGTCACGGGTGTACCGGGCGCCCCAGCGCTCGGTCAGCTGCGCCACCAGGAACAGGCCGCGGCCACCCTCGTCGGTGCTGCGGGCCCGCCGCAGGTGCGGGGCCGTCGTACTGCCGTCGGACACCTCGCAGATCAGCGCCGAGTCCCGGATCAGGCGAAGCTGCACCGGCCCGGACGCGTACCGGTAGGCGTTGGTCACCAGTTCGCTGACGATCAGCTCCGTCGTGAGCACCAGGTCGTCCAGCCCCCACTCCTCCAGCCGCGTCGCCGTCAGCCGCCGCGCCCGCTGTGCCGCGGTCGGCTCGGCCGGCAGCGTCCACGTCGCCACCCTGTCGTCGGCGAGGACCCGCGTCCGGGCGAGGAGCACCGCCACGTCGTCGGTGGGGTGCTCGGGCATCACGGTCCGGGTCACCTTCGCGCACAGGGCGTCCAGGTCGCTCTCCCGCTCGCCCAGCACCTCGTACAGCAGCGCGAGCCCCTCTTCGATGTCGTACCGGCCCGACTCGACGAGCCCGTCCGTGTAGAGGGCGAGCAGACTGCCCTCCGGCAGCTCGAACTCGACGCTCTCGAACGGCAGACCGCCCAGTCCCAGCGGTGGACCGGCGGGCAGTTCGGCGAGTTCGGGCCGCCCGTCCGGCGTGACCACCACGGGGGGCGGATGCCCGGCCCGTGCCAGCGAACAGCGCCGCGAGATCGGGTCGTACACCGCGTACAGACACGTGGCGCCCACGATCTGCTCCCCGGTCACCGGACCCGTCGCCTCCTGCTCCCCGGCGATCCGCCCGACCAGGTCGTCCAACTGCGACAGCACCTCGTCGGGCTCCAGGTCGAGCCCGGCCAGGGTGTGCACGGCCGTGCGCAGCCGCCCCATCGTCGCCGCCGCCGGCACCCCGTGCCCGACCACGTCGCCCACCACCAGGGCGACGCGGGCGCCGGACAGCGGGATCACGTCGAACCAGTCCCCGCCGACCTCCGTGGCGTCGCCCGCCGGCAGGTACCGGTGGGCGACCTGCACCGCGGGGTGCTCCGGCACGTCCGCCGGGAGGAGGCTCCGCTGCAGCGACAGCGCCGCCGTCCGCTGCTGCGTGTAGCGGCGGGCGTTGTCGATGGAGACGGCGGCCCGCGCGGCGAACTCCGCGGCCAGCGTCAGGTCGTCCTCCTCGAACGGGTCGGGCCGGTACGCGCGCCACAGGCTCACCACGCCCAGCACGGCCCCGCGGGCGCTCAGCGGCACCACCATCAGCGAGTGCGCGTCCGCCTCCCGCCCCGCCGGCCCGGTGCCCTCAGCCCTCCCCGCCCCGCCCGTCTCCAGCAGGGGCCGCCGCTCCCGCAGGCACCGCGCCTGGGACGGGTCCGGAGCGAACACCACCTCGCCGCCGGGGCGGCGCGCGGCCGGCGGCGGCAGCTCCGTGACGCAGCTCAGCGCCGCCCGGTGCAGGCGCCCCGAGGTGTCCGACTCGGGCTCCCCACCCCGTACGACCGGTTCCAGCAGGTCCACGGCCACGCAGTCCGCGAGGCCGGGCACCGCCACCCGCGCCAGCTCCTGCGCCGTACGGGCGACGTCGAGGGTCGTGCCGATCCGCTCGCTGGCGTCGTTCAGCAGGGCGAGCCGCCGCCGGGCCCGCTCCCGGTCGGTCACGTCCTCCACGAACTGGGTGACGCCCAGCACCTCCCCGGCCGGGTCCTGCATCCGGAAGGCCGACACGGCCACGAACCGCTCCCGGCCCGGCGGATCGGACAGCAGCCGGCACGGCTGCTCGGTGAAGATCAGGGGGCGGCCGGTCTCCACGACCGACCGCAGCCCGTGCTCCGCGGTCCGCGCGTCCGGCGCGACGAGGAAATCACCCAGCCGAGCCCCCCGCAGCGCGTCGGCGGGTGCGTCCGCGAACAGGGCGACGGCCTGGTTGACCCGCAGGATGCCCAGGTCCGGGCCGTGCACGCTGACCCCGATGGGGCAGCGGCGGAAGATCCCGTCGAGCAGCGACCGGTCGGTCTCCCACTGGATCACCTCGTCCGCCGGCGCGCCGGCCAGGAACCACTCCTCGTGGTACCCGGCCCGCAGGACGAGCCGCGCGCGAAAACCCATCCGCAGCGTCCGCCCGTCCTTCCGGCGCACCGGCAGCACCCCGAACCAGCCGCCCGCCCCGACGCACGCCGTGATCGCCTCCGAGGCGGCGGCCCGGTCCGCCACGTCGACCAGCGCGCTCAGCGCGTGGCGGCCGATGACGTCCTCGGTCCGGTAGCCGAGCAGGTCCTCGGCGAGCTTGCTCCAGCCGACGACCGTGCCCCGCGCGTCGAGGACGGCCGTCGCCGCCCGGTGAAGGGAGAAGGGGTCCTCCGGGCTCTCGGTGAACGTTCGCAGCGGCGTGTCCATCGCCATCACCCTCGTACGGGAGGACGGCCCCGGCAAGCGCTGCCGGGGCCCCGGAGCCCGGTGGTCCCGGGCTCCGGGAGCGGGCCGGCCCGTCGCACCGCCCCGCTCCCGGCCTCAGCCCCGGGCCGGAGCGAGGACGACGAACCCGGCGCCGGCCGGGTCGGCGCAGAGCGCCAACCGGCCGGTGCCCTCCGCGTCCTTCGGCCCCGTCCGGACCGTGCCGCCGCCCGCCGCGACCCCGGCGACCCCCTCGCCGTCCAGCCGGAAGACGCCGTAGCCGCCCGCCTCCGGGCCCGCGGGCCGGTACTCCCAGCCGAAGACGGACCGGTAGGACCCGGCGGCCGCCCCGGTGTCGGGCGCACCGAGGTCCAGCCGGCACGGGGAGCCGGGGACGAAGTCAGTGGTGATCACGGTGGTTCCTTCCGTCACGCGGCGGGCCCGGGGCGGACGCGGGACCCGGGCGGGGCGGGGGACCCTCACGGCTCAGCGTGGCACCCCCGCCCCCCGGCCGCGCGCCCGTGGCGGGCGAACCGGTGACGCGCGGCCCCCTCCGGAGGCGTGCGGGTGGCGCAACGGCCGTCCCGGGGCGTGGACCGCCTTCACCGTGGTCGCGGCCGGTCGCTGTCCGCCCCGTGGCGGGCCCGCCACCGGCCCCGCGGCTCCTTGGGTACGCCCGGCCCCCCGCCCGGGCGTCGCGCCGCGTCGTGCGTGCCGTCCCGCCGGGCCCGGTGCCGTCCCGCCGGGCCCCCGCGGCCCGGCCCGGCGGGAGGTGACGCACCGCGCCGGGAGCAGCGCGTTCCGGCGGACGGACGCGGTGCCGCCGGGCCGCACCCGGCCCCCGGTGACCGCGCCGCCACCGCGTCCGCCCCGCCGTCCCCTCCCCGCCGCCCGTCGGCCTGCCCGCGGCGGGCGGGGCGAGCGGGGACGCCCGCCGGGTCCCGTCCGGGCGGCGGCTACTCGGCGGCCAGTGCCTCCGACAGCTCCTCCAGGGACTCCAACAACTGGCGCGCCCCCGCCCGCACGACGGGGTCGGCGGACGCCTCCGCCGCGTCGAGCGCCGCCCGGACCTCGCCCCAGCGCGGCACGCGCCGCTCCCTGATGTCCGCCGCGCCCCGCTCCGCCGCCCCGCGCAGCGCCTCCGCCAGCGCCGCGGCGCCCGGCGACGGGGCGGCCGAGGGGTCCGGCAGGTGCGCCTCCAGCACCACCGCGGCCCGCGCGAACCGGCCGACCGCCCGCCCCGACGCGTCGGTGGCCGTCCGCGACAGCCCCCGGTGCCGCACCGGCTCGTGCGCCGCCCGGTCCACCGCCTCCCGCCAGGCGACCCGGGCGGCGCGGGCGTCCAGCAGCGCCTCCCGGACGGCACCCGTCGCGAGCCGGTCCGGCCGGGCGTACCGCTCCAGCACCTCGGCGCCGTACCGGGCCGCCGCCGCCAGCCAGTCGGCCAGCCGGGCGCGCAGCCGGGGCGTCTCCCACGCCGGGTACAGGGCGTAGGCCAGCATCGCGAGGACCCCGCCCAGCAGGGTCAGCACCACCCGCTCCGGGACGGTCTGGGTCCACTGCGCGCCCGCCATGCCGAGCAGGAACACGACGTACGCGGAGACGAACACCTGCACGGTGGTGTACCCGGTCCGCAGCAGCAGGTACGTCGCGAAGGCGCTGGCGACGGCGAGTGCCGCCGACGCGTACGCGCCCGGGGTGGCCAGCCGCACCACGCCCGTCGCCAGGGCCACCCCCACCAGCGTCCCGGCGAAACGGGCCACCGAACGCGCGTACGTCTGACTGAAGTCGGGCCGCATCGACATGACGGCGGCGAGCGGCGCCCAGTAGCCGTGCCCCAGCGGCAGCGCCGCCCCGAGGAGGTACCCGGCCGTGGCGACCGCCGTCACCCGGATCGCGTGCCGCAGGTACGGCGAGTCGCGGTACCGCACCTCGGCCCGGACGTCCCGCACGATGACCGGGACCAGGCTCAGCAGGCCCGGTTGCGCGCGGAGCTCCTCGGGGCCCGCCCGCCGGCCGGTGGGCCCCGCCGCCTTCACCACCGCCTCCAGGAGCGCGGCGAGCCGGGCGGCGGCCCGCCGGGCGGGCGCCGTCCCCAGGACGGCCGGGGTGTCCGGGGTGCGCAGCGCGGCGAGGGCGCCGGGCGGCACGTCGAGCGGCGCGCCGTGCCGGACCGCCCGGGCGGCGGCGTCCAGTACCGCCCCGGCCGCGTCCAGCAGCTCCCGCGCGCGGTCACGGCCGGGGCCCTCCGCGGGCGCGCCCACCGCCGGGTCGGCCAGGGACGCCAGGACGGGACGGATCCGCTCGGCCAGCCCCCGGACGCCGTGCAGCTCGCCGGGGCGGCGGCGGGCCTGCCGGGGCGTGACGGCGGCGGCGTTGCGGGCCGTCATCAGCGGGACCGGGTCGAACGAGGCGTACGGGTCGTGGCGCAGCCGCCGGGCGTAGTCCGCCACGGTCGCCAGCGCGTCGGCGAGCGCGTCGCGCTGCGGGCCCCAGCGGCGCACCGGGAACAGCACGATCAGCCCGGCCTGGACCACCCCGCCCGCCGCGATCACCGCCGCGTGCACGGCGGCGTCCGCGACCGACGTGGGCAGGGTGACCGTGACCAGCATGATCGCCACGTTGGACGAGGCGATCAGCCCCACGGTCGGCCCCGCCGTCCACGCCAGGCCCGAGAGGAACGTCCACACGGCCAGCAGCACCAGGAACACCGCCAGGTGCCCGCCGCAGACGTAGCCCAGGAACGTGGAGACGGACAGGGTCAGCCCGGAGACCAGCGCCAGCGTCGGCCGCGGCCGCCAACTGCGCTGGAACGTGGCCATGGCCGCCTGGAACGCGCCGAACGCCGAACTGGCCGCCATCGCCGGACCGCCCACGGCGGCGCTCACCAGCACCACCAGCGCCAGCCCGGCGGCGGCGCGCAGCGCCACGAGCGGCTCCAGCCGCCGCCGCTGCACCGCGAGACCCGAGCGGGCGGTCGCCTTCAGGGCGCGGAGCCAGGTCATGGCGTCGAGGGTAGGTCGTCCCCTCCCACCCGCCCGGTCGTCCCGCCGGGGCGTGTCGTGGCCGGGCGGGGGAGATAGATCCACCGGCCGGCGGGTACCCGGGCCTCCCACCACGCCGAACTGGGAGACGACATGAACGACGAGACGTCACGCGACCGCGCCCGCGAGCGGAGCCGCGAGGCGCCCGGCGCGGGCTCGGGCGCGGAGGACACGGCACACCGCCGCGACGTGCCCGGCACGGCGAGCACGGCCGAGGGCTACCGGCCCGGCGAGGGCACGGCGGGCGGCGAGCAGCTCGCCGGGGTCGAGAAGGACCCCGAGGACCGCGCGGTCCCGACGGAAGGGGCGGACGGGACGGACCGCGCGGACGGCGACAGCCGGGGCTGACCGGCGAACGCCCCGGCGGGCAGGGCAACCATTCGCGGTTCACGGCGGTCGAACCCCCTGAACTGACGAAAGGGGACCCATGGACGCCGTACGGCGGAGACCGGCCCTGCTGGCCGTCGGCGTGGCGGCGCTCGCCGTGTTCGCGGCGTGCCTCCACACGGTGCTCCCGGTGCTGACCGAGGACGTCGGGACCCGGGGCTACCGGCTGGACCCGCCCCGGTCGGTGGGCGCGTTCCAGGAGGAGAGGCGCTTCGGGGACACGTACGTCGGCCGCGTGAGGTGCGGGGGGATGCCTTCGGACTCGGACTGCGAACTCGTACAGACCGAGGTGGGAGGCATCGGCATCACCCCGAGCGACGCGCGCCGCATCGTCGTCGGGGCCTCCGGCACGGGTGCCGACTACGAGGCGGGGGAGCCGGGCGGGGAGCACAGCCGGTACCTCGTCTTCCGCGGGCTCCAGGGGAACGTGCCCGACCCGGACGCGGCGCTGCGCGCCATGTTCCGCTCGATCGACCGGGGCGAACAGTCCCCCTTCCAGTCCTCGGGCGAGAAGTGGGACGGCCCTCCCCGGCCCGTCCGCCTCGACGGGTACGAGGGGGCGGTCATGCGGTGCCGCGGGGGCGAGGACACGTACCAGGACGTGCACGGCACCGTCATCACGAGACCGGTCGCCATGTGCGTCTGGGCCGACCACAGCACCGTCGCCGCCACCGCGCTCGACACGTCCGTGCAGGAGCTCAGACGGCTGACCACCGAGCTCTACCGCACGGCGCGCGTCAAGAAGTGACCGCGGGGAGCGGTCGGCCCCGCCACCGCGGCGGGGCCGGAGCGGGTCGGGCGTCCCTCACCCGGCGGTGACCCGAAACGTCTCCAGCGTCCCGTCGGCCGCGTCGGGCACCAGCATCCCCGCGGCGACCCCGCTGCGCAGGTAGTCCACCACGTCCTGCGTGATGACCTCGCCCGGCGCGACCACCGGGACCCCCGGCGGGTAGGGGCTGATCATCTCCGCGGCGATCCGGCCCGCGGCCTTCTCCGCCGGTACGTGCTCGGCCTGAGCGAAGAACGCCGTACGGGGCAGCATCGCCTGTTCCAGCTCCAGCGCGCCCGGCTTCGGAAGGCGCACCGGGCGCGGCCGGTCGAGGGAGTCCGCGTTCTCGACCAGCGCCCGCAGCGCGTCGCACAGCACGTTCTCGGTCCGGTCGTCGTCGGCGTGCGTCAGGATCGCGCTGATCCGGCACGTGTCGGACGCGCCGACGTCGACGTGGCGCTCCGCCCGCAGCCACTCGGCGGCCTGCATGCCGCTGATGCCCAGTTCCCGCACATCGATGGTGATCTTCAGCGGGTCGATCTCCGCCGTGAGGCCCTCCCGCACGACGGCGTCGTCGAGGAGCCGCAGCCCCGGCAGGCCCGCGACCGCCTCCCGCACCCGGCCGGCCCGCCGCAGCGCGGTCTCCAGCAGGTCGTGGCCCTGCTCGACCATCTGCCGCCGCCACCCGTCGAGCGTCGCGTACACCAGCGACGACGAGCTGGTCGTGCCCAGCAGGTCCTCCCGCTGCTGCAGCACCTCGGGGGACACGCGGTCGCCCTGGAGGTGGAAGACGGAACTCTGCTCGACCGCCCCGCCCATCTTGTGCACGCTCGTCACGACCAGGTCGGCCCCGGCGTCCATGCCCCACGACGGCAGCTCCGGGTGGAACGGCAGGTGGGCGCCCCACGCCTCGTCGACGATGAGCGGCACGCCGTACGCGTGGCACACCTCGGCGACACCGCGGATGTCCGCGCACGACCCCCAGTCGGTCGGGGTGATCAGCAGCATGCCCTTGGCGTCCGGGTGGGCCTCCAGGGACCGGCGCACGTCGTCCGGCTCCGGCGGGTGCGCCAGGTGGCGCTCCGCGTCGAACTTCGGGTGGACCCACACCGGCTCCACCCCGTTGACGATCACCGCGGCGATCACCGACTTGTGGGCGTTGCGGGAGATCAGCAGCTTCTCACCGGGCCCGGCCACCGCCAGCATCGCGGTCTTCACCGAGAGCGAGCTGCCGCACGTGGAGAAGAAGGCGTGCTCCGCCCCCACCGCGTCCGCCATCAGCTCCTGGGCCTGCGAGAGCACCCCCTGCGACTCGCGGCGGTCGTCCAGGCCGTTCAGCGACAGCACGTCCGCCCGGAACAGGTCCTCCCCGAGGACCTCCAGCACCCTGGGATCGACCCCGAGGCCCTGCTTGTGCCCCGGCGGGCCGTACACGACGTCCCCGCGCCGCCTGAACTCCTCCAGCGCTTCGAGGACGGGCACCCGAGAGTGATCCATGAGTCGTCTCCCTCGTACGTTCCGGCACCGCGCCCCGGTGCGCGGGGGCGGTCTCCGGCCCGGGTACCCGATCCGTCCCGCGGGTCACAGCAGCGGGCCGAGCGGTCCCAGGTCGATGTTCAGGTCCTCCGGCTCCAGCCCGAACCGGGTCCGCAGGACCTCCATGCGGTCCTCCAGCAGCATCAGCGTCATGCCGATCCGCTCCTCCTGGTCCTCCGTCAGCTCCCCGCCCTCCACCCGGCGCAGCGCCTGGCGCTCCATCAGCTGCCGCAGCAGCTCGATCACGGTGAGGACGAGACGGGCGAGGTCCCGTTCGACGGAGTCGGGGTCCAGTTCCACCCGGCGGCGCGGTTCGTTCATGCCGGCTGCTCCCACGGCACGGGCATCTCGTCGCTGACCGCGCTGATCAGCGCCTTCAGGTCGACCCGTACGAGGTCGACGTCGGCGATGCTGAGCGTCAGGTCGCCGGTGAGGACGACCCCGCCGGCGAGCAGCCGGTCCAGCAGGTCGACGAGGGCGATCCTGCGGTGCTCCACGGTCACGCCGCGTCCTCCTCCGCGATCCCGGCGAACGAGTACGCCGCCCACGGCCCGGTCAGTTCGACCCGTACGCCCTCCTCCTCGGACGCCCGGCCCACGAGGGCGACGAAGCCCTCGGCGCGTTCGCGGGCGACGAGGTAGGCGGCGTTCAGGACGTTGACCCCGCCCGTGTCGCCGGCGAGCCGCGGGTCCTGCGGCGGGTGCAGGGCCGCCGCCTCGGCGTACGCGGAGAGCCGGCCGTGCAGCGCGCGGCTCACGTCCTCGGCGCGCCGCCGGCCCTCCTCCCGGCCGTTGCGCTCCCGCAGCCGCCGGCGCAGGTAGTCCCGGCCGCCGACCGCTCCGGCCGGAGCCTCCCGGGGCGTGGGCCGCGCGGCGGGCGCGGCGGGTTCCGCGTACACCTTCACCCCCCACTCGACCCGCCCGTCGAGCCGCTCCAGGGCCCGTACGAACCGGTCGTGCCCCTCGTCCAGCAGCCGCCGCACCCCGCTGTCGTCGCGGCACACCGTGGCGAGCCGGAGCGGCAGCGGCGAGGTGACCGCGGTGAGCGCCGCCAGGACGGCGTCGTGGCAGCGGGCCGTGGCGGCCAGCCAGTCCAGGTCCTCCAGCCGGGCGCGCAGCGGCCCCTCGTCGAACTCCTCGGCGGGGACCGCGTCCACCACGGCGACCAGGTCGCCGTGGCGCAGCAGCCGGGGCGGTTCCCCGGTGATCCCGGCGGAGCCCTCCGGCAGGACGCCGTCGAAGGGCCGGCACACGGCGTACACGTACCGCAGGGGTGGGGTGGGGGTGGTGGTCATGCCGTACGCTCCTCCAGTTCCGCGAGGCGCCGCCGCAGCTCCTCGTTCTCGCTCGCCAGCGCGTCGCGGCGGGCGTGCGAGGAGAGCGCCGGGTCGTGGCGCCACCAGTCGATGCCCATCTCCTGGGCGCGTTCCACCGAGGCGACGACGAGCCGCAGCTTGATGGTCAGCAGCTCGATGTCGAGCAGGTTGATGCGGATGTCGCCCGCGATCACGATCCCCTTGTCGAGGACGCGTTCCAGGATGTCCGCGAGGTTCGCGCCCCCGCCCTCGGACGCGAACGGGGCGGGCGGGCGGCCGGGTGTCGTCATGGGCCGTCGACCCCTTTCTCCAGTCGGTCGAGGAGCTCGTCCTCCAGTCGGTCGAACGTCTCCTCGTCGATCTCCCCGGCCTCCAGCCGTTCCGTGAGGCGGGCGAGCTCACGGCGGACGGCGGCCGGGTCGTAGTGCTGCCGTTCCGCCTCCTCCACCACCCGCCGCAGCACCCAGGCGGTTCCGCGCAGGGGCGCGGCGGGCAGCAGGAGCAGCTCTCCGAGCAGGCCCACGGCCTACTCCACGAAGCTGTACGGCGGAAGCGGCCCGTTCACCTGCAGCACGAGGTGGCCGTGGTCCCTGCCCAGCGCCTCCACCGCGGCGGTGAAGTCCTCGGCCCGGTCCCGCTCGACGAGGAACGACAGGTTGGCCAGCCGGCCGGTGCCCTCCGGCCCGGGCCGGCACTCCACCGCGGCCCCCTCCAGGGCCTCCTGCACGAGGACCGCGTCCCGTGCCTCCCGGTGCTTCACGGCCACCGCGACGCGCTCGCCGAGGGCGAGCTTCTGCTCGTACGTGCCGCCGCCCACCGCCCGGTGATCCTGGCTCAGCGCCCGCAGCTCCGGGTTGTCGACGAGGACCTGGTGCAGCACGGCCTCCTCGTCGTGGGCCGCCTTCACGTTGTACTCGACCTTGCCGTCGAGGCTCTTGAGCCGCTCCAGGTAGTGCGCCTCCCGCTCCCGCAGGGCGGCCAGCACGGCGTCGTCGTCGGGGGAGACCCCGCCGAACCGCAGCGGCAGCACCGTGCCGCTCGCGCCCGCCTCGCCGAGCACGTTCTGGTGGGCGAGCAGGTCACGCCGCTTCGGTCGCAGGTTCTCGGGCGCGTCGCTCACCAGCGCGGCGAGCTCGCCGTGGACGAGGATCCGCACGGGGCGTGGGGGGTCGCCCACGCCGTTCGCCTTCTCCGGGAGCGCGGGGTGCGAGCTGCGGGTGATGCCGTAGACGTACGTGCTCACTTCTCCTGCTCCTCCTTCTTCTGCTGCCGGGACGACGTCCGGCCGAGGGTTTCGGACACCGCCTGCGCCGCGCCCTGCAGCGCGCCCTTGGTCTTGCCGTGGGCACCGGACTGGGTCATGTCCTCGACGACGTCGGTGAGCTGCGCCGGCGCCTTGCGGCCGGTCTCCAGGTCGAGGCGGTTGCACGCCTCGGCGAAGCGCAGGTACGTGTCGACGCTGGCGACGACGACCCGGACGTCGACCTTGAGGATCTCGATGCCGACGAGCGAGACGCGCACGAACGCGTCGATGACGAGCCCGCGGTCGAGGACGAGTTCCAGGACGTCGTACAGGCCGCTGCTGCCGCCGGAGCCGCCCATGGGTGTTCGGGTGTCAACCGTCATGTCCTTCCGCCTTTCTGACGAACGGTCAGTTGCTTGATGGTCGTTGTCGGTCCGTGGTGCGGAGGGGGTCGGGATCGGGGCTTTCGGCGGGGGTCGGAACGGCCGGTCGGATCAGTGGGCCTGGTCGTCGGCCCGGCCGCGTTCGTAGCGGCGGACGCGGCGGTACCCGGTGAGCCCGCCGTCCTCGTCGAGCTCCACCTCGTACGAGGCGAGCAGGCTCGTCGTGTCGGGGATGCGGGACACCTCGACGATCTCGACGGTCAACCGCCAGCCGTCTTCGGTGCGCTGGAAGGACGACACGGACTCGGGTTCCTGCCCGGTGAGTTGGGCGAGCTGCTCGCAGGCGAGCCGCAGGGTTTCGGTTGTGTTGGCCATGACCGCCTCCGGGTTGCCGCCTCTTGGGGTCGCAAACATGGGGGACTGGAAGGCGGCGGTCCCGGTGGGACCGCCGCCGTCGCGCTACGGGTCAGGCGTGCCGGTGCGACCGGTCGGCGCCGGTGACGAGTCGGTACAGGGCGAGCAGGATCACCGAGCCGACGATGGCGGCGATCCAGGTGGAGAGGTCGAAGAAGCCGTCGATGGAGTCGACCCCGAAGAGGACCTTGCCCAGCCAGCCGCCGAGAAGACCACCGGCGACGCCGATGAGCATGGTGATGATGACACCGCCCGGGTCGCGCCCCGGCATCAGGGCTTTGGCGATCATGCCGGCGAGCAGGCCGATGAGGATCCACGCGATGATGCCCATGGAGTCTCCTACCGTCGTATGCGGACAATTGGCTCGTCTCAGCGCCTTTACCGTCCCGGCGATTCCAAACCCTTGGCCAGAGGAGGTGCCTTTTACCGCACAACTCGCTGGCATGTGCCTTTTCGCGCACTTTCGTCATGCGGAGCGGCCGGGACCGTTTCAATGCCGTGGTGACGGTCAGTCGCATCAGGTACGCGGTCGTGCGCAACCGGAGGACCGCGTACCCACCGACGAGCGAAGGAGACTTCCGTGGAGGACTGGCGACAGTCGGCCGCGTGCCGCGAAGAGGACCCGGACCTGTTCTTCCCCGTGGGCACCAGCAGCCCGGCCCTGATGCAGACGGAGGAGGCCAAGCGGGTCTGCCGACGCTGCCCGGTGCGCGAGCAGTGCCTCCGGTGGGCGCTGGAGTCCGGGCAGGACTTCGGGGTGTGGGGCGGCGCCGACGAGGAGGAGCGGCGTGCGCTGCGGCGTCGCGCGGCCCGCGCCGCCCGCCGCACGGGCGGTTGACCGTGCGGCGGGCGGCGCGGTCGGGCGGACGGGCCGGCGGCGCGCCGTGCCGGTCAGCCGGCGGCGAGCGGCAGGGCGGCCGCCACCGCGTCGCGCTCCTTGCGGCACGTCAGCGGGAAGATGATCTGCATGCCCTGGTCGCTGTCCGGCGAAGACACGACGAACGACGAGTTCAGGATCCGCTCCTTGACCTCGGACCGCACCAGGCCGGCGCGCGGGATCGTCGTCACGAGGCCCTTGGGCCGCGCGAACACCGGGTCGGCCTCGAAGAGGAACAGACGGTGGCCGGTCATCCCCAGGTACAGGGGGACCCTGGCCGGGACCACCACCATGGCCCCGCTGCTCATCAGCGCCGACGCCGCCGCGAACACCGCCGTGCGGCGCACCGATACGGGGTTCAGGTTCACGACGGCCGTCACCTCGACCCGTTCCCCGGCTTCGAGCAGGGGTTCGATGGCGGCCAGCAGCAGCCGGCGGCGCTTTGCGTTCACGGGGCGGTACTCCTGACGGGCGGGGCCGTATCGGCGCGAAGGGTCGGCACACTGTGCCACACCCGCCGGGGGCCCGGCGCACCCGGCTGCCGCGGAGCGGCCGGGCCGCCGGGCCGGGCGGCGTCGTCCACCGCGCCCCGCCCGGCCGGGACCCCGGCCGCGCCGTCCCGGCCCGGGGCGCCGGGTCCCCCCTCGTCCGGTCAGGTCACATCGTCCGGTCGGGCCGCGTCGTCCGGTCGGGCCGCGTCGGGCATCGGCCCGCCGGGCCGCCGGGCGACGAAGACGAACTCCCGGCCCGGCCGGTCCGGGGCGTCGCGGACCTCCTCCACGACGAACCCCTGAGCGACGAGGTCCGCCTCGACCTCCGCCCGCTCGCGGAAGCGCAGCGTCGACTCCGACGTCATCACCTCCCCGTCCGCCGCGAACACGTGGGTCCACCGGAACGTCACCAGCGGCAGCCCCACGTCGACCAGCTCGACCCAGCTCTCGACCGCCCCCACGCCGGGGACCTCCGTCACGCCGTACGAAGCGTCGCGGTTCCACTCCTCCCAGGCGCGCCGGGCCGGGTCCCGCGTCTCGAAGACCAGCCGGCCGCCGGGCCGCAGCGCCTCGCGGGCGCCGCGCAGCGTCCCCCGCCAGTCCCGCGGGTCGGTGATCTCCTGAGCGACGTTCGCCGTCATGGTCGCCATGTCCACCTCCAGCGGGGGGAGCGCGCCCGCGTCCCCGTGGATCCACCGCACCCGCTCGCCGCCCGCCTTCCCCCGCGCCACGTCGAGGGAGGCCACGGCGGGATCGACCCCGACCACGTCGATGCCCCGGTCGGCCAGCAGCAGGGCGAACACCCCGGTCCCGCACCCGATGTCGAGCACCCGCCGCACCCCGAACTCCTCGGTCATGCGGACGTACGCGTCGAGGTCGCTCCGATCGGGATCGAGCGGGTCGTAGAGCGAAGCGAGCCGCGGATTCCCGAACCCTTCGTCAGCCATGGCCCGAACGTACGCGCCCCCACCGCCGACAACCAGGGCGCGTACGACCGGCCGGGTACGCCCGCGGAGCCGACGCGCCCGGCGGCGGCCGTGCCCCACGGCCCGGTCCGGTCCGGCAGGGGCCGGTGGCGCGGGTCCGCGCCGACGCCCTCCGGGGCGGGACGGCCGTACGCCCGGGGATGAGGGCGCCTACGGCTTCCGACCCCCCGCCGTCGAGAGCGGCGACATGGCCGCCCTCCCCGTACGCGCCCGCCCGCCCCCGCGGCGACCACGGGGCGGAAGCGCGGGAGGAGGCCGCCGACGACGCCCGCCGGGCGCCCGCCCGGCCTGCCGGACCGTCCGGGAGAACACCGGTCGCAGCGGTACGGCCCCGGCGCTCCTCCGGAGGGCGACGGCCGACGGGCCCGGCGGCTCGGGCACGCGCCCCCTACTCCAGGGGCGGTGGGGGCAGCGCGGGGACGAGGCGGACGTGTTCCGGGTCGCGGAGCGAGGCGACGAGTTCCTCCCGGCGGCGCCGCGCCCACGCGGGGCGGAGGACGTGCAGCAGGGAGAACTGCCGCCGCCACAGCGTCACCCGGAAGGGCTCGCCCTCGCGGGGGTGCCGGCGCGCCCAGACGCCGGCCGCCTCGAAGGTGGAGTCTCTGAACGCCCAGTACAGCAACTCCTCGGGGTCGCGGGTGACGAGCTCCAGGATCTTCCGGCCGCGCTCGTAGGCGAGGTAGCGCAGCTCCCCGTCCCCGCCGACCTCGATGAACGGGTACGCGCCGTCACGGAACCCGAACCCCGGCACCTGCCGGTCGGAGAGCCCGGCGAGCCGCCCCAGTTCCGCCAGCCGCCCCTCCAGGCACCGCCGCACCCGGACCTGCTCGTCCTCGGACACGCCCGCCACCTCCCGAGCCCGGCACCCACTTCTCGTCAAAGCGACGTTAACAGGTGGGTGCGCCCGCGCGCCCACGGGGAAGGCGGAAGGGGTGACCGAGAGCTACCCGCCACCCCCTTGGCGCCTGAGCGGCACCCTGCACGCCGCCCTGTGGTGGGTGGGCGAGCACCGCCTCCCGCGCTGGCCCCTGCCGGCGGGCGTCCGCGCGCTGAGGCTCGGACGGCGGTGCGGCGTGGTGACGTTCTGGGTCGACTACCGGCCCGGCGGCACGCTCGTCTACCGCGAGCTGCTGGTGGCCCTCGCCGTCCGTCGCGGCCTGTCCGTCGGGGCCTGCGCGGTGGAGGCGTGGGTGGACGACCCCCGGTCACTGGCGGGGGGCCGGGCCCTGTGGGGCATCCCCAAGCGCCCGGCGGCCTTCGCCTTCGACGAGCCGGCCCCGGCCCTGCTGAGCACGGCACTGCTCACGGACCGGACCCCGGCGCACCCCCGGAAGAGCCCGGAGCCCCCGGCGGTGACGGCGCTGCACCACCCGCTCCTGCGCCTCCCCGGCAGGCTGCCCCTCCGCGCCCGCCTGTTCCAGCCCGCCCTGGACCGCCGGCAGCCGTGCGAGGTGCCGCTCCGCCTCTCGGGGGCGGTCTGGCTCACCCGGACGCGCCTGCGCACCACCCCGGACGCCCCGCTCGGCTACCTGGTGGGACTGCGCCCCCTGGCGGCGTGCTCGCTGCGGGACTTCGACTTCACCATCGCCCCGGCCGAGCCCCCGCGGACGGCGTGACGCGGAGGCGGCCGGTCACCGGCCACCGGGGCGGCCGTACGGATCGGCTTCCCCGCCCGGCTGAAGGAGCTCCACGGAACCGGCGTCAGGAGCGACGGCGTCCACGCCCAGGAGACCGTCGGCTGGATCGCGTCCACCGCGTGACCCTCCCGCGCGGGGCCGGACGCGCCCCGGGAACCACCGGCGGAGCGCGCCCGGCCCACCGGCCGCGGGCGGGCGGGACGCGCCGACGCGGACCCGTCCGCCCTGGCGGGGCCGCCGTGTCGACGCGTCCCCAAGTCGGGCGGATGCTACTTTTCCCCGCGAAACGCGACGCGTCGTGGGCGGCAGGGGAGTGCGTACGTGAAGGTCGTCTGTGTCGGCGGCGGGCCCGCCGGGCTGTACCTGTCGATCCTGCTCAAGCGGCGGGACCCGGGCCACGACGTCACCGTCCACGAACGCGACCCCGCCGGCTCGACGTACGGCTGGGGCGTCACGTACTGGGGCGGGCTGCTGGAGAAGCTCTACGCCTGCGACCCCCCGTCCGCGCACGCCATCAGCGCGGACTCGGTCCGCTGGAGCGGCGGCACCGCGCACATCCGCGGTACGACGACGACCCGCCCCGGTGATCAGGGCTTCGGCATCGGCCGCCACCGGCTGCTCGACGTCCTCGCCCGCCGCGCCGAGGAACTGGGCGTGCGCCTCGTGTTCGCCCACGAGGTCGACAGCGCCCGCGGCCTGCCCGACGCGGACCTGGTCGTCGCCGGCGACGGCGTCCACAGCGCCCTGCGCGACCGCCACGCACACCACTTCGGCACCAAGGACACCGCCGGCCGCAACAAGTACGTCTGGCTCGGCACGACCAAGGTCTTCGACACCTTCACCTTCGCCTTCACCAACACCCCGCACGGCTGGATCTGGTGCTACGCCTATCCCTACGGCCCGGACCGCAGCACCTGCGTCGTCGAGTGCTCCCCGCGGACGTGGCAGGCCCTGGGCCTCGACCGGATGCGCCACGCCGAGTGCCTGGCCAGGCTCCAGGACCTCTTCGCGGAACCGCTGGGCGGCCACCGGCTGATCGGGCGGCCGCAGGAGGACGGCCGCGCCCCGTGGCTGTCGTTCCGCACCCTGACCAACCGCACGTGGTTCCGCGACAACCTCGTCCTGATCGGGGACGCCGCCCACACCACCCACTACTCCATCGGCGCCGGCACGACCCTCGCCCTCGAAGACGCCATGGCACTCGCCGACGCGCTGCACACGACCCCCGTCCTGCGCGACGCGCTCACCCGCTACGAACGCGAACGCACCACCGCCCTGCTCCCCCTGCAGAGCGCGGCCCGCTACAGCGCACAGTGGTACGAGAACCTGCCCCGCTACGCCCGCCTGCCACCGCCGCAGATGTTCGCCCTCCTGGGACAGCGGCACTCCCCGCTCCTCCCGCACGTCCCGCCGCGGCTCTACCACCGGATCGACCGGGCCGCCCACCGGCTGGAGCCGCTGCGCAGGCTCAAGCACTGGCTGGGCCCCAGGGTCGCCCGCACCCTGGAGGCGTCCCGCCCCAGGTGAGAGCGGTCCGCGAGGCGGGCGCGGGCGGGAAGCCCGTGGCTGGACAAGGGTTGCCTTCCACGGTCGGAGCGGTCCGCGGAGCGGGTGCGGGGCGGCGGACGCGCCCCGGCCGGACGAGACGGACGAGGCGGCCGGGACGTACGGCCGGATCACCGTGACCGGATTCGTCCCCGTCCGCCCGGCGGTGCGCGGGCCCTTCGGTGCGGTGCCGTCCGCGCTGCGCATAAGGTCACCTCCGTGCCCCCGCGGACAACGTCCGTCCCCGTCGAGCCCGGAAGGCGTCACGTGTACCGAGAACGACTCCCCAAGACCTGGACGATCGCCTGCGTCTGCGTCTACCTCGCCATGGTCGTGAAGCTGGGCGTCGACGCGATCCCCGAGGACACGGGGGTGTGGCTGGCCGTCTCCGCCGCCTTCCTCCTGGTGCTCCTGCCCTGCGTCGCCGTGCCGATCTCGAAGGCCGTCTACCACCGCATCGTCATCGACCCGGACCAGGGCGTCCTGCGCGTCGGCCGCGAGCGGCTCGCCCTCGCCGACATCGACCCCGCCTCCGTCCACGCCGCACTGCGGGAGCAGGAACCCGGCACGGTGGCCCGCTACGCCGCCTCCGCCCAGGCCGTCGACGCGCCCGTACCCGGGCTGCGCGCGGCGGACCGGGGCGCGCCCCGCCTGGTCGGCGGCGGCTGGGGCGTCCCCATGGGGATGGGCACCGCGGTCCTCACCACACGGGGCGGCGAGGAGCTGTCCATCGCCACGCACGACCGGAACGCCTTCCTGACCGCCCTGGCCGCCGCCGTGTCCGCGAAGGCGTAGCGCGGACACGGGTCCCCCGGGGCACCGGTCACCGACACCGCCCGTCGCGACGGTGCCGGTGACCGGCCCGTCCCGGCGGGCTCGTACCGGACGCCGGACGGTGTGCGTTACCTCTCGTTCCGTTACCCGCTGTCACAGCTTCCCTTTAAGCTGCCGACAGACATGCCGGGGGCGGGCCCGCCCGTGGCAGCGGTAGAGGCGCTACAGGAAGCGGAGTCAGCTCGTGTTCCAGGAGACCCCGATCTACAGCCGGCTCGTCGAGGAGAGGGGTGATGTCCCGCAGGCGGTGCGCGGCGAGGCCGAACGCATACAGAGGGACCTCGGGCGACTGATCGCGCTGAGCCCGCACCCCCCGCTCGGCGGCCAGCACTACCGCCCGCAGGCGACCCACTAGGCCGCTGGTGCCACCGCCGACGGGCGCGCACCGGCACGCACGCACCGGCGGTGCCCGCACCGGCGACGCCCGCGGCCGTGGGGCAGGCCGCCCTTCCGGCGGGGCCCCGACCGCCACGGCGTACGGACCGGGCGTTCCGGACGCGTACGCGAAAGGGCGGTGGCGGGGGACCCGGCTGGACGACGCCGGGGCGAGCGGGGCAGGAGGAGGGCGGCGGGACGGCGCTGAGGACCGGCGAGCGGACCTCCGGACCTCCGGCGCCCCCACGGACACGGCCGGGTGAACCCTCCGGGCCGTCCGTCCGCGAGGACGAGACCGCCCGGCCTCCGGCGGCCGCCGCTCCCCGGGCCGGACGGGGCCGTGGGCCGGTCCCAGGGGCCGGGCCGGGCCGACGCGCACCGTACCGACCTCCTCGATCCTGCCCGCCCCCGCCGTCGCCGTCGAAGGAGAGGACGAGCCGGTGGCAGGCACCCGGCGGGGTACGGGCGCCCCCACCGGGAGGCACCTCCCGCCGGGAGCGCCGCAGGACGTCCCCGGAGGCGCCGCGCCCGGTGCCGGGGCCGAAGGCCGGGATGCCGCCGGGGCGGGCCGCGAGCACCCGACCGGGTGCACCCCCGTCCTCCGGGACGGCGGCCCCCCGGACCACGGGGACGCCGGAGAAGCGGACGCGCACGCCGCCGGTCCTGCGACCGACCCCGGGCCGGCCCGGCACCGGCGCACCCGGGGCCGAGTGGGAGCGGACGCGGCCACCGGCACGTCCCGCCGGAGAGACTGCGGCGATCCGGGGAAGGTGGGGAGTGTGAACGACAGTGAGAAGGACCAGGAGCGGTCGGAAGAACTGCTCGACGGACTGACCGTCGACACCAGCAGGCCGGAGCAGCCCATCCTGCTGGACGGGTCCGGCGCGGCCATCGAGACCTGGCGGGAGAACTACCCGTACGGGGCGAAGATCCGGCGCGGCGACTACGAGCGGCGCAAGCGCGTCCTGCAGATCGAGATGCTGAAGCTCCAGCGGTGGGTGAAGGACACCGGGCAACGTCTCGTGGTCCTCTGCGAAGGGCGTGACGCGGCGGGCAAGGGCGGGACCATCCAGCGGTTCATGGAGCGGCTCAACCCCCGCGGCGCCCGCGTGGTCGCGCTGGACAAGCCCACCGAGAAGGAAGCCACCCAGTGGTACTTCCAGCGGTACGTGGCGCACCTGCCGGCGGCCGGCGAGATCGTCTTCTTCGACCGGTCCTGGTACAACCGGGCCGGTGTCGAGCGCGTCATGGGCTTCTGCACCCAGGAGCAGTACGAGCTGTTCCTGAGACAGTGCCCGGTCTTCGAGCGGATGCTCGTCGAGGACGGCGTCCTCCTCGTGAAGTTCTGGTTCTCCGTCTCCCGGGCCGAGCAGCGCACCCGGTTCGCGATCCGGCAGGTGGATCCGGTGCGGCAGTGGAAGCTCTCGCCCGTGGACCTCGAATCGCTGGACCGGTGGGACGACTACACCACCGCCAAGGTCGAGATGTTCCGCGCCACCGACACGCCCCACGCCCCGTGGACGGTCGTCAAGAACAACGACAAGCGGCGCGGCCGCCTGGAGGCGATGCGCAGCCTGCTGTGGCGCTTCGACTACGCGAGGAAGGACGAGCAGGTCCTGGGCGAACCGGACCCGCTGATCGTGGGCGCCGCGGACACCCTGCTGGAGGCGGGGGAGGAGAGCACCAATCTGTCCCCCACCCCGCTCGCCCACCCCGCGGGCCGCCCCGGGACCCACCCGGAGAGCCCCGGGGAGGGGGAGGCGAACCGGCCGCCGCGGGGCGCTTCCGGCGGCTGATCGCGCGACCGGCCCGGCCCCGGGCCGTGTGCCGCGGAACGCGCCGGAACGCGCCGGAACGTGCCGGAGGGCGTCGAGGACGGCGAGCGGCCACCCGCCCCTCCCGGGACCGCCCTTCCCGGGCCTCCTCGAAGGCCCCGCTGCCGCGCCCGGCTGACGGTCCGCCGGCCGGTTCCCCGCCGCAGGTCCGGTCGTCCCGCGTCGCCCCGCGGCCGTAACCGGCCCTCCCCCCGTCTCGTTCCAGCAGCGGGACCACCGGGGAGAGCTGGGAGGGGCGGCCCATGGCCTGTCGACCGCGCGGAATCCGTACGATTATCGCCGTCGTGACGGCGGGCGCCATCACCCTGACCGGCGGCACGGCCGCGGCCTTTGCGCCGCCGCCCGCCCGGTCCGGGCACCCGAGCTGCCAGGGCCCGGTCCTCGCGTGCGTGCGGGAAGCCCGCCGCACCCTGGAGGCCGTCCGCGACGAGCTGCGCTGCGACCACCGCGCCCCCTTCCCGGCGATCTACGTACACCTCCAGCGCTCGCTGGAGACGGCGGTCGCCGAGGGCGGGCACTTCGAGGAGCCGTCGTGGCTCGCGGGCCGCCTCAACACCGGCTTCGTCAACCTCTACCTCGACGCCTACGAGGCCGACCGGGCGGGCCGTCCCGTCCCGCGGGCATGGCGCGCGGCGTTCGACGCGGCGCGCACGGCCGACGTCAACGCGGGCCAAGACGTGCTTCTCGGGGCGAACGCGCACATCCAGCGGGACCTGCCCCACGTGATCGCCGCGCTGGGGCTCACCCGCCCCGACGGCGGTACGCGCAAGGCCGACTACGACCGCTTCCAGAAGGTCCTGGACCGCGCCTACGGGCCCGCGGTGCGGGACGTCGCCCGCCGCTACGACCCGCTCGTCGCCCTGGGGGACGACCGCTGGAACCCCGTCGCGGGCCGCACCGCCGGCGAACTCTTCCGCGAGTGGCGCGAGCAGGCGTGGGAACACGCCCGGCAACTCGCCGGCGCCCCCGACCGGGAGGGCCGCGACCGCGTCGTGCGGAGGATCGAGACGAACGCCGCGCAGTGGGCACGGCTGCTGGGCGCCGTCCGTGCGCCCGGCTACCGTGCCGTCCGCGACACCTACTGCCGCACCCGGGCCCCGGGGCGGAGCGTGCCGCCGCCGCGTGCGGCGACCGGAGGGACCGAACGGGCCGGAGGGGCCGGAGGGAGTGGACGGGCCGGGCGCTGAGCCGCCGGGCCGGGAACCGGCCCCGGGCCGGCGCCGCGGGGGCAGCCCGCGGCGGCGGGCCGCGACGGCGCGGTGCGACGACGGGCCGTGACGGGCCGTCCGTTCAGCGGTCGCCGGCCGGGTAGGGCAGCAGCCCGGCGTCGATCCGCTCCCACCGGGCCCGCAGGTCCGCCAGGAGCGCCGGTTCCGCCGCCGCCCTGTCGGCCTGCTCCCGCTGGTCCGACGCGAGGTGGAAGAGGCGGTCCCGGCCGTCCTTGCCCCGGTGGTACTTTCAGTCGCCCAGCCGCAGCGCCCGCTCCCCGCGCACCCGCCAGAACAGGGGCCGTTCGGGCAGCCGCTCACCGCGCAGCAGGTAGCCGGCGAGGCTGGTGCCGTCGAGGGGGTGGGTCGGGTCCGGCCGGGCGCCCGCGACCTCCAGGAGCGTGGCCGTCCAGTCCGGCGAGAAGACCGGCTCGTGGCTGACCTGGCCGCCGTCGACGCGGGCCGGCCAGCGCAGGATCGTCGGCACCCTGATCCCGCCCTCCTGGAGGGAGCCCTTGTTGCCGGCCAGCGGCCAGTTGTAGGAGAAGCGCTCCCCGCCGTTGTCGCTGGCGAAGACGACGAGGGTGTCGCGCTCCCGCCCCGACCGTCTGAGAGCGGCGAGGACGCGGCCGACGGAGCGGTCGAGGTCCTCCACCATCTGCGTGTACTTCTCGACCGAACCGCCGTCCTGGTGCCACAGCGCACCGGACTCGCCCGCCTTGATGCGGCGGACGATCTCCGCGCTCGCCTCGGTGTCGCCGTCGGCGATCCACGGCCAGTGCGGCGTCGTGAAGTTGAGGTTGAGCAACCAGGGCCGGTCGTGCTCCCGCTCCACGTACTCCACGGCCCTCTCGGTGAGGATCCGGGTGTAGTACCGCAGGTCCTTGTACGGGGCGTCGCCCTCGTACAGGTCGTACTCGCCGCCCAGCCCGAGCTTGGAGTAGTACTCCAGGGCGCCCCCGAAGTTGCCGAAGAACTCCTCCCAGCCCGACCGGACGGGGCTGTAGTCGGGCAGGTGGCCGCAGTGCCACTTGCCGATCAGCGCGGTGCGGTAGCCGGTCCGCCGCAGCAGGGAGGCGAGCGTGGGGTGCGTGGGCTCCAGGCCGACCGACTTGTTCGCGATCGGCTCGGCGAGCCCGCCCTTCGTGCGTCCCGGGTAGCGGCCGGTGTAGAGGCTGAACCGGGTGGGCGAGCAGGTCGACGAACCGGAGTACGCGTGGGTGAACCGGACCCCTTCGCGCGCCAGCCGGTCCAGGTGCGGCGTCCTGATGTGCGGGGAGCCGTACGACGACAGGTCGGCCCAGCCGAGGTCGTCACCGAGGATGAACAGGATGTTGGGGCGCGGCGAGCGCCGGTCCGGGGCGGCCCGGAAGGGACGCTCCCGCTGCGCCGCCCGTACCTGGGCCTGCGCCTGCCCGGCCGGCAGCCCCACGGCGGTCGCCGCCGCGACCGAGACGGCCGTGGCGGCGCCGAAGGAGCGGCGGGACAGGGGCGGGGCGGAGCGGTCGGGACGGTCGGGACGGTCGTACGAGGCAGTCACGGGGTCTCCAGGGAGGTCACGGAGGCGTGCCCGGGCAGCACGGGGCGCCGCCCGGCGCGGGACGGCGTGGCCGCACGCCGGGCGGCACGGTCCGGGAAAGGGGAAGGAAAGGAGGGGGAGGCGGAGCCGGAGCAGCGCGCCGCGGCACGGTGGCCTCTGGCGGCAGGGGCAGCGGCCCCCGTGGCAGGCGGTCGCGCCGGACCGTCAGGCCGGCGCCGTGTGTCGCGCGCTCAGGCGCGGCGACAGATCGCGCTCGCTACACGGACGAGGTCGACGTGGCGGCGCTCCACGAGAGTGACCGTGGGGTCACCGGAAGCCTGCATGGGCCAGAGCATCACGGAGCGTGGCGCAACTGTCAACAGCGGTTCGCATGGCGGACGTTCGGCGGTGCCCGTTCCGGGTGCCGGGCGGCCCCGTCGAGGCGGGGCGGTGGGCGGTGGGCCGTACGGCCGTGGGGCGGCCGGAGGGGAAGGGCTCCCGGTTGCGCGGCGGCACGACGGGGCGACCGGCCGTGACGGTGGAGCCACGGCTGTCGGCCGTGCGGTGGAGCGCGCGGCTCCGGGTCGCGCCGGTCGTCCGGGGCCGCCGGCCGGCGTCCGTCGAGGGGTCCGAACCTCTCGTACAGCGGAATTAGAATTCCATATTCCGGAATGAAAGGGTCCAGGCGTGTTGTCCGATCTTCAGGGCATTCGGAGTGTACGAGCGCGGTCGGGCCGCGCACTGGCCTGAGGAGTGACGGTGACACTGGCTGTCGGAGTGGAGGAGGAGTTCCATGTCCTCGAGGTGGAGACCGGGATGCTGGTGCCCCGGGCCGGAGACGTGCTCCAGGGCCTGCCGAAGCGGCGCTTCACCACGGAGCTGCTGCAGTCGATCGTCGAGTCGAACAGTGACGTCCACACCACGACGGACGCCCTCTGGGCCGACCTGATCCAGTCGCGGGCGCGGCTCGGCGGCAACGCCGCGGGCAACGGGCTGGCGGTGGTGGCGGCGGGCACCGTGCCGTTCGCGGGCAACGGCGCCGGCCGCGTGACGCCGGACCGCCGCTACCGGCACATGGTGTCGGAGTACCGGCAGATCGCCGACGAGCAGCTCATCTGCGGCACCCACGTGCACGTCGACGTCCCCGACCGCGACACCGCGGTCCGGATGATGTGCCTGATCTCGCCCTGGGCGCCCGTGCTGCTGGCGCTCTCCGCCAGCTCGCCCTTCTGGGCGGGCGCGGACACCGGCTACGCGAGCTGGCGCACCATGCTGTGGCAGCGCTGGCCCACCGCCGGCCCGGCGGGCTGCTTCTCCGACGCGGCCGCGTACGACGCCGCGGTCAACGAGCTGATCGCGTCCGGCGTGGTCACCGACCCGGGGATGATCTACTACGACCTCCGGCCCTCCGACCACCAGCCCACACTGGAGCTCCGCGTCTGCGACTCCTCCCCGAGCGTCGAGACGGTCGTCCTGATCGCGGCGGTCTTCCGGGCCCTGGTGATGCGGGCGACCGCGCGCATCGCCGCCGGCGGGTCCCCGCGGTGCGACGGCCGGCACGAGTGGCTGCGCGCGGCCACCTGGCGGGCGGCGCGCTCGGGCCTGGAGGGCGACCTGATCGACCCGGTGTCCCGCCGCCCGGCCCCCGCGGCCCGCGTCGTACGGACCATGCTGGCGCGTCTTCGCCCGGAGCTGGAGGAGTGCGGGGACTGGGAGACCGTGCGGGAGCTGACGGAGAAGGCCCTCGCCGACGGCAGCGCCGCACACCGGCTGCGCCGCGTCGCCGCCCGCGAGGACATGCTGGCCTGCGTCGACGAGTTGATCGCCCTGACGCGCGGCCCGGGCGGCCACGTGGCCCAGGCGGCCCCGAAGGCCGCCCGACAGAGCGTGCCCCGCGGTCCCGTGGAGCCCATCGGGGGCTGACCCGCGCCCGTGCCCGGCGGCGCCACGCGCCCCGGGCCGGGCCGTCCGCCACGGAACACGCATGAGAAACACGAGAAACACCAGAAGGAGGACCCACATGTGCGGCGACACTGCATTCGCCTGCCGCATGGACGCCCGCGCCTCACGGCCGCGCGGCGGCGAGGAGGACGAGGCGCTCCGCGCGGGAGGTGACACGCGATGTGCGGTCTGAGCGGCGAGATACGGTTCGACGGCGGACGCCCGGACCTGGACGCGGTACGGCGCATGAACGACCGGCTGGCACCGCGCGGCCCCGACGGCGAGGGCCTGTGGACACAGGGCCCCGTCGCCCTGGGCCACCGCCGGCTGAAGATCATCGACCTGTCCGACCGGGGCGCCCAGCCGATGTCCGACGGCGCGGACGGCCAGGTGACCGGCGTCTTCAACGGCTGCCTGTACAACTACCGGGAACTGCGGGCGGAACTGCGACGCCTGGGTCACCGCTTCGTGTCCACGTCGGACACGGAGGTGCTGATCAAGGCGTACCTCCAGTGGGGCACGGACTGCGTCGACCACTTCTACGGGATGTTCGCGTTCGCGCTCTTCGACCACCGCACCGGTCGGCTCGTCCTGGGCCGCGACCGGCTCGGCATCAAGCCCCTGTACCTGGCGACCGCCCCCGGACGGCTCCGGTTCGCCTCGTCCCTGCCGGCCCTCCTCGCCGCCGGCGGGGTGGACACCTCGATCGACCCGGTCGCCCTCCACCAGTACCTGACCTGGCACGCGACCGTCGCCGCGCCCCGCACGATCCTCACCGGCGTGAGCAAGCTCCCCCCGGCCACGGTCCGCGTGATCGAGCCGGACGGCACCCACCGCGACCACCGCTACTGGCAGCCGTCGTACACGCGCCGCCCGGAGCACGAGGGGATGAGCCCCGACGAATGGCGGGACGCCGTGCTGGAGGCGCTGCGCGTCGCCGTGCGGCGCCGCATGGTCGCCGACGTCCCCGTGGGCGTGCTGCTCTCCGGCGGCCTGGACTCCAGCCTGGTCGTGGCGCTCCTCGCCGACGAGGGGCAGCGCGACCTGGCGACGTTCAGCGTCGGCTTCGAGTCGGCCGGCGGCGAGGAGGGCGACGAGTTCCGCTACTCCCGGCTGATGGCCGAGCAGTTCGCCACCGACCACCACGAGCTGATGGTGCCCTCCACCGAGGTGTCGGACGCGCTGGACGCGGCCGTCGCGGCGATGTCCGAGCCCATGGTGAGCCATGACGTGATCGCCTTCCACCTGCTGTCGCGGCAGGTCGCCGAGCACGTCAAGGTGGTGCAGAGCGGCCAGGGCGCGGACGAGGTCTTCGCCGGCTACCACTGGTACCCGCGCCTCGCGGTGCCCGAGCGGAACAAGGCGCCGGAGGCGTACGCGGAGGCGTACTTCGACCGCACGCACGCCGATCTGGCCCGCATCGTCCAACCGCACCTGCTGCCCGACGAGGACGTGTCGCAGCGGTTCGTGCGCGACCACATGGCGGCGCCCGGCGCGCAGACCGCCCTCGACGCCGCCCTGCGGCTGGACACCCACGTCATGCTCGTCGACGACCCCGTCAAGCGCGTCGACAACATGACCATGGACTGGGGCCTGGAGGCCCGGGTGCCGTTCCTCGACCACGAGCTGGTCGAGCTGGCCGCGGCCTGTCCGCCCGAGCTGAAGCTCGCCCACGGCGGCAAGGGCGTGCTCAAGGAGGCCGGCCGCAAGTTGCTGCCCGCCGAGGTCGTGGACCGGCCCAAGGGGTACTTCCCCGTACCCGCGATCAAGCACATGGCCGGTCCGGTCCTCGACCGGGTGCGCGACGGGCTGAGCGCCCCCGAGGCCGCGGCCCGCGGCGTCTTCCGCGAGGAGTACGTGGCGGAGCTCCTCGCCGCACCCGACGAGCACCGTACGAGGCGAGGGGCGAACGGCCTGTGGCAGGTAGCGCTGCTGGAGCTATGGCTGCAGAAGCACGGCATCAGCTGACGGGTCCCCGGAGGGACGGCCACGACATCCCGGTCGCGGCCCCCTCGGCCGTGCCCCTGGCACCGGCCGAAGGGGCCCGGGACGAACCGGTCAGGCTCACCGCCCACGGCTGCTGGTACCCGTCGGCCGACCCCTACGGGGCGCGGGTCGCGTTCATCTGCGACCGCGGCGGGGTGCCGCAGCTGTGGACCGGGCCGGTGGACGGCGAGGAGGCGCACCTCCTCGACGCCGGGCCCGACCCCGTGTCCGAGGTGTCGTGGTCGCCGGACGGCCGGTGGATCGCCTACACGACCCGGCCGGGCGGCGGCGAGCACTCCCGGGTGCTGTGCGTACGCCCCGACGGCACCGGGCGCCGCGTCCTCGCGGGCGCGGAGCCCGGCACCTCCGCCTACCTGGGGTGCTGGCTCCACGACGGCTCCGCCGTCGCGGTCACCGTCGCCGCGCCGGCCGTGACCGGCCCGGCGACGGCCGCCCCCGGCGCCGCCCCGCCCGGGGAGCCGGCCGAACCGGGGGAGCCGCAGACCGTGGGGCCGGCCGCGGGCTGGAGCGAACGCGACGGCCACGCCGTCCTGCTGGGCGGCACGCACCGCGGCGACGTCGACCCCGCCTTCCGCGCCCCCGGCGCCACCCCGTTCGGCGGGGCGGCGCTGCCGGGAACCGGGCACGCCGCACCGGGCGCGCCGTCCCCCGGGGCGCCCACGGTGCGGGCGGGCAACGGACTGGCGGCGTACCTGATCGACCCCGACGGGGTGGCGGCGCCCGTGCTGGTGGCCGTCGAGGGGACGGCCGCCACGCTGCGCGTCTGCGACGTCAGCCGCGACGGCCGGCTGGCGGTGCTGCGGCGCGGGCCCCGCAACCGGCGGGAGGCCGTCGTGGTCCGCCTGGCGGACCTCCGGGCGGCGGCGGCCGTACCGGTCGCCGACGGCGATCCGTGGGTCGGCGCGTTCTCACCGGACGGGAGCCGGCTCTGGCTCCGCAGCGACGCCGACCGGGAGTTCGCCGCCCTGCTGGGCGCGGACCTGGCGCCCGACGGGAGCATCGCCCGGCTGTCGGTGGCCGCCGAGCGCGCCGGTGTCGACCTGGAACTCCTCGCGGTGGCCCACGAGGGCCGCGGCGCCTTCCTGGCGTGGAACGACGGAGGGGTGAGCGAACTGGAGTTCCGGCCCCTTCCGGGCGCCGCCCCGAACGCCCCGGACGCCGCCGCTCCCGCGACGGAGGCGGGGCGGGCCGTACCGCTGCCCCACGAGGTCGCCACCCGGGTCGTGCCCGCCGGTACCGGCGGGGCGGCGATCGCCCTGAGCGGTTCGCGGCGGCGCCCCGGGATCTGGTGGCTGCCCGGGGCCGGGGCCCCGCTCATGACGTCGTGGTCCTCCCGCGACGAGGACGCGGTGCCGCCCGGCCGCCGCCCCACGCGGCCGGTCCGGCACCGGTTCACCGCGCGCGACGGGATGCCGCTGAGCGGCTGGTACTACCGCGCGCCGGGCCGGGCCCCCACCTGGCCGGCCCCCTGCGTCATCCACCTGCACGGCGGCCCCGAGGAGCAGGAACGCCCCGTGCTCGACCCGCTGTACCACGAGCTGCTGGGCCGCGGCTTCGACGTCTTCGCGCCGGACGTGCGCGGTTCGTCGGGCCACGGGCGGACCTTCGTGGACGCCGACCTCGGCACGGGCCGGTTCGCCGCGATCGAGGACGTCGCCGACTGCGCCGCGCACGCCGTGCTCGCCGGTCCGGCGGACCCGTCGCGGCTGGCGGTGATGGGCCGCTCGTACGGCGGATACCTCGTCATGGCCTCCCTGGTGTGGCACCCGGAGCTGTTCCGCACGGGCGTGGCCGTGTGCGGCATGTCCGACTTCCAGTCGTTCTTCGCCGGTACGGAGCCCTGGATCGCCGAGTCGGCCGCGCACAAGTACGGCCATCCGGAACGGGACCGCGACCTGCTGCGGTCGCTGTCGCCGCTGCACCGGGTGGACGCCCTGCGCGTGCCGGTGCTGGCGGTCCATGGCGAGTACGACACGAACGTGCCGCCCGGCGAGTCGGAGCAGTTCGTACGGGCGGCCAGGGAGCGGGGGATCGCCGCCGAGCTGCTGACGCTCCGCGACGAGGGCCACGAGTTCCAGCGGGCCGACAACAGGCGCCTGTTCCGTCGTACCGCGGCCGACTGGCTGGAACGCCACCTCATCGGCGGAGGCGCCGGGGCGGCGCCCTTCGGCCAGGGCGAGGACTGACCGGGACGGACCCCGGCCGGTGCCCGCGCGGGGTCACGGGGCGCCTGCCCCGCGCTTCCCGCGGGCCGAGGCGGACCGACGCGGCCCGGCACCGACACGGCCCGGCACCGACGCGGCCCGGCACCGACGCGGCCGAGCCGTGCCGGTGCCGGGCCGGCGGGGCGCCGTGCGCCCCTGCCCCCCTCCTCCGCGCGGGCGGTCACCGCGCGGAGGAGGAGAGGGGCGGTCACACGCCCGCGATGCTCTGGATCCAGGAGCGGTACGCGGTCACGTTCGTGTACGCGGTGGTGGTCTGCCGGTCGCTGGTCGAGGCGACGCCGACCTGGACGCCGTTGGCCATCATCGGGCCGCCGGAGTCGCCGCCCGCCGTGATGCCGTCGCCGCGGCGGGCGCAGATGGCCGAGCCGTTGTAGGCGTCGCGGCAGCCGCCGCTCACGATGACGTTGGCGACCTTCAGGTACTGCGACTGGCAGTTGGCCTCGGAGCCGCACTGGGACGTCGCTCCCCAGCCGTACACCTGGACGGTCTGGTTCACCGACACCGAGCCGGGCTGGCCGAGGCGGGCGTACGTGCCTGCCACCGAGCGGTCCAGCCTGACCAGGGACAGGTCCGAGGACGCGTGGTTGTGGATGCTCACACCGTTGGCCAGCGTGCCGCCGCTGCTCTGGTCGAGGCTGCCGATGCGGAAGGACAGGCCGCCGCCGCTCACGCAGTGCTTGGCGGTCAGGATCCAGGTCGGGGCGATGATCGTGGCGCTACAGGTCTGCCGGCCGTTGGAGAACAGCCGGGCCGCCCAGGGGGCGTTGCTGGCGTAACCGCCGCCGATGATCGGCTGGACGGAGGCGGCCTCGGACACCGAGGCCGGCGCGCTGCCGGCAGTCGTCGTCTGCGCCGTCGCCGTGGGGGCGAGCCCCAGTACCGCCAGCGCGGCGGTCGCGAGCGCGGGTATCAGCCTGCTTGTTCGCACGTTGGTCTCCCTTGTGTGGGGGTTGTCGCGTCCTTCATGAGGACTCCGCTGCATAGGTATGCAGCTAGTGGGTGCACGCGACGGTCGGGTGAACCTGTCGCGTGCATGCCATGTGCGGCTGGGGCGAATCTGGCAGACGAGTCGCCGCTCACGCAAGGGGTCGGCGGCGGGAAGTGCCCCGGAGGTTCGGTGAGAGCAGGTAACGCTTCGTCAATTGCGCAAGTAAAACCGCCCTTTGCTGGGAGGGGGAAGGGGTCGGACGGGATGGCTCCGGCGAGGTTCCGCTCCTCCCGTCGTGCCGCCCGCAGATCACCGCACCGGCGCGATGTGCTCGCTGGAGCCCTTCAGGAGGTCTTCGGTGCAGCCGGCGGCGATGCGCGTAGACATGCGGTTTAGGGCATAGTAAAGAGAAAAGGAATGGTCTGGACCTTTATGCGGAGAAAGGCTGCTCCCGCCGGGAATCCGTAGGCCCGCCGCCATGGGCGGGCGGCCTCCGGCACACCGCGGGGCGCGGACGGAGGATGCCGGAGCGTCAGGGTCGGTCGGCGGGGTGAAGGTGCTGTTCGGGTACCTCCTCGCCCCCCCCGCGCAGTCCGCGGAGCGGGGCGCGCTGCCCCAGCCGTACGCGGCCACGGCCCCGGACGTCTCGGGCGGCGACTTCCACGGGCCGCACGGCACGGCCGAGCTGCGCGGCGGGCCCACCCGGGTGCGGCTGTCGCCCGCGGCGGCCGACGGTGGGACCGGCCGCCGCCTGTGGGAGCTGTCGGAGCGCCTGACCGGCGTGCGGTTCGCGTTGTCCGCCGTGTCCCGAAGCTCCGTAGCGGAGTCCGGCGGCTCGGGGGAGCGGCGTCTCGGAGGGGGCGCCCCGGAGGGCGGCCGGCGCGTCAGCCGGACGCGCGGCCCCGGTGACTCCGGGGGCCCGAAGGCGCGGCGGAAGACGCCGGTGAACGCGTCAGTCGACGGCGTCGCCGGGCGCCACCCGGTGCGCCTCCAGCTCCGGGGAGGCCAGCAGGTCGGTGATCAGCGCCTCCGACCCGCCGACGTACGTGCTCACCAGGTCCACGTCGCCCCCCAGGCACCAGGCGCGGTCCTCCGGCCACCACAGGTCGGGCAGCTCGGCGAACTCGTCCAGGGTCACCGGGGAGACGACTTCGGCCAGTGTTCCGGCGAGCAGCACCTCCTCCCGGCCGGGCGTCTGGAAGGACGGCACCGGGTCGAAGTCCCACCGTCCGTAGCCGTTCCACAGGCCGTACCAGCAACGGTCGGGCGTCCGCGTGTGCCGGGCGAGGACCGGGACGAGGGCCCGGGCCACATCGGGCGGAGTCGGCCCTTCCGCCGGATGCTCGTCCCAGACGCCGGGCAGGCCGGAACCGGAGGTGTCCCGGTGGTCGCGGTCCACCCCGATCAACTGGTGCCAGCGCGTGTCCGGCGCCACTTCGCGCCCGTACGCCGCGGCCACCGTCGACCACCGCACCGGCCGGTCGCCCAGGGAGGCGGGGTGCAGCACGCGGGCGTACGCGGCGAACCCGGCCGCGGCGACACCGGCCACCGTCCCGAACTCGCCCACCCCGGGGCCGCCGGCGGCGAGCCAGCGGGCCGGACCGAGGTCCTCGGTCCGCACGCGCAGGCGTCCGTAGAGCTCGGGGGCGGGGTCGCGGTGCACCGGGGGGAAATCGTCCATCCGCACAGTGTGCACGGCCGGCGGCCCCTGCCCCACCCGGCGGCCGAACGGGGCGGGGGCACCCGCGCGGGACGGAACCGCGGACCGGGTGCGCGGTCCGGGACCGGGCCCTCCTCGCGGGTCCGCGGCCCGCTCCCGGGGTACGGGCATCTTCCGGGGTACGGCGTCTCCCGGCGTACGGGCATCTCCCGGTACGGCGTCCCTCGGCGTACGGCGGCGTCCTGACGGCGCCGCGACGCCGTCGGCCGGGGTCAGACCGCGCGGTGGTACTGGTCCGGCACGTGCACGTCGCCACCGAGCGCGCGCGCCGCGTGCCGCGCCCAGGACGGGTTGCGCAGCAGCTCGCGGCCGAGCAGCACCGCGTCCGCCTCCCCGTTGGCGACGATCTTCTCCGCCTGCTCGGCCTCGGTGATCAGCCCGACCGCGGCGACCGGCAGCCCCGTCTCCGCCTTCACGCGCGCCGCGAACGGCACCTGGTAGCCCGGGCCGACCGGGATGCGCACGTGCGGCGCGTTCCCGCCGGTCGACACGTCGAGCAGGTCCACGCCGTGCTCCTTGAGCAGGGCGGCGAACCGCACCGTGTCGTCGGCCGTCCAGCCCACCCCCTCCTCCAGCCAGTCGGTGGCCGAGATGCGGAAGAACACCGGCAGTTCCCCGGGCCACACCTCCCGCACCGCGTCGACGACCTCCAGGGCGAAGCGCGCGCGGTTCTCGAAGGAGCCGCCGTACGCGTCGGTCCGGCGGTTGCTGTGCGGGGAGAGGAACTCGCCGATCAGGTAGCCGTGCGCACCGTGGATCTCGACGACCTCGAAGCCCGCGTCGAGGGCGCGCCGCGCCGCCGCCGCGAACTGCCCGACGACCGCCCGGATCTGGTCCCGGGACAGTTCCTCGGGCACCGGGTGGCCCTCGTCGAAGGGGACCGCGCTCGGGGCGACCGGCTGCCATCCGTGCTCGTCCGCACCGACCGGGGCGCCGCCCTTCCACGGACGGTCGGTGGACGCCTTGCGCCCGGCGTGGGCGATCTGGAGGCCCGGGACCGTCCCCTGGCCCTTGAGGAAGCCGGTGATCCGGCGCAGTGCCTCGACCTGGGTGTCGTTCCAGATGCCGAGGTCGTACGGGCTGATCCGGCCCTCGGGGGAGACGGCGGTCGCCTCCAGCAGGATCAGGCCGGTACCGCCGGTGGCGCGGGCCGCGTAGTGGGCGAAGTGCCAGTCGTTCGCCACGCCCGCGTGCGGGCCGGTCGCCTCGGCGCTGTATTGGCACATCGGCGCCATCCAGACGCGGTTGGGGACGGTCAGCGACCGCAGGGTGCGGGGTTCGAACAGTGCGCTCACGGCGGACTCCATTCGGGCGGTACGGGTGTACGACTCGTACGGTAACCCTCGTAGTACGTCGCCTGTCAAACTACGAGGGACTTCGTACAATGGGGGCATCCGACGAGTCTGGAGCCCCCGTGACACCCGTGCCCCGCGCGTCCGCCGCGACCAGCCCGCGCGAGCTCGCGCACCCCGCGCGCGACGAGATCCGCCTCGAAGGCGTCCTCCACGCGCTCTCCGACCCGATGCGGCTGCGCGTGGTGCGCGAACTGGCCGCGGCGGACGCGGAGGTCGCCTGCTCGCACGTCGAGCTGCCCGTCACGAAGTCGACCTGCACCCACCACTTCCGCGTCCTGCGCGAGGCCGGCGTCATCCGCCAGACCTACCGCGGCACGGCCAAGATGAACGGCCTGCGCCGCGACGACCTGGACGCCCTCTTCCCGGGCCTCCTGGACGCCGTCCTCGCCGCCGCCGGGGCGCAGGCCGCCCGTCGTCCCACCGGCTCGTAGCGGGGCGGCGGGGGCGGGGAGCCGGGGAGCCCGGGCGGACCGGAGGGCGACGGGCCGTTCCCCGCACACCGCGCCGCCGCGCCGCGTCGTGCCGCCCCGCTACGACCGACCCCGTACGGCCCGGGGCCGGGAAACCGCTCGGGGTACGCCCCAGGACCCGGGCGGCAGCAGGAGCGGCGGGACGAGGACCGGGAAGGGGACGCGGAACCGGACCGGAAGGGCCCCGCCCCCTCGGCTCGCGATCCCGCGTAATCCCGTCAGGGCCTCGCGTACGGACGGGCGGCCTTCGCCGGAGACGCGCCGGGGCCGGTGGTCGCGGCGGGCGAACCGGCCCGTCCGGCGGGGGCCGGCGGTCCCGCCCCGGGACCTACAGTGGGGCCGTGTCACGCGACCAGCACCGCATCGCCGTCGACGGCGGCGTCGAGTTCCCCGTGCCCCGCGACGGCGAGACGTGGGCGGTGGGGGCGGTGATCGTCAACGGGGACGGCCGCGCCTTCGCCCAGAGGCGCGGCCCGGACCGGAGGCTCTTCCCCGACTGCTGGGACATCGTCGGCGGGCACGTGGAGCCGGGCGAGTCCTTGCTGGAGGCCCTGGCCCGGGAGGTGGCGGAGGAGACCGGCTGGCGGCCCCGCCGGATACGGCGCCTGCTCGGCGTCACCACCTGGACCGGCGACGACGGGGTAACGCGGCACGAGGCCGACTACCTCGTCGAGGTCGACGGCGACCTGGACCGCCCCGCCCTGGAGTGGCCCGAGCACACCGCCCACGCCTGGTTCGGCCCCGAAGACCTGCCCCGCCTCAAGGAGAACCGGGGCCCGGGCGAGTACCTGGTCCACGACCTGATCGCCCGGGTGCTGAGCGACCGTCCGCGCGCCTAGACCCGCCCCGGCCCCGCCGCCCGGGGCAGGGACAGGACGAACCGCGCGCCCCCGCCCTCCTCCGCGCCCACGGTGATCGTGCCGCCGTGGCGACCGGCCACGTCACGGGCGATGGCCAGTCCGAGCCCGGCGCCGCCGTCGTCGCGGCTGCGGGCGTCGTCCAGGCGCACGAACCGTTCGAAGATCCGCTCGCGGTCCTCCTCCGGCACGCCCGCCCCGTCGTCGGACACGATGACCTCGACCCGGTCCGCCGTGCCCCGGACCGACGCGGTGACCGAAGCGGCCGCGTGCCGCTGCGCGTTGTCGAGGAGGTTGGCGAGGACCCTGCGCAGCTGACCGGGCGACCCGGTCACCTCGCAGCCCTCCCCGCGCACCGCCACGGTGACGGGGACGCGGTCGCCGCGGCGCTGCGCCACCTCCTCCCGGAGCAGCGCCGCCAGGTCCACGCGCCTCGTCGCGGGCCGTTCGCCGGCGTCCAGCCTCGCCAGCAGGAGCAGGTCGGTGGCGAGCTGCTGGAGGCGTTCGGTGTCCTCGACCGCGCCCTCCAGGTCGAGCAGCTCCGGGTGCGCCGCACCCACTTCCAGCTGGGTGCGCAACGACGCGATGGGGCTGCGCAGTTCGTGCGAGGCGTCCGCGACGAACCGGCGCTGCCGTTCCACGGAGGCTTCGAGCGCCGCGAGCGTCTCGTTCGTCGTACGGGCCAGCCGCGCGACCTCGTCCCGCGAGCCGGGCTCGGGCACCCGGTGGGAGAGGTCCTCGGATGCGGTGATCGCGGCCATCTCCCTGCGGATCGCCTCGACGGGCCGCAGCGCCCGGCGCGTGACCAGCCACGTCACCGTTCCGACCACGCCGAGCAGCACCGGCAGCCCGACGAGCATCGCGGTGCGCACCGTCTCCACCGCGTTCCGCTCGGTCGCCAGCGGCGCCCCCGCGTGGACGGTGTAGGTCCGCTGTTCGCCGCCGGAGGCGACCTCCACCGCGGCGAACCGGTACGCGGCCCGCCGCCCGTCGACGGTGGCGCTGCCGGAGGTGAAGCGGGGCGGGTCGGCGGAGACCTCGCCGCGGGCCGGCGTGCCGTCGTCGTCCTCGTCCCGGTCCCCGCCGTCCTCGCCGTCGGGGGAGGACGCGGGCGACGGGACGGGCGTGACCGCCCCGCTCGACGTCCCGGAGATCGCCTCCAGGCCCTCGCTGACCGCGACCACGCGGCCGCCCTCCTCGACGACCTGGACCGGACGGTCACCGTCGTCGGGGAGGTCCAGCCGGTTCGGCGGCCGGTCGAGGGCGAGCTGGGCGGCGACCTCGCGCGCGGCGATCTCGGCCTGCAACCCTGCTTGGTCGAGCAGGTTCGAGCGGAGTACCTGGAGCAGCACCGCACCGGCCGCCACCAGCGCGACGGCGACGACGAGGGTGGCTCCGAGCGCCGCCCGGGCGCGGACCGACCTCATGGGGTCGCCACCAGCCGGTACCCGGCACCGCGAGCGGTCTGGATGCGGTGCGCGCCGAGCTTGCGGCGCAGGGCGGAGACGTAGACCTCGACGATGTTCGGATCGCCCTCGTACGCGAAGTCCCACACGTGCGCCATGATCTCCGGCTTGCCGACGACCTCGCCCGCGCGACGGGCCAGCTGTTCCAGTACGGCGAACTCCTTCGCCGTCAGCGCCACCTCGTCGTCGCCGAGGAACACCCGGCGGGCGGCCGTGTCGACGCGCAGGTCCCCGACGCTGAGCGCCGGCGCGGCCGCGCTCCGGCCGCGGCGCCGCAGCAGGGCCCTGACCCGGGCGACGAGCACCACGTACGAGAAGGGCTTGGTCAGGTAGTCGTCGGCGCCGGTGTCCAGGCCCTCCGCCTCGTCGTACTCGCCGTCCTTGGCGGTGAGCATCAGGATCGGCACGTCGTTCCCGGCGGCGCGCAGGGCCGCGCAGACTCGGTAGCCGTTCATGCCGGGGAGCATGATGTCGAGCACCAGGAGGTCGTACGCGGTCTCGGTGGCGAGGTGGAGCCCTTCGCGCCCGTCGTGGACGACGTCCACGGCGTAGCCCTCGGCCCTCAGCCCCCCGGCGAGGGACGCCGCGAGCCGCTTCTCGTCCTCCACGATCAACAACCTCATGGGCCCAGGGTGGCAGACCGAAGCTGAAGAGCCCTTCAGGTGGCTTCAGGCTGCCTTCAGCGTCCGGCGGCCAGAGTGGACACCGTCATCGGCGAACGGCACGAACCGTGTCCGGTACGGAGGAGGAACATCCATGAAGCGCAATCTCGTCATCGCCACGCTGGCGGCGGCCGCCCTGGTCGGCGGCGGTGCGTACACGGCCGTGGCGGCGGTCGGCGGCGACGCGACCCCGTCACTGCGGACGGCGGCGGAGGCGGTGAGGGTCCACGACGGAGACGACGCCGAAGACGCCGAAGACGCCGACAACACCGACAACACCGACAACACCGACAACACTGACGACGCCGAGGCCGACGACCGCGCTGACTCCGGCGACGAGACCGACCGTGACCACCGCGACGACTCCGGCGACGAGGCCGACCGTGACGACGACCGGGCGGCCCCGGCGGGTTCGGTCACGGCCGCGCAGGCGATCGCCGCCGCGCTGAAGTCCACGCCGGGCGTGGTGGCGTCGGCCGAGCTGGACGACGACGCCACCCACTGGGAGGTCGAGGTCCTGGGGAAGGGCGACCGGACGCACGAGCTGCGGGTGGACGCCTCGAAGGCGACCGTGACCTCCGGGGACGACCGGGACGACGACGGCACGGACGACGACCGGTCGGAGCGCGCCGCGCTGCGCGCGGCCGGGGTGAACGCCGCGCAGGCGACGGCCGAGGCGCTCAAGTCCCACGCCGGTGCCACGGTGACCTCGGTCGACTTCGACGACGACGGCGGGTGGAAGGTGGAGCTGCGGAACGCGGACGGGACGGAGAGGGAGACGACGGTCGACGCCGAGGTGCCGGGAGCGGCCGGATCGGCCGGGACGGCACGCACCCCCGCCGCCGCGGACGACGAGGCGGATGACGCCGCGGACGACTGACCGCGTGCTCCCGGCGCCGGCCTCCGGCCCCCGGACGGCCGTCTCCGACAGCCGTCCCCGAGAAGGAACACCCTCCGCGGCCGGTACGGCGCCGCCCCGCCCCGGGCCGCGCCGTACCGGACGCGGCCCCCGTGGACGGACCGGTCCCGGCGAGGTCCCCGTACGGGCGAGTGTTCAGCCGGCCGGGGCGGGCCGGCGGGGCGTCGCAGTGGGCCGTGCGGCTCACCGCCCCGCAGGCGGTACGGGCCGGGGGGCGTCCTTCCCCGGCCGGGACGCGTGGGCCACAAGGAACAGGAGCACTCCGCAGGCGGCGACCAGGAACCAGCCCGGGCGGGACGCGTGGGCGAGCGCCTCCGGGCCGCTCCCCGCGACGAGGCCGCCGGCGGCGGCGACGCCGAGCGCGGCGCCGCACTGGCGCGCGGTGGACGTGATCGCTCCGGCCACGCCGGCACGGGCGGGAGGCAGGCCGTTCACCGCGGTGTTGGTGAGCGGGGCGTTGGCGAAGCCGAACCCGATGCCGATCAGCAGGTACGCCAGCAGGAGGAGCGGCACGCTCGTGTGCTGGTCGAGCCGGACCAGGCAGAGTCCGCCCACCGTGAGGAAGGCACCGGCCAGGAGGAGGGGCGGTCGCGGTCCGGTGCGGCCCACCAGGTGGCCGGACCAGGGCGCGCAGACTGTCGCCCCCACGGCCATGGGCAGGGTCGCCACCCCGGTGGCCAGTGCCGTCCAACCCCGGGCGTGCTGCAGGTAGAAGGTGTTGAGCAGCAGCGTCACGTTCAGCGCGACGAAGACCGCCACGGCGCCCAGGACCGCAGCGCTGAACGCCGGCCGACGGAAGAGGCGCGGGTCCATCAGCGGCTCGCGGCGGCGGGACCCGACCCACACGAACCCGGCCGCCGCCGCGAGGGCGAACGCGTACGCGGCGAGTGCCGCGGGCGACGTCCAGCCGATGTGCGGGCCCTCGATGAGCACCCCGACCGAGGCCCCGACGGCCACGGCCAGCAGGGCCTGCCCCGGAAGGTCGAGCCGCGGCGCCCGCCGGGCCCGGGACTCCGGTACGAACACCGCGCTGAGCACGAGGGCGACCGCGACGACCGGCACGTTGATCCAGAACACCGACCGCCAGCCGAACCCCGCGATGAGGGCGCCGCCCGCGACGGGACCGGCCGCCATGCTCAGCCCGAAGACCGACGCCCAGACACCGATCGCCCGCGCCCGCTCCTTCGGGTCGGGCATCGCGTTCACCACGATCGCGAGGGCCACGGGGCTGAGCATCGACGCGCCGATTCCCTGGGCGGCCCGGGCCGCGACGAGCACGCCCACCGAAGGGGCCACCGCGCAGGCCAGCGAGGCCGCGCCGAACACGACCAGCCCCGCCCGGAACACCCGTCGCCGGCCCCACCGGTCCGCGAGCGCCCCGGAGGAGACCAGCAGGCCCGCCAGGACGAGGGTGTAGGCGTCCACGGTCCATTCGAGGGCGCGGGTCCCGGCCCCCAGGCCGCTCCCGATCGCCGGCAGGCCGACGTTGACGATGGTGGTGTCCAACCCCACCAGGAACATGCTCAGGCAGCAGACGGCCAGCACCGTCCAGCGTCTGCGCGCGCTGAGGAGGGGCTGAGCGGGGAGAGTCGTCGTGACCACGGTCCACCTCGTACGTCCGGGAGTAGGTGCCCGGCCATGCTCGGACCGGGCGGCCCCCGTCGCCCACCGGTCTTGCAAAGACCGCAAACTGGTCGCCATGGACGCGGAGATCGAACAGATAATTGACGGCATCGGGCCACGGCTGCGCACCCTGCGCAAGGACCGCGGGATCACGCTGGAGGCGCTCGCGGCGACGATGGGGATCTCGGTGAGCACCCTGTCCCGCCTGGAAACGGGCCGGCGGCGACCGACCCTGGACCTGCTCATCCCGCTCGCTCGCGCCCACCGCGTCGCGCTCGACCAGCTGGTCGCCGCGCCGGCCACCGGCGACCCCCGGGTGCACCTCACGCCCTTCCACCAGGGGCGCAAGGGCGTGGTGGTGCCCCTGACGCAGTACCCGGGCCGGGTGCAGGTCTACAAGCAGGTGCTGGCGCCCCGCGAGCCGAGGCTGGTGACCCACGACGGCCATGTGTGGTTCTACGTCCTCGCGGGCGAACTGCGGCTGCTCCTGGGGGAGGAGGAACTCATCCTCCGCCCGGGGGAGGTGGCCGAGTTCGACGCCAGGGAACCGCACTGGTTCGGCCCGGCGGGCATGGGGGTGGTGGAGATCCTGCACCTGTTCGGACCGCGGGGCGACCAGGCCGTCGTCCGTACGAGACCGTCCGCGCCGCCCGGTGCCGCCCCGGCGGACGAGGCGATCGAGGCAGCCGAGGCAGCGGAGGTGACGGAGGTGACGGACACGACGGACACGACGGGCACGACGGGCACGACGGGCACGACCCCATCGCCGGCCGTCTCCTGACGCCCGCGCCGGTCACGCCCGCGCCGGTCACGCGCGCACGCGGTCACGAGCCGGTACCGGATTCCCGCCCGGACGCCCCCAGCCTTGCCGCGCCTATCGAATATCGATAGATTTCCATCGCTGCTCGATCGAAGGAGAGATGAATGGGAAACCTACCGGTGTTCGCGCTGCGCGCCGTGCTCGTGGCGCTGCTCGCGGGGTCGCTGTTCGTGCAGTCGGTGATGGTGCCGCTGCTGGCCGTCGACTTGGAGGAGGTCGGCGGGGACCTCGGGCACCTGCGCGTCCCGATCGTCGTGATCGTGCTCCTGGGGATCGTGGCGGCCCAGGTCGTCCTGGTCTGCGTGTGGCGGCTGGTGACGATGGTGCGGCGCGGAACCGTGTTCTCCCACGCGGCCTTCCGGTACGTGCACATCGTGATCGGCGCGATGGTGGCGGCCGCCCTCCTGGTGTTCGCGCTGGGGGTCGTCCTGGCGCCGGGCGAGGCCGTCGCCCCCGGCGTGGTGCTGCTCGTCGGCGGGGTGGGCGTGGCCGTGCTGGGGGTGGCGCTCGTCGTGCTGGTGCTGCGGATGCTGCTCGCCCAGGCCGTCGCGCGCGACGCCGAGGCGGCGCGGATGCAGGCCGAGCTGGAAGAGGTCATCTGATGCCGATCGCCGTCGACATCGACGTGATGCTGGCCAAGCGGAAGATGTCCGTGGGCGAGCTCGCGGAACGCGTCGGCATCACCCCCGCCAACCTGGCGGTGCTCAAGAACGGTCGCGCCAAGGCGGTGCGCTTCGCGACGCTCGCCGCGCTCTGCGAAGCGCTCGACTGCCAGCCCGGGGACCTGCTGCGTTGGGAGGCCGGGGACGCGGCCGACGGCTGAGACCGTCGCCGGGGCACCGAGCACCAGGACGACACGCACCGTGTCGGCGCCCCCGACCCCGGGGTCGCACCGCTCAGCCGCTTCCGCCGGGCCGGGGCCGTCCTCGGCCCGGCCCCGTACCCCCGCGTCCCACACCCGCGTCAGGGCGGTCGGGCGGCGCGGGCCCTCGCGGCCGGCCCGGAGGCAGCGGCCCGTCCCGTGCGCCCGGACCACGTCCGGCCCACCGCGGACATCACGTCCAGCGGAGGGCACGCCAACTCCCGTAGGACGGCGGGTCGTTCATCCGGGGGCGTCGCAGGGGGCCGGCCGCGGCGGGCGCCGCGCCGTGTCATGAGGACGACCTTCGGGGCAGGGCTCGTGGGGCCTCACGCCACGGGAGGAGCAAGCCGCTCGGGGCCCGTCCGCCCGTGCGGGACACCGGCCGGCCCCCGCGGGAACCGGCCGGCGTCGTGCGTCAGGGACGGACCGCTCCCCGCCCCGCCCGCCGGTCAGTGGATGTGGTAGCGGCCCTGGGCGTGGACGTGCACCGTGGCCCTCTTCCCGGCGATGAGCTGCACGTACTTCGTCTGCCCCGTCCCGTTGCGCCACACCGTGGCGGTGTGGGCGCCGGGGTTCAGCCAGCCGGAGCACTCGAAGTCGATGCCTCCCCCGAACGGCTCGGCGCAGAAGCGGACCTGCTTGCCGCCGGAGGAGACGAGGTCCACGTCGAGCCGCTGACCCGGGTGCACGGTGAGCTTGCCCGAACAGCCCGTGTAGGCCGGGCCCCCGGTGATGAGACAGTCGAGCGGGTAGGTCGCCGCCCGGGCCGGGGTGGCCGAGGCGAAGGCGCCCGCCACGACGAGGACGGTGAGGGCCGCCAGCAGTCCCTTGTGCCGCCGTCCCGCCGGACGGGCGCGGCGTGCGGGCTTGGGCGACGTCGTGCTCGTGTTCATGCTTCTTCCTCCAGGTTTCTCCGGACCGGCCCGCCGGTGTCCGTACGCGGGCGCCGCGGGCACGGCGGCACGCACGTGCCCCGGGAGGGGGCCGTCGTGTCTGCCGTGTGCGCCGGTGCCCGTGCCGCTCCGGAGGTGATCGGGCTCCGGCGGCCGTGCGGGAGGCTCCCCTCGGACGGGGGCCGGTGGGTGGACGAACCGCTGTGAGCGCGGCGAGCCCGTCGGGGCCGGCCGCCGTAGCGGTGACCACCATGGGAGCAGGCCGCCGGGGCACCGGCAAGCGGGTCCCGCACGCTTCCCACAGGACGGGATCCCGGAGCGTCCGACCTGCGGGGACACGTCCGTCCCGGGACGGGAGCAGGCCGGGGGACGGCCTCTGGCGGCCCCGGTCCACGGCAGCCTCGGTCCACGGCGGCCCCGCTCCACGGCGGACTCGCCGTGGAGCGGGGCGGAACGGGTGTGCGGACGGCCGGTCCTACCGCTTCCACCAGGCGGCGGAGGCGTCGCGCAGGGTGTTGGTGCCGCAGTGCACCTCGCCCATGCCGAGGTGGTACGTCTCCCAGTCGTCGATGTACGAGACCTTCAGCCCGGCGCGGGTGTACGCGGCGGTGACGGCGGCCGTGAAGAGGTCCTCGCCCCCGACGACCGGCCCCCACTGCCTCGGGGCCAGGTAGCGGTCCCGGCCCAACAGCACCCCGTTGACCGCGCCGGGCACGTACGCGCTCGTCATCACGGCCCGCCCCGGCCCCGCCGCACGCCCGCCCCCGCGTGCGAGCCGCTTCTGCTGCCCGTACTCGCCGACCGCCTCCGGCACGTCCCCCGCGCCCAGGCGCGTCAGCCGCGGCACCCGCTCCCCGCGTTCGCCGTGTTCCGTACCGCGGGTGTACAGCGCGGGAACGCGTACGACCTCGGCGTCCGTCACGCCCGTCTCGCGCTTGAGGACCTCCAGGTTGGCCCTGATGCGCTGCGCGGCCATCGTGTTGTCGGCCACCAGCCACTTCGAGGCGAGCGCCTGGTCGATGGTCTCCCGGGGCGCGGGCAGGTCCTTGCTGCCGGGCACGGAGAACATCCGCGCCGTGCCGTGCCCGGCCCTCTGCGCGTCCCGCAGCAGCCGCAGCCCCGCCTCCGGGTCCGCGATGCCGATCCTCCAGCCGCGCGGCGTGCCCGGCGCCGGCAGGAACTGCACGAACTCGTCGACGTGCCCCACGTGCAGCCAGGACGTGTCCAGGAGCAACGGGTCCTGGAAGCCCTGGGCCCCCAGCAGTGCGCGCATGGCCCGCGCGGGCTTGGAGCCGTCGTCCTTGCGCTCGCCCATGACGATGCGCCCGGCGGGGAAGGAACGCCCGGCGTGGGTGTACGGCGGGACGGTCTCCAGGTTGCCCATCGAGTTCAGGGTCCACTCCTCCGACTCGCGGACCCCCGAGACCTGGACCACGCCGACGCCCCTGCCGCGCAGCCTCTCGAACAGCTCCCGGCCGGCCGCCCGGTCCGGCTGGGCCGAGCGCAGCATCACGCGGATCACCTGGCGGCGGCCACCGGGGCCGGCCATGCTCACGTACCCGGGCTCGACGAAGTCCTGCGCCCAGACGTCCTGGTACCTGTCGAAGGTGAACAGCGGGGCGGTGATGCCGGCGGCCGTCGCCTCCGCCGCCAGTCCCCGCACGAACGCCTGCTGCCGCCGCGCGTAGGCGTCCGTACCCGCGACCCTGGTGACCAACAGTTGCTGGGCGGCCTGGAGGTGATGGTGGGTTAGCAGCGGGGCCACGCGGAGCGTGACGTCGTCCGAGGTGGTCGTGCCGCGGGAGGTGACGGTGAGGCGCAGGACGGCGCGACCGCCCCAGCGGGCGTGGTCGCGTACGACGTCGGTGGTCTCCACGCCGAACTCCGCACCGGCCCTGAGCTCCGCCGCCGTCAGGCGGGTGGCGGCGTCGACCCGCACCCACCCGCCGGCCCGCCTGAGGAACACCCGGGTGTTCTTGGCGCCGCCGACGACCCGCAGCGTGCCGCTCGCCGACGGGGACAGGCCCCTCATCGGCACGGAGCGCACCCGGGCCAGGTCGGCGGCGTCGGCGGCACCGTTCACCCTGGTGTCGGAGGCGTCGTTGCAGGCGGCGAGCTGCGCGTCCGACAGCGGCCTGCCGCCCGGGCCCGACGTCGGGCACCGCCTCGTGTCGTCGTCGATGTTGGGCAGGACGACCGCGCCCCGGGTCTGCGTCCAGGTGTCCTCCCCCGCGTTGTCCGTCGCCCCCGCGACGTCCACCCGCCCGTCCCGGTCCACGTCCGCCCGCAGGTCCGCCCGCGGTGGTTCGGCGGCGAGGACCGGCGTGGCCGGCGCCAGGATGGCCGCGATGACCGATACGGCGAGTGCCGCGCCTCGTATGTGGCTCGTCGTGCGCACCGTGTGCCCTTCGTGAGAGTCGATGTTCCGAGCCGGTAGAGGGCATCTGGCGCGCGTGCGTTGCGCGGGACGTGCGGGGGACCGCGATTCGGCCGGATCCCGCCGTGGGGGCGTCACGGCGGGATCCGGGCGCGGCGGCGTGCGCGTGCCGCGCGCGGCGGGCGGGGCCCGGGCTCACACGGCGTGCGGCAGTCGGTGGAGGCGCACCTCGGCGAGTCGGCCGGCCGACAGCCGTGCCGTCATGTACGTGCGGTGCGGCTGGCGCCGCCGGTCGGTCGGCGAACCGGGGTTCAGCAGCCGCAACCGGTCGCCGGCCGGGGAGTCCCAGGGGATGTGGCTGTGGCCGAAGACGAGCACGTCCACGTCGGGGAACCGTTCGGCGCAGCGCCGCTCGCGCCCCCGCGCCGGGCCGGTCTCGTGCACCACGGCGAACCGCAGCCCCTCCAGTTCGGCGTACGCCACCTCCGGGAGCCGGGCCCGCAGGTCCGGGCCGTCGTTGTTGCCGTACACCGCGACCAGCCGCCGGGCACGCGCCCGCAGGAGGTCCAGCGTGGCCGTGTCCACCCAGTCGCCCGCGTGGAACACGACGTCCACGCGGGGCACCAGGTCGAGGAGTTCGCCGGGCAGCGCCTTGGCGCGCGCCGGCACGTGCGTGTCGGACATCAGCAGCAGTTCCACCCGGCCGACGGTAGCGGGCCGCCGGACCGCCGTCCGGAGGACGCGCGGCACCGGGCGCCGGCCACCGCCGCCCGTCACTTCCGCGGGGCTCCGGCCGGCGCGTGGGCCTGTCGGTGGGCACGGATGATGTCCGCGTACCGGCGGCCGCTCGACTTGACGGTGCGGGCCTGGGTCGCGTAGTCGACGTGGACGAGTCCGAAGCGCTTGTCGTAACCGTAGGCCCACTCGAAGTTGTCGAGCAGGGACCAGGCGTAGTAGCCGGCGAGCGGGGCGCCCTTGCGCACGGCGCGGGCGCAGGCGCTCAGGTGCTGTTCCAGGTAGCGGGTCCGCTCGGGGTCGTCGATGGTGCCGTCGGGGCCGACGGCGTCGGGGAAGGCGGAGCCGTTCTCGGTGACGTACAGCCGCCGGACGCCGTAGTCGTCGGTCAGCCGCATCAGGAACGCCTCCAGGCCGTCGGCGTCGATCTGCCAGTCCATGCCGGTGCGGGGCACGCCGGGCAGGCGGACCTCGCGGGCGTGGGGGACGGGGCCGGCCGGGTCGTCGGCGACCGTGACGGGGAAGTAGTAGTTGAGGCCGTGCCAGTCGAGCGGGACGGCCATCGTCGCCGGGTCGCCGGGGCGCTCCGGCAGCGCGACGCCGTAGAGCTCGCGCATGTCGGCGGGGAAGCCCCGGCCGTACACCGGGTCGAGCCACCAGCGGTTGGTGTGGCCGTCCATGCGGGTGGCCGCCGCGATGTCCTCCGGCCGGGTGGAGGCGGGATCCACCGTCGAGTGGTTGGTCACGAGCCCGACCCGGGCGCCCGGCGCCGCCGCGCGGATCGCCTGCGCGGCCAGGCCGTGACCGAGGAGCAGGTGGTACGAGGCGTGCACGGCGGCGGTCAGGTCGGTGAGGCCGGGGGCCATCCTGCCCTCCAGGTGGCCGATCCACCCGGAGCACAGCGGTTCGTTCAAGGTGGCCCAACGGGTGACCCGGTCGCCCAGCCGCCCGGCGACGGCGGAGGCGTAGACGGCGAGGTGTTCGGCCGTGTCGCGGACGGTCCAGCCGCCGCGGTCCTGGAGGGCCTGGGGGAGGTCCCAGTGGTAGAGGGTGATGTTGGGCGTGATGCCGGCGTCGAGGAGGCCGTCGACGAGGCGGTCGTAGAAGTCGAGGCCGGCCGCGTTGACGGGCCCGTCGCCGCCGGGGACGACGCGGGGCCAGGCGACGGACATCCGGTAGGCGTCGGTGCCGAGCTCCTTCATGAGGGCGATGTCCCCGGGCCACCGGTGGTAGTGGTCGCAGGCGTCGTCGCCGTGGTCGCCGTTGTCGGTCCTTCCCGGCGTGTGGGAGAAGGTGTCCCAGATCGACGGTGCCCGGCCGTCCTCGGCGACGGCGCCCTCGATCTGGTAGGCGGATGTGGCCGTGCCCCAGACGAAGTCGGGGGGGAAGGCGGCGAGGTCTATCGGATCGGACACAGAGAACCTCTCTGGAGTGATCGGAGGGGCGGGCGGGGAGGGCGGGCCGCTACTTGACGGCACCTGCGGTCAGGCCGGTGACGAGGTAGCGCTGCAGGAGGAGGAAGCCGGCGACGACGGGCAGGCTCACGACCAGGGAGGCGGCCATGACCTGGTTCCAGTAGACGTCGTTCTGCGTGGCGTAGCCCTGGAGGCCGACGGCGAGGGTGCGGGTCGTGTCGTTGGTCATGACGGAGGCGAAGAGGACCTCGCCCCACGCCGTCATGAAGGCGTACACGGCGACGGCCACGATGCCGGGGACCGCCGCGGGCACGATGACCCGGAAGAGGGCGCCGAGCGGCCCGCAGCCGTCCACCTTGGCCGCCTCGTCGAGGTCCCTGGGCACCGAGTCGAAGTACCCGATCAGCATCCAGATGGAGAAGGGCAGGGAGAAGGTGAGGTAGGTGAGGATCAGGCCGCCGCGGGAGCCGAAGAGGGCGATGCCGGTGGCGTTGCCGATGTTGACGTAGATGAGGAACAGCGGCAGCAGGAACAGGATGCCGGGGAACATCTGCGTCGAGAGCACCGTGACCGTGAAGACCCGCTTGCCGCGGAAGGAGTAGCGGCTGACCGCGTAGGCCGCGAACACGGCGATCGTGACGGAGCAGACGGTCGCCGCCCCGGCCACGACCAGGGAGTTCACGAAGTAGTCGGCCAGCGGAACGGTCTTCCAGATGTCGACGTACGGGCGGACGGTGAGGCCGGAGGGGATCCACTGGAACGCGCCCGACACGTCCTGGAGCGGCTTGAGCGAGCTGGAGGCCATGACGTACACCGGCAGCAGCACGAAGGCGGTGAGGAGCGTCAGGAAGATCCGCCGGCTCCACAGGAAGGAGCGCGGGGCGGCCATCGGGGAGCGGACCCGGCGCCGGGACCGACTAGGCATCGGTGGCCTTCCTTCCACGGGAGGTGATCAGGAGGTAGGCGCCCGTCACCACGAGCAGGAACAGCAGCAGGAGGACCGACATGGCGGAGCCCGCTCCGAAGTTCCAGGTCTGGAACGAGGACTGGTAGATGTGCAGGGAGACGAGGTCCGCGGACTCCGGCGCCGCCTTGCCGAAGAGGACGAAGGGGGTGTTGAAGTCGTTGAAGGTCCACAGGAACAGCACCAGCACGAGGACCTGGTTGACCGGGCGCAGCGCCGGCAGGGTGATGCGGCGGATCTGCTGCCAGGTCCCGGCCCCGTCGAGGGCGGCGGCTTCGTAGACCTCCCGGGGGATGTTCTGCAGCCCGGCCATGATGATCAGGAAGGCGAAGGGCCAGCCCTTCCACACCGACACCACGAGCAGGGTGACGAAGCTGTTGTCGCCGATCAGCCAGAACGGCGGGCTGTCGGTGAGGCCGAGCTGGTCGTGCAGGACGTGGTTGACCAGCCCGTTGTCGCGCTGGAACATGAACGCCCAGGTGATGACGGCGGTGTAGACGGGCAGGGCGTACGGGACGAGGAAGAGCGTGCGCAGGAAGCCCCGGCCGCGGAAGTCCTCCTGCAGGAAGAGGGCGGCGGCCGTCCCGAGCAACCAGCACGACCCGACCGAGAACAGGGTGAACAGGCACGTGGTGGTGAAGGACTTCAGCAGCGCCTCGCCCACGGGGGCGTCGAAGTCGACCGCGAGGGAGTAGTTGTCGAACCCGGCCCAGGGAGCGGCGCCCCAGTCGCGGATGTGGAACTGGGTGAGCTCCTTGAAGCTGACGACGATGCCGATCACCATCGGCACCAGGTGGACCAGGAGTTCGAGCAGCAGGGCGGGGAGCAGCAGGAGGTACGGCAGGCCGATGCGGCGCAGCCGCCCGGAGCGGCGCGTGCGCGGCGCCGCTCCGGGCGGGGCCTTCCGTGCCGTCCGCCCGTCTGCGCCGGGGGCAGCGGTGAGGGTCATCGAGGTGTCCGCGCTCACTTCCGGGGCATCTGCTGCTGGGCCTTTTCGAGCTTGGCCCGTACCGAATCGGTGGTCACCGGCCGGCCCGCGGCGGCGTCGGCGAAGAGTTCCTTGACGGCGGTGCCGACGACGGTCTCGAACTGCGATTCCTCGGGGACCTGGGGGAGTGCGGTGGCACTGGTCGCCAGGGTCTCGCGCAGGACGGCGAACGCCGGGGTGCTGAAGGCGGGGTCCTGCTGGGCGGCCTTGACCGGCGGGATGGAGCCGTACGCCTTGTTGAGGATGACCTGCTCCTCGTCGCTGGTCATGAACTTGACGAACTTCTTGGCGCCGTCGATGTTCTTGGTGTTCTTGAAGACGGCCATGTTGATGCCGGCGACCATGGAGTTGGTGGCGGTGCCCGGGCCGGGCCTGCCGGACCGCACCGGGGCGGGCGCCACCCCCCACTCGTCCTCGTCCATGCCCTGGGAAGCGAAGGTGGCCGACGCGGTCTGCCACAGGACCATGGCCGTCTTGTCCTTGGCGAAGTCGCTCAGGGACTGGTTCTGGGCGTACTCCGCGTTGCCCGGCGCGATGATCTTGTCCTTGGCCATCAGGTCGACGTACTGCTTCACGGCGGCCACGGCGCCGTCGGAGGTGAAGTCGGCCTTGCCGTCGGGGGTGAAGAAGTCCGCGCCGTGCTGCTTGCCGAGGACGAAGACCTGGTGGATGTTGTTGGAGGGGTTCGAGCCCTCGGCGCCCAGCCCCCACGTGCCGTTCCCGGACAGCCTCTTCCCCGTTTCGACCACCTCCGCCCAGGTGGCCGGCGGCTTGGTGATGCCGGCGTCGGCGAACATCTTCTTGTTGTAGTAGAGCGCGTAGGTCATGGAGTACAGCGGTACGGCGGCGGGGTCCTGGCCCGGGGCGCCGGTGGAGCCGAGGGCGGAGTCCGTGAACCGGTCCCTGCCGCCGATCGCCTCGAAGTTCTCCGCGTCCCAGGGCAGTAGGGCGCCGCTCGACTGGAGGGAGGCGCTCCACGTGTTGCCGATGTTGAGGACGTCGGGGCCCTGCCCGGAGGTGGTCGCGGTGAGGATGCGGTTGAGGAGGTCCCCCCACGGCACCACCTCCAGCTTCACCTCGATGCCGGTCTCCTTCTCGAACTTGTCGAGCTCGGGCTGGAGGACCTTCTTGTCGACCTCCAGGTTGGCGCCCTGGTTCGAGGCCCAGTACGTGAGCGTCTTCGGCCGCTCGTTGGAGCCCTCCGAGCCGGACGACCCCCCGCCGCAGGCCGCTGCGGTGAGGACGAGCGAGAGGGTGACGGCGCCGACGGCTGCGGCTCTGATTCTGCGCATGGCTCCAGGGGCCTTCCGGGGAGTTGACGGGCTTCGCCTGCGGGGAGGGGACCGGAGCGGCGTCCCCCGTTCGACCCCACGCCCCGTCACGGCTTAATTTAGAGTGTGAGTTAATACTCAAGTGAAGTGTGCGTCAAGGGCCCCGTCCCAGGTAAGTTGCGGAAGGACAACGGAGACGAGGGGGCAGGGTGAAGGTGCGCAGCGGACGTACTGTGCGTGACCTGCGGCGGGAGAACCGCGCGGCGGTATTGCAACGGTTGTATTTCGACGGGCCCCTGAGTCGCCTCTCGCTCGGCCCGGCCACCGGCCTGAGCTCGGGCTCGGTGAGCAACGTGGTGGCCGAGCTGGTCGCCGAGGGCCTGGTGGAGGAGGCCGGCAGCGTCGACTCGGCCGGCGGTCGCCCCCGAACGCTCCTGCGCGTCAGCGCGCACAGCGGCTACCTGATCGGCGTGGACATCGGTGAGACGCGCGTACGGATCGAGCTCTTCGACCTGGCCCTTTCCGAACTCGCCCGAGTGGAGAGGCCGTTGGAGACCGAGGGGCCGCGCCGCGTCGACCGCTACGACGTCGGCGCCGTCGTCGGCCACCTGCGCGAGGGCATCCCCGACGTCCTGAGCCGGGCCGGCATCCCGGCGGAACGGCTGCTGGGCGTCGGCATCGGGGTGCCGGGCATCGTCGCCGGGAGCGCCGAGGGCGGGGCCGTGGTGCACGGCCAGACCATCGGCTGGGACGCCGTCCCGCTGGAGCGGCTGCTGCGCGAGTCCCGGCTGCTGCCCGAGACCGTGCCGTACTGCATCGACAACGGTGCCAAGACGCTCGGCCAGGCGGAGATGTGGTTCGGCGCCGGACGGGGCGCGCAGAACGCGGTGGTGGTCCTCTTCGGCTCCGGTGTCGGCGCGTGCGTCGTCACCGACGACATGCGCTCCGGCCGGGCCGTGGAGTGGGGGCACCTGACCGTACGGGTCCGGGGCCGCCGCTGCCGCTGCGGCGCCCGGGGCTGCCTGGAGGCGTACGCCGGGGCGGAAGCGCTCTTGGAGCGCTGGTCCGAGGCGGGCGGGCGGCCACCGGCCGGCGCGGACGAGGAGACCGCGCTGACGGCCATGCTCGCCGCCGCCCACCCCGCCCCCGGAGCCGACGGAACGACGCCACCGGCCGATGCGACCGCTCTGGCCGTCCTGGAGGAGACCGCCGAATACCTCGGCGCCGGCTTCTCCGCCCTGATCAACCTGTTCCAGCCCGAACGGATCCTGGTCGGCGGCTGGGCGGGCCTCCAGCTCGGCCGGCGCTTCCTCGACTCCGTGAGGACCCACGCCGCTTCGTACGCGCTGACGTACCCGGCCGACCGCGTGGAGATCGACCTGGGCACCCTCGGCCCGGACGCCGTCACGGTCGGAGCCGCGGTCCTGCCGCTCACCGCCTTCTTCGCCCGCGGCGGCCGGCGCGCCGAGGCGGACCCGCAGGAGCGCGGCCCCGCGTGGCAGGCGAGTCTGCGGGAACGGGCGGCGCGGTGAGGACCCCGGCCGGCGGTCGCCTGCCGTTCGGCCGCCACCGCCCCCCGGAGCTCCCGCCGATCTCCCCGCCGAGCCGGTGCGGCCCCCGCTCCGTGGACCGGGCGCGCTCCTCCTCCGGCCGGTGGCGCGGGGCGCGGGACCCCACCCCCATGGAGGCTCCCGGCCGTGCCGGACGCCGCCTCGCGGAGGGCCCCCGGCCCGCGGGCGGGTGGCGGTGACCCGGCAGGGGGCTGGGCGGCGCCCCCTGCCGGAGTCCCGGTGCGGCTGTCAGCCGTAGACGCCGAACTCGTGGAGCGAGTAACCCCAGCCCGTCCCACGGGCCGTCAGGTGGAGCCGGACGTACCGCGCGGTCGCCGCGACGTCGATGGTGTCGACGTCGCCGTTGCCGGTGGTCGTCGTGTGGACCGTGCGCCAGGCGTTTCCGTCGTCGGACACCTGGACCTCGTAGGACTTGGCGTAGGCCGGGTCCCAGACCAGTTGGAGCGTGCGGAGGGCGGTGGGGGCGCCGAGGTCGACGCGGATCCACTGCGGATCGCTCCAGTCGCTGGCCCAGCGCGTGTCGGCCCTGCCGTCCGTCGCCTTGGCGGGCTCGCAGGGGCAGTCGCCGTACGACGCCTGGAAGGAGGAGGCGGTGGTCGGTTTGTTCAGCGCCACGTTGGTCCCGGAGACCGGCGGGGCGACGACCCGGACCGACCTGGTCTCGATGCCGGCGTTCCCGCGGCCGTCCTCGGCCCGGACGTACACCTTCCACACGCCCGGCTTCTCGGGCGCGGTGACGGCGAAGGTGCCGTTGCCGGTGGAGCGCCACCGGGCCTCGACGAGGCGCTTGTCGCCGCTCGCGTAGGTGCCGCTGAGGAAGACCTTGTACGCGACCGGGTCACCGTCCGGGTCACGCACGTCGGCACGCACGGTGAACTCACCGCCCGCGGGGGCCGAGGAGGCGGGGGTGACGGCCATGTTCGTGATGACCGGGGGCGTGTTGTCGCCGCCGGTCGACCCGGCGTACGCCTTCTTGACGGCGTAGTACGACAGGCGCTTGAGGCCGTCGGGCAGGAGGTTGAACCAGACGCCGCCGAAGTCGTGCTCGATGCCGTAGTGGAAGAGGGTGGCACCGAGCGCCACGCCCCGGTGGCCGGTGACGCAGTCCCACGCCTTGGCGTAGCCGTCGGCCTTCTGCACGTCGGTCGGTTCGTCGGGGACGCCGTTGGCGTCGTCGGGGACCTCCCACTCACCGGCGGGGCCGCCCTCGGTGATGAGGTAGGGCTTGGTGTACCCGCCCTGTCGCCAGTCCTCCTGGACGCCGCAGACGCCGCCGTAGGAGTTCACGGCGTACAGGTCGAGGTCCGGGGCGTTGCGCTCGTAGTACGGCCAGGCGCCGGTCCAGGCGTCGGTCGAGGTGACGGGGTGGTCCGGGTCGATGGAGTGGATCCGCTCGGCGACGTCGTTGACGAAGGAGGCGTAGGCGTTGCGCTGGGCCTCCAGTTCGGTGCCGCTGTAACAGTTCTGCAGGCCGAGCACCGATTCGTTGCCGACGTTCCACATCAGCGTGGCCGGGTGCGACTTGTAGGTCTCCACCCACTTCGCGAACTCCGTCAGCGCGGTGCTCTTGTACGCCGAGTCGGTCACGTAGTTCACGCAGCCGCCGCTGCCCGGGCCGCCGCCCGGCTGGAGCCAGAAGCCGTTGATCACCCGGATGCCGTTCGCCGCCGCCGCGTCCAGCAGCGGCTTGGTGGAGCCGTCCGTGCCCCAGGTGCGGATCGTGTTGGCGCCCATGGACTTCACGTCCGGCATGTACCGGGGCGCGTCGGCGATGGCCGGACCCCAGGTCAGCCCCTTGACCGTGTACGGCTGCCCGGCGACGGTGAGCCGCCAGTCCCCCTGGGAGCCGGTCACCCGGACCGGGCCTCCCACGGGGGGCGGGACGGTGCCGTCCGTGTTCCCGTAGACCTGGAACTCCCACAGGGAGTAGCCGTAGCCCCCGGACCGTTCCGTTCCCAGCACGCGCACGTAACGGCCGGAACCGGAGAGGGCGAGGTCGTCCGTGCCGCCGTCGCCGCCGGTCACGGCCCTCAGCGTCCGCCAGTCCGTGCCGTTGTCGGACGCCTGGACCTGGTAGCTCCTGCCGTACGCGGCTTCCCACGTCAGCACGGCGCGGCTGAGGTTCGCGACACGGCCGAGGTCGACCTGCAACCACTGCGGGTCGCTCCACCGGCTGGCCCAGCGGGTGCCCGTGAGGTCGCCGTCGACGGCCGCCGACGCGGCGTACGCGTCGCCCTCCTGTGACGAGGCGGTGGCGGGCCTGCCCTGCGACAGCAGGGTGTCCGCCGCCCGGGCGGGCGGGGCGGCGAGGCCGAGCGACGACGCCACCAGCGCGCCGAGGGCCAGCAGGGGCAGGCCGGTGCGGCGGTGGGCCGGTGCGGGTGGGGAGGGGGGTCTGGTCACATCTGCTCCTCGCGGGTGGGAGTGCTGGGCGGGGGGAGCGCTCTCCAGGGGTTCCCCGCCCCCCGTTCGGCGCGTGGCCGCGGCCTGCCGCCCGGTTCGGGACGGCCGGTCGCCCACGGGCACCACGGGGTGGGGGACGCGCCCGGTCCGGGCCCCGGCCGGGGGAGCGGCCCCTCCGGGCCGGGCCCCGGGGATGCCACCCGGCCCGGAGGGGAGTCACCGCCGGGACGCCGGACCGTCCGGCCCGCCGGCGGGCGGAGCGTCAGGGGAAGGACACGAGGGTGGACGGCACGGTCGAGGTTCCGGCGGGGACCGTGGACGCTCCGGTGTCGTTGATGACGTGGTTGTAGTGGCCCATCCCGCCGAGGGACACCACCAGCAGGCTGTGGAACCTCACGCCCGGCTTGACCGGGGTCTTGAAGCCGTGGTGCTGGCGGATGGACGGGTCCACGTTGTAGTTGCAGTAGCTGCCCAGGCCCCACGCCTCGTGGGTGTCGACCGAGTCGTCGACCCGGTAGGCGGCGTACCCCTGGGTGGAACCGTTCTGGATGGCGGCCTGGTTGGGTGCGTCGTACGCCTTCTCGTTCTGGTAGAAGATCGTGCGGCCGCGCTCGCCGTACCACTCGACGTCGTACTTGTTGAAGTGCTCGACGAACAGGCCGGTGGCCAGCACGTCGTCGCCGTTGACGCGGACGCCGTAGTCGGCGCGGTTGGTCTCCCAGCCGACGCCCTCGCCGTGGTCGGCGCGCCACACCCAGGTGTGGTCGATGATCGTGTCGTCGCTGTTGACGACCATGCTGGTGGTGGCCCTGCCCGCGCCGGCGCCGCCGATGCGGAGGTAGACGTCCTGGACGGTGGTGGGGTTGGCGGCGTGGTCGGCGGAGGCTCCCTGCGGGCCGACCTCCAGCAGCGTCGGGGAGTTGACCGGGCCGGCGTCGATGAGGAAACCGGCCAGCCGCACGCCGTCGACGTCGGCGACCCTCATCGCGGTCACCCCGTTGTCGGGGATGATCGTGGCCAGGCCGAGGCCCAGGACGATGGTGTTCGCCCGGTCGACGTTGATGGTCCGGTCCACGTGGTAGACGCCCGGGGTGAACAGCAGGTGCAGCCCCTGGGCGAGTGCGGCGTTCATCGTGGACGCGGTCGTGCCCGGCTTGACGACGTAGAACCGGCTCAGCGGGATCGACTCGCCCTGCGGGGCGCCGTTCGCCCAGGTGGTGCCGCGCGCGTTGGTGCGCTTGGCCGGCGCGAAGACCTTGTACTCGCCGCCGTCCAGGTAGAGGAACGGCTTCTCGCGGGAGATGGGGGTGGTGTTCAGGGTGGTGTAGCGGGGCTCGGGGAAGCTGGTCGCCGGGGCGCCCTCGACGCCGGAGAAGACCTGGTTCCACACGGAGTTGGACCAGCCGCCGATGGCGCTGTCGCGGGTGTACCACTGCTGCTGCGAGTAGTTGCCGACCTGGCCGTCGATCTTCGAGTCGGCGATGTAGCCGCCGCTGGCCCAGCCGTAGCCGTTCGGCGCGAGGTTCAGCCCGCCCTTGACGTGCATGCGGCGGAAGGACGCGGCCTGCGAGACGGCCCACCGGTTGGTGCCGCTCACCGGGTTCAGCGCCAGGTTCTCCGCTGCCCGCCAGAAGTTCTGCGTGGCGTTGCCGTTGAACCAGCCCGCGTCGACCGTCACGTCGCCGTTGATGGTCGTGTCGCCGGGCCGCAGGCCGAGCCCCGCGATCTGGGTGTAGAAGCCTATCTGCGCGTTGAGGCCGTTGTACGTGCCCGGCTTGAAGAGGAACGCGTGCCGGCCGCTGCCGAACTGCGCGGACTCCTGCTGCCGGAACACCTCGTCCAGCTTGGCCTGGATGCCCGGCGTCGAAGGGTCGAAGACGTGCACGTTCGGGCCGAGGTCGCCCCCGCCGGGCAGTTGCGGGCCTCCGGTGCCGCTCTCGCCGTACACCTTGAACTCCCAGAGCGAATAGCCGTACTGGGTGCCGCGGGCGGTGCCGTACATCCGTAGGTAACGGGCCTCGCCCGCCACGGCGATGGTGTCCGTGCCGCCGTCGCCGGTGGTGGTCTGGTAGGCCGTCGACCAGTCGGAGCCGTTGGTGGAGAGCTCGACGCGGTAGCCCTTGCCGTACGCCGCCTCCCAGTCCAGGACGACCTGGCTCACCCGGGCGGTCGCGCCGAGGTCGACGCGGATCCACTGCGGGTCGGAGTGGGCGCTGGACCAGCGGGTGCCGGTGTTGCCGTCGACGGCGTCGGCGGCCGGGGTGCCGCCGTGCTCCTGGCTGGAGGCGGTGACCGGCTTGCCCTGGGACAGCAGTACGGGCGCGGCCTCGGCCTCCTGGGCGGGGGCGAAGGTGAGGAGGGTGGCGGCGAGAGCGGCGACCAGCGCGCCGACGACACCCCGGCGCACGGGTCTGCGGGGTGCCGGTGGCGCCACGGACGGTATGCCGGCTGAGGGCATGGGGGGCTCCTTGGGAAGGGGAAGGGGAACGAGGCGGGAGAGCGCTCTCCGAAACCTTGCCCGTAACGACATGGGTGGTCAAGGGATCTGTCACCACTTAACTTTCGTCTTTCATTAAGTGCCGGTCGAGAGCTCGGCCCTCCTCTCCGGGGCGGAGCGCGGGGGCTGCCGCGGCACTACGCGACGGTGGGCGGGGCGCCTCGGTGACCAGGTCGGCCCGCGCGTGCTCGACGGCCTTCGCGGCGGCCGGGCCCGCGATGGCGGCCCGGTGCCTCCTGTACGGCCACGCCACAGCCGCAGCCGGATCGGCGGGGACCCGAGACGCCGTAGGGCCGTCCGCGTCCTGGGGAACCCCGCGTACCCGGGCGGCGAGTCCCGCTCGGTCGCCCGGGCCCGGTTCCGCGACGCCTCCGGGCCGACCCCGGGTCAGGCGGCCGACCCGGTCGTCGCTTCGGGGCGCACCCGGTACGGCGCGACCGCGTCCGCCCCGGACGCCGGCGGGCAGCGCTTCACGACCACGAGATGCCCGTTCGCGGGCCCTCGAGAGCCGGCGTCTCGTGTGTCCGGGGCCAGGGGGCAGGGATCGACGACCGAGCGGCCCCACCGTCAGGACACAGCCCCACCCCGGTGCGCCGGGAACTCCGGCAGGACGAGAGGGGCGCCCCCTTCCCGATCAGGTCGACGGGTCGAGCCGTTGGAGCTTGGAGACGATCAGCTTGCTGAACGCGGTGGCGATCCCGCAGACGTCCTCGGGGGCGCGGGACGCGGTCCGCCTGACCACGGTGCTGAAGGAGCCGCTGGAGCCGGCGACGATGAAGTCCTCGTCGGAACCGACGGTGACGTTCTGGTAGCAGGACTCCTCGTCGGCGGTCTGGACGGCGGAGTAGCCGGCCACCTCGATCCGCCGAGCGCCCGGCTCGTTCGCCTTCCCCTTCCGCGCCGCGTCACGGGGATACGGAATCCAACTCACCTGGACACCTGTGGAGACCAGCCAGTAGCACGACTCGGCAGGGCCCTCGGACAGGTCGATCTCGCGACCGGGCAGCTCGATCCCGTAGGCGGCGCGCTCCTCGTCGCTGAGCAGGGCGCACGAGGACAGGGCATACCTGCTCAGGGCTTGCGTCAGATCGCTCGGGCCGGGAGACGGGGCAGGGGACGATGACTCCGGGGGCGGGGGACCGGAAGAGGAGCAGCCGACCAGCAGGACCAGCATCGTGAGCAGGGCCGCCGTTGGGGCCACGCGTCGTTTCCCTGAACTGGGGGACATGCGCCGGAGGTTAGCGTCCGGGCAGGGGGAGGGGGTCCCGAACGGCCGAACCCGCCGTGTGTTCCCCCGGGGCCGGCCCTCGGAACGTACCGGACCGGGGACCGGCGGAAACTCGTCGACCTCGGTTCCGGCGCGGTGACGAGCACTCCACCGGGTACGGGACGCGCTCGCGGACGGCGCGCGAACACGCGTGGGCGATCCGGAGCGCCTGCGGTCACCGGGACTTCGCCGCGAGCGAGGAGGGGCCGCGGGAGTTCCCGGCCGCGCAGGCGCGGTCGCCGCCGGAGGGGCCGCCGGCCCCGCTCGACGGGGCGGGGGTGCGGCCGGTGAACGACCGGGTGCCGCTGCTCGGGGCCACGGCACGGCCAGGGGCCGTGGTTCGCCCGGAGGACGACCGACCGATCGCGCGCCGCGTACGTCCGGGTCGCCGCCGGGCCGCCGGGCACCGTCGTGCCGGAGGCGGCCCACGCCGCTTCCGCCGGCGCGGACAGGCGGGCCGGGCGGTACGAGGACGCGCGTACCGCCCGGCCGCTGGGCGTCGTCAGACGTTCGCCGTGGCCTTCTCGGCAGCGGGCTTCAGCGGTTCGGTGGCCTCCACCGGTTGCGCACCGACCGCACTGTGCCGCTGGGCCCAGTTCTCCAAGGCCGTGCGGCAGGCGTGGTCGAGGTGGTGCAGGCCGGACAGATCCAGCTCCGCGCGCCGGTCCGGCGGCAGGTTCTCCAGGCTGTCGAGGATCTTCGGCAGCCGCAGGAAGGTCGCGTTGCCCGTCAGGTGGACCTGGAGGGGGCCGGTGCCCTTGTCGACGACCTCCAGCTTGATGTGCGAGGCGTCCCAGGCGGCCTTGACCACGGCCAGCGCGAGGCCGATGAGCACCCCCTCGAACATGTTGACCGCGACGATCGACACGGCGGTGACGACCAGGATGAGCGCCTCGCCCTTGTATCCCCGCCACAGCGCCGCGATCTGGCGGAAGGGGATCAGCTTCCAGCCCGCGTGCACCAGGATGCCGGCGAGGGCGGGAAGCGGGATCAGGGCCAGGGCGGCCGGCATCGCGGCGGCGAACAGCAGCAGCCACACACCGTGCAGCACCCGCGACGCCTTGGTCTTCGCGCCCGCGCTGACGTTGGCCGAACTGCGGACGATCACCGCGGTCATCGGCAGCGCACCGAGCAGACCGCACACGGTGTTGCCCGCGCCCTGGGCGACCATCTCCTTGTCGTACTGCGTGCGCGGACCGTCGTGCAGCCGGTCCACGGCCGCCGCGCTGAACAGCGACTCGGCCGAGGCGATCAGCGCGAAGGCGACGATGGTGCCCCAGATGGCCGGGGTGGCCAGTTCGCCGAAGGCGTCGGCCCCGGGCGGCTGGATGACGCCGAGCAGACCCTCCACCTCCACCGTGGCGACCGGCAGGCTCAGGGCGAGGGTGGCGACCGTCGCCAGGACGACCGCGGCGAGGGCACCCGGCACGGACTGCGCCGCCTTCGGCAGCTTCTTCCACAGCACGACGACGGCGATGGTGCCCGCGCCGATCGCGAGCGAGGTCAGGGCCTCGGTGCTGCCGAGCGCGTCGGCGAACGCTCCGGGCAGGCCCGTGATCTTGCCGACGCCGGTCTCCGGGGCCTTCAGGCCCGCCGCCGCGTAGACCTGCCCGGCGATGATCACCAGGCCGATGCCGCAGAGCATGCCCTCGACGACCGAGACGGAGATCGCCCGGAACCAGCGGCCCACCTTGAGGAAGCCCATGGCGAGCTGGAGCACCCCGGCGACCAGCACGATCACGCCGAGCGTGCCCACGCCGAACTCGCTGACGGCCTCGAAGACGATCACGGTCAGACCCGCGGCCGGACCCGACACCTGGAGGCTGCTGCCGGGCATGAGGCCGGTGAGGATGCCGCCCACGATGCCGGTGACGAGTCCGAGCTCCGCCGGGACGCCGGAAGCGACCGCCACGCCGACGCACAGCGGCACGGCGACCAGGAAGACGACGATGGAGGCGAGGAAGTCCTGCCGTAAGTGGGGGAACTTGGACAGCACGGTCACCAGCTCCCCTGCAGCGCCTCGAACGAGCCGGACTCCGCGCGGTGTTCCCGCACGATCCCGGTGTGGACCTCGTAGTACCAACCGTGCAGGTGGAGTCCACCCGCCTTGAGGCCCTGCTCGACGCACGGGTAGGAGCGCAACCGCTCCAACTGCGCCAGCACGTGGTTCTGCACGGCCTCGGCGACCGTCGGATCGTGTCTGTCGGAGCACTTCGGCTCGTCCGCGGCGTGCGCGAGCCAGTCGCGCACGGCCGGGACGGTGGACAGGTCGTCACGGCGCACCACGGCGCCGACCGCGCCGCAGTGGGAGTGGCCGCACACCACGACGTGCTTGACGCCGAGCACCCGTACGGCGTACTCGATCGTGGCCTTCTCACCGGCGGGCGAGACGGAGCCGTACGGCGGGACGATGTTGCCCGCGGTGCGCAGCTCGAAGAGCTCGCCGGGCTTGGCGCCCGTGATCAGGGCCGGTACGACCCGGGAGTCGGAACAGGTGATGAACAGGACTTCCGGTGACTGGCCCTCGGCGAGGTGGGCGAACTCCTCAGGGCGTTGTCCGAACATTCGGGCGTTGTCGATGAGGGGCTGCATGGTGTGGTGTCTCCTCCTGGCGCGCCGTGGGGTGCGCGTCGGACTTACAGGGCAGGGTGGGGGCTACTGCTCAGCAGCGGAACACCCGGGGAACGGCCGGCGGGTGGGCTGACACCCATCCCGACGTGCCGTGATGCGCAGGGCCGGCCCGCACGTGGCTCGGGTGTTCGCCACCGGGGCGGTCCGGACATGACTCGGGTGTCTGCCATCGGAGGCGGTCCGGTGCTTCGCGGACGCACCCGACGGCACCGTGCCGACGGCCGGTGTCCCGGCGACCGGTGGGGTCCCGGAAGGCGGCGGAGCCCTGTCGGGTGGTGGGCTCGTCGGCGCAGTACCTGTCCAGATGACTGGTTTCAGTGCGCTGGATGTGGGCTTCGACCTGACGCGCTGCACGCGTGGGCGCGGACGGCCCCGTGAGGGGGAGGAACCGCAGGGTGGGACGGGGGCGGGAGCAAGACCGCTACCCGGGACGTCGCACCTCGCAGCACCCTCTCCCCTCAAGACAGTCCACCGCCCTTTACGTTCACCAAAGATCGGTCAACGGCAGGTCAAGAAAACCTTAACTCGGCAAAGCCGCTTGCCGTGTTAACGGGATGTTTCCAAGTGGAGGAAGCCTGAAAAGTAAAGTAAAGTTGGCGTGAATTTTTCTGACTTCAACATTTCATGATGGTCTGCCGGCAGGCTCGACGGAGTCGGCGGGCCAGAACCCGCCGGTCGCGCGTGGGCTGAGCGCCGTCGAAGTCGGGGACGGCCGATGGTTTCGCCGCGGCCCGGTCGCAGACGCGCGGTGAGCCGTACCGGGATGCGTGGTGTCTCTGATGCCAGAGTTACGGCCTGGTGAAGGGGAACGCATGAAGGGCCCCTCAGGGTCGGGCCGGTGCTCGTAGAGTCCGGTGGGTGGAGGACGTGACGGGGCTTCTCGATCCGGTGTGGGGTGCGGTCCGGCAGGAGGTGGTCGGCCTCGGGCTGTCGGGTGCGCGGGTCTTGCGGGTGCTCGACGCGGAGGGGCATCCGGTCGCCTTCGTCAAGCTGGTCGATGAACGGGCCCGCCACCTCGTCGACGACCTCGCGGCCGAGGCCGCCCGTCTCGCATGGCTGGGGCGGCTGGGTGTGCCGGTGCCCGAGGTGCTGGGCACCGGGGTGGACGAGGGAGAGTCCTGGCTCGCGACGCGGGCGCTGCCCGGTCGCCCGGCCTCCGATTCCTGGCCCGCCGGGGAACGAAACGCCGTGGTCGACCTCCTCGCCGGCGCCGCCCGCGAACTGCACGCCACGCCCGTGGACGAGGCCCCCTTCGACCGCTCCGCCTCGACCGTGCTCGTGGAGGCCCGGGCGCGGGCGGCCTCCGGGCTGGTCGACCGGTCGTGGGCCATCGCCGGCAAGAGGGGCCCTGCGGCCCGGACGGTCCTGGGAAAGCTGGAGGGCGCGGTCGCCGCCCTCGGCGACGGGCGGCTCGTGGTGTCCCATGGCGACTTCTGCCTGCCCAACGTGCTGGTCGCGGGATCCGATGCGGCGTTCGTGGACGTCGGCCGGGCCGGCCTCGCGGATCCGCACTCCGACCTGGCGGACATGGTGCGCAGCCTGCGCAGCCCGATGAACCCCCAGTTCGGTCCCGCCTCGGCGGACAGGTTCCTGGACGCCTACGGCCGCGACGGGATCGATCCCGAGCGGCTCCGGCTGCACGACCTGCTGGAGAGCTTCTTCTGGCCCGTCCCCGAGGCGCTCACCCCCGAGAACTGACCGGACCACGAGCCGCCTCGTCCGAGCCGTCCCCACCCTCCGTCCGACCGGCTCAGACCGAGGGCGGAAAGGGCCCAGGTCCTGTTTCCCCGTCTGTTCCCCGCCGTCTCAGCGGGACGTTCGGAAGCGCCGGGGCGGGTAGCGGACCACCTGCGTGCCCCTCCACCCACTGATCGTTGCAGAACAAGGTCGTGGTGCCGGCGGGTGATCTGCGACGGTCCGGGAGGGGGCAGGCGGTCGGGAGTGTGCGGACCGTGTTCGTCCCGGCTCGCACAACCTGCGCAAGCGCTGGGCCGTCCTACCGGATGTCGAGATCGGTACGACGGCCTCGGTGATTGTGCGGGCACGCGGGCAGAAAGCGGGCATCCGATGTTTTCGTGGGTGCGTGACGTGGGCCGTGTCGAGGTGTCGGGCAGTGCTGCTGATCTGCTGTTTCCCAGGCTCGTGCGAGAGCGCGGATGCGAGGCCCGAGCTCGCATGGATGGGAGTGCAACGCCTCGACGCTCATGTGACGCTCGACCTGTTGGTACGTCAGGTGGATGGGCGCTGCTGGTCTGCCGGATGCCGGTACCTCGGCTCGGCCCGCCCTGTACCCGGCTGGTCGGGCCTTCGACGGGGCCGGCGGCCGTCGAGGGCGGGAGCGGGTAGGGCTGTTGAGGGTGGGGTGAGGTAGCCGCCAGGGGCCGGGAGGGTCGCGGCGAGGTGGACGCCGAAGTCGATGCTCCATGTTGTGCCGCCGAGAGGCGGGACGACGGCGACGGCCTCGTCGGTGCCGTTCCTGGCGTGGCCGTTGCCGCGCCGCAACGTGGTCGACCTCACCTCCGGCACCAACCAGGCCACCGCGAAGCGACCGTCGCGGGGGTCGGCGGCGGTGCGGCGAAGGCCGGGGGGATGCCGTCCGGACGCGGTGGAGCGAGGTCGGACCTGCTGTGGCAGGGAGAAGGCGGCGTGTCCGGTGGGGGCCGCCGCAGTCGTCTCCACACCCGATCGAAAGTTTCGAAAGTCGCGCACACGCTTGCGTTACGTCCCTTCCCGATCTCATTCCAGCCCTCGCAACGGTTCGCGTGAGAGATGGCTTGACCAGCGAAGGCGTACTCGTTACACCTTCTTCAGACGAAGGAAACATTTCCGAAAGACTGTCGAAACCATTGACAGGAACATGGCACTTTTCGAAAACTGTGGCCACCGAACGACAGGAGACCGTCGTTCCCCTCGCGCCATGGCAGCGGGGACGGCGGTCGGTCGTTGCGGCACGGCGACGGGAGCCCCCCGCCGTGTTCCACGTAGAACCGCGGGCAGCAGAAGCCGCCCGCCCCCCCACCAGCCTTCATCGGGAGGACGCATGCAGCGGGACCAGATTCAGCAGAACCCCACTCCCCCCAGCGGCTTGAGCCGACGAGGCTTCCTCGGCGGCGCGGGCACCGTCGCGCTCGCCACCGCGTCCGGACTGCTGCTGCCCGGCACCGCCCACGCCGCCACCACCATCACCACCAACCAGACCGGCTACGACGGCATGTACTACTCGTTCTGGACCGACGGCGGCGGCTCCGTCTCCATGACGCTCAACGGCGGCGGCAGCTACAGCACCCGGTGGACCAACTGCGGCAACTTCGTCGCCGGCAAGGGCTGGAGCACCGGCGGACGCAGGACGGTCCGCTACACCGGCTACTTCAACCCGTCGGGCAACGGCTACGGCTGCCTCTACGGCTGGACGTCGAACCCGCTGGTGGAGTACTACATCGTCGACAACTGGGGCAGCTACCGGCCCACCGGCCAGTACAAGGGCACCGTCTACAGCGACGGCGGCACGTACGACATCTACAAGACGACGCGGTACAACGCCCCCTCCGTCGAGGGCACCCGCACCTTCGACCAGTACTGGAGCGTCCGGCAGTCGAAGGTGACCAGCGGCTCCGGCACCATCACCACCGGCAACCACTTCGACGCCTGGGCGCGCGCGGGCATGAACCTGGGCCAGTTCAGGTACTACATGATCATGGCCACGGAGGGCTACCAGAGCAGCGGAAGCTCGAACATCACGGTCAGCGGCTGACCCCTGCCCGGCGAACAACCGGCTGCGGGCCCCGCCCTCGTGGCGGGTCCCGCAGCCGTGACGAACCCGCCACCGCGGTGGGCCGCCCCCGGCCGCTGGGGGAGGGCCGACCGGTTCGACGACCAGCACCCCCACACGGCGACCCCATCGCCCGGGGCACCTCCACGGGAGCTCGGACGTACCACGGCCGCAGCAGTGGTGACGCTGACGGAGACGGCACTCCCGACACCGCTGGCGCCGAACCGGCCTCCCGCGGGAACCATGGCCGACAGGTTGTCACCACGGGGGCCGTAAAACGTGTGGGTCTGTTCCGTAGTCGGTGGTGACGCGGTTCGAGGCCGATGCCTCCGTCACGGGGATCTACCGGATCCGCATCGCTCCGGAGCGACGCAGGAGTCCGCCGCCCATCCCTCGGGCACGACAGAGCACGTCATCGTCCCTACCGGCATGGCGCGCGTCGGTGGGCTCACCGACCCGGACCTGATCGGCCCCGTCGTGCACGGCACTTGGGCCGCTGACGTTCCGCACCTGTACCAGGCACCCGCCGGAGACGTCGAGACCCTGCTTGATCGAGCGTCACTCCTTCCGGACCGCCCGCAGCGCCGGTCGCTCGGCGTCCTCGCCGTGAGGCCGGCCGTCGAACCCGCCGAACACCTCCACCCGGCCGAACCCCGCCTCCCTCACCATCCGCCGCAGCCCCACCGCGCTCTACACGAACCACACCGGAGCGGCCCGTGTCACCCGCTCACCCCGGACCAGCACCCGGTCGCTGCGCAACCGCGCCCGGTCGTCCGGCACGGTGTCGCTCCGCCCCAGTGGGACATCGCCCCGCTGGCCTGTGATGAGCTGGTGCGGAACAACGGTGGTGAACGGCCGCAACGGCACCTCGGCCGTCCGCGGCCGGCGAGGCCGCCCACTTTCCCCCAGTCGGTACGGCCGTTGAAGGAGACCCGATATGAGCACGGCGAGAGCGGTCGAGGGCCCCACGCCCCTGGCGGCGTCATACGCCAGAACCTTCGGGACGGAGGGCAGGGCCTGGATCGCCGCACTGCCCGCGCTCGCGGCAGACCTCCTGGAACGCTGGGAGCTGAAACGGGACGGCGAGGCCGGAGCCGGGGAAGCCTCGCTGGTACTGCCGGTGCTGCGCGAAGACGGCACGCGCGCGGTCCTCAAACTCCAGATGCCCAGGCAGGAGACCACCGCCGCGCTCATCGGGCTGCGCAGATGGAACGGTGAGGGGATGGTGCGGCTGCTCGACCACGATCCCGAGAGCAGCGCCATGCTGCTGGAGCGGCTGGACGGTGCCCGCACACTGACCTCGATCGAGGACGACGACGTCGCGATGACCGTCCTCGCCCGGCTCCAGGCGCGGTTGGTCCGCGTCCCCGCGCCGCGGGAACTGCGGACCCTCGGTGACATCGCCACCGAGATGCTGCAGCGGGTTCCGCACGCGGTCACGGCTCTGGCCGACCCCGCAGACCGGCAACTCCTGCGCGGCTGGGCGTCGGCCGTGGCCGAACTGGTCAGCGAACCCGGCGACCGCATGCTGCACTGGGACCTGCACTACGACAACGTCCTCGCCGCGGAGCGCGAGCCGTGGCTCGCCATCGATCCCGAACCTCTCGCCGGAGACCCCGGCTTCGACCTGTGGCCGGCCTTGGACAGCCGGTGGGACGACGTCGTCGCGAAGGGCGACCCTTCGCGCGTGGTGCGGCGCCGCTTCGACCTGCTCACCGAGGTCCTCGGCCTGGACCGCGCCCGTGCGACCGGCTGGACGCTGGGACGGCTGCTGCAGAACTCGCTGTGGGACATCGACGACGGCGTGACCACGCTCGCACCGTCTTCCATCGCCATTGCGCAGTCCCTGCTGAACCGTTCCTGACCCCCCGTTGAGAAGTGAAGACCCACGACCGGTGACCGCACCGTTCGCGCCGTACGGCATCGCCGTCGCGCAGGCACCCGAGGACCGCCTGGGAGCGCCGTTCCGGCGGGGCCGGCGCGAAGGGGCTGTACGTCGTTCGAATCGCCGAGGCACGGGTCCGCACCCTCCTCGGGTCCCCGCCCCGCCCGCGTCAGAGGTGATGGCAGCGGGAGGGGCGACGCGGACGTCCGTGTTCACCCCGGGTCATCGCCCCAGGTCGGTGCGGTTCCTGCGCGGCTTCAGGGGCACGGAGGGCAGTGTGGGGGCGGGCAGCGGGGGGCCGTCGTAGCCGTGCACCGTGCCGAAGCGGGAGCCGTTCTCCCAGTCCTCGCGGGCCCGCACGATGTCCTCGTGGGACCGGCCGATGAAGTTCCACCACATGACGATCTCCTCCCGGAACGGCGGCCCGCCCAGGAGGATCAGCCGCGCGGCCCCGGGGGCCTCGTTCGTGAGGGTCAGCGTCGTACGGCCGGGGGCGGCGTAGCCCAGTTCGGTCGGCCGCAGGAGCGTTCCGTCGAGACGGACGTCGCCGGCGTCGACGAGTACGCCGTGCTCGAACGCGGCGTCGACGTCCAGGACGACCGTGGCGCCCGGGGCCACGGACAGTTCGGCGCCCAGCAGGGGGGTGAAGGTGCGCACCGGCGAGGTGGCGCCCGCGAGCGTGCCGAGGAAGACGCGGGCCTCGCCGCCGTCCAGTGCTACCGGGGCGGGCACGTGGTGCTGGAAGTCACGGGCCGCGTCGCGGTGCCGTTCGGGCAGCGCCACCCACAGTTGCACGCCGTGCAGCAGCGTGGTGCGGGGCGTCGACACCTCCGAGTGGCTGATCCCGTGGCCGCCGGTCATCAGGTTCAGCTCCCCGGGCCTGACGAAGGCGTGGCTGCCGAGGCTGTCACGGTGCTCGATTTCGCCGGTGAAGAGCCAGCTCACCGTCTGCAGGCCGGTGTGCGGGTGGGGGGCGACGTCCATGCCGCCGGTTTGCGTGACGTCGTCCGGGCCGTAGTGGTCGGCGAAGCACCACGCCCCGATGAGCGTGCGGGCACGCTGGGGAAGGGTGCGCCGTACCGTCATCGCGCGCGGGCCGCCGAGGGGCACGCTGCGTGCCGTCAGGACCTCCACGCCGGGGCGTGGCGGTTCGGCCGCCTCCGCCCCGCAGACCAGCTCGGCGGGGCGCGTTTCCGTGTTGCTCACCGTCGGATTCCTCCCACACCAAAGAATGTTCGATTTTCAACATCTACGTGATGATGATAGGACCCATCATGGCCGTTGGCGCGACGAAGGGGGCGGACATGGCGCAGGAGGCGGGGGCGGGGGCGGCGAGGGCCGGCCTGGCCGGCGCGGCACCGGGCCGGATCCTGGTCGGGCCCGTCGGCGTCGGGGTGTCGCGGCTCGAAGGGCGCGCGTACCGCCTCCGTCCGCGCATCCGCACGAGCCCGCATGTCCGCACATCGGTACGAGCCCGCGCATCCGCACGTTCGTGCGCCTCCGTACCTCCGCGCCGGCCCGCGCGTCCGTGCGGGTGCGCGGGCGCGTCGCCCCTCGGGCGCGGCATCGGCCCCGTCCACCCCGCGGAAGTGCGCCGCGCTCGCTCCGGCGGAGACCGAGACGCACCCGGCGCGCGCGGCGCGCGGAGCCCCGTGCGCGCCGGGACGGGATCCGTGCCGACGGGCGAGGGGATACCGGCCGTGATCTGGGCGGCGATCGCCGCCGATGCCTCCCACCGGCTCTCCGCCCGGGGTGGGCGCCTCCTGCGCCTGGCTGCCGCGGGCGCGGCCCCGTGACAGGCTGGACCGTGGCGCGGCCTGGGGATCGCGTCAGGCGACCGCTCTGACCTGCGCGGAAGGGTGGGGAATCGGCGGGGGAGCCGTACCGTTGAGGCTTGTAGTTGAATTTACAACTAAAGGAAGTGGTCCACATGCAGTTCGGCATCTTCACGGTCGGCGACGTGACGCCCGACCCGACCAACGGGCGCACCCCGACCGAGCACGAGCGGATCAAGGCCACGATCGCCATAGCCCGCAAGGCCGAGGAGGTGGGGTTGGACGTGTTCGCGACCGGCGAGCACCACAACCCGCCCTTCGTGCCGTCCTCTCCCACCACGCTCCTCGGGTACCTCGCCGCCGTCACCGACCGGATCACCCTGTCCACCTCGACGACGCTGATCACCACCAACGACCCCGTGAAGATCGCCGAGGACTACGCCTACCTGCAGCACATCGCCGACGGCCGCGTCGACCTGATGATGGGCCGCGGCAACACCGCCCCGGTCTACCCGTGGTTCGGCAAGGACATCCGGCAGGGCATCCCGCTGGCGATCGAGAACTACGCGCTCCTCCACCGGCTCTGGCGGGAGGACGTGGTGGACTGGGAGGGCAGGTTCCGCACGCCGCTGCAGGGCTTCACCGCCACTCCGCGCCCGCTGGACGGCGTCCCGCCGTTCGTGTGGCACGGCTCGATCCGCTCCCCGGAGATCGCCGAACAGGCCGCCTACTACGGTGACGGCTTCTTCCACAACAACATCTTCTGGCCCATGTCCCACACGAAGCAGATGGTCGAGCTGTACCGGCAGCGGTTCGCGCACCACGGCCACGGCACCCCCGAACAGGCCATCGTGGGCCTCGGCGGCCAGGTCTACATGCGCAGGAACTCGCAGGACGCCGTACGGGAGTTCCGCCCGTACTTCGACAACGCGCCGGTCTACGGCCACGGCCCGTCGCTCGAGGAGTTCACCGAGCAGACACCGCTGACCGTCGGGTCCCCGCAGCAGGTGATCGAACGCACCCTCGGCTTCCGCGACGCGGTCGGCGACTACCAGCGCCAACTGTTCCTGATGGACCACGCGGGTCTGCCGCTGAAGACGGTGCTCGAACAGATCGACATCCTCGGCGAGGAGGTCGTCCCGGTGCTGCGCAAGGAGTTCGCGAGCATGCGCCCGCCCGGCGTACCGGAGACCGCTCCGGTCCACCCGGCCGTCGCCGCCCGCGGGACCGGCGCCGGGGAACACCGCCCGGAGCGGTGAGCCGCCGGGGGCGGCGTCCCGGACCGGACGCGCACGCGGCGCCGCCCCCCGCGGATCAGGCCGTCGCCGTCCCGGGGCCGAACCGGGCCGCCTGCATGCGCCGGGCGGCGGCGGCCGCGTCCCCCACGGCGCTCCAGTCCCTGGGCCGGCACCCCTGGAAGACGCGCTGGACCGGCGTCCACCCGATCCACCGGGGAGCGTCCCAGCCCGGGGGTACGCCCAGGTCCTGGACGTCCAGGTAGTGGTCGATCCTCACGCGGTCCCAGGCGTGGATGACCCGGCCGTCGCCGAGGCTCAGGCCCACGTGGCCCCAGTTCCGCCGCTGGCCGAACAGCTCGCCGCTCGTGTCGTAGAAGACGAAGGCCCCGATCGGAGGCGTACCGGTGTTGTCCTGCGCCGCGTACAGCTCGGCGGACTCGCGGGCGAAGTCGCCGCCGAAGACCTCCAGGTGGTTGGACCTCTCGTAGGCGTCCTCCACGAAGGCGAGGCACCGCGAGGCGTACGAGGTCTCCCCGAGGTGCCCCCTCGCCCAGGCGACGGCGTTCTCCACGCAGGTCTGCCAGTCGTGTTCCACGCAACTCCCTCGACGTTCGAACGGACGGCCTCGAAGAGTAGTCCCGAACGGGCGTGCGGCGGGAAGGGTTTTCCGCGGAGCGGACGCCTGCGGCCGGTGTCGGGCTTCTCCAAGACACCACGGCCCGCCCGTGATTACGGTTGCCCCATGACGAACTCCCTCAGTGATCTGCTCCGTACGGCGGCGGACCGCTCCCTGCCGGTCATACGCGCCGTCCCGGACGAGCACCTCACCGCCCCGACGCCGTGCAGCGAGTACGACGTGCGCGGACTCCTCGACCACCTGTTCCAGGTCGTGGTCAACTTCCAGTTGCTCGCGGCGAAGAAGGACGCCGACTTCTCCGCCGAGCCGGAGGACGTGACCCGGCGCGCGAACTGGCGTGACGCCTTCGCCGCCGAGACCTCCGCGCTCGTGGACGCGTGGGCGGCGCCCGGCGCCGAGGACGGCACGACGGGGGCGATGGACCTGCCGGCGCCGGTGGTCGGACGCATGGTTCTCGCCGACCTCGTCGTGCACGCCTGGGACCTGGCGCGTGCCACCGGACAGGAGTACACGCCCGACCCGGCCGTGGTCGACGACGTGCTGACGGCGCTCCGGGACCTGGCGCCGACCGGGCGGAAGATGGGCGCTTTCGGCGAGGAGCACCCGCTGCCCGACGGCGGCGCCGGGGCGTCCGCCTGGGACCGGCTGCTCGCGCTGTCCGGACGCGACCCGCAGTGGACCCGCCCGGAATGAGGCCGCGGGACGGCCGCGGGTGACCGCTGAGGGCGGTCCCCCCGCCCGGCTGCGGGCGGACTCCCCGCCCGTACGACGGCCACCCGCGCCGCCGCCGGTCCCCGCCGCCCGGGTGCGGCGGGGACCGGCGGTCCGTTCCTCCCGTACCGGGGTCAGGGTCGCAGCGGCGCCGGACCGGCGGCCGGGGCGCCGCCCCCCGCCGGCGGCGAGTCGTGGACGGAGAGCGGGGTGGCGATGTCCTCCAGGGACTTGCGCTCGGCGGACACGGCGAAGAAGAGGGCGACCAGGCCGCCCACCACCATCACGGCGGCCCCGAGGCAGAAGGCGAGCACGGTCTCGGCGACCACACCGCTCTCGGTGAGGCTCGCGAAGATCAGCGGCCCGGAGATGCCGCCGGCCGCCGTACCGACGGCGTAGAAGAACGCGATGGCCATGGCGCGGGTCTCCATGGGGAAGATCTCGCTCACCGTCAGGTAGGCGGAACTGGCGCCCGCCGACGCGAAGAACAGGACCACGCACCAGCACGCCGTCAGCGTCGTCGCGGTGAGGTGGCCCTGGCCGAACAGCCACGCGGTGACGAACAGCAGGGCACCGGAGAGCAGGTACGTCCCGGCGATCATCGGGCGCCTGCCCCAGGTGTCGAAGAACCGCCCCAGCAGCAGCGGGCCGAGGAAGTTGCCCAGCGCGATCACCGCGAAGAAGTACCCCGTGGACTCGCTGGGGACGTCGTAGAAGGTCGCCAGGATGGCGCCGAAACCGAAGGTGATGGCGTTGTAGAGGAACGCCTGCCCGATGAAGAGGGCCAGGCCCAGCACGGCGCGGCGGGGATAGGTGCGCACCAGCGTCCGGGCGATCCGGCCGAAGCCGACGCTGTGCCGCTGCTTGATCGTGATCGAGCCCGCGGGCTCCGGCAGCGGCTTGCCGGTGTCCCGTTCCACCTGCTCCTCCACGTCGGCGACGATCCGCTCGGCGTCTTCGGCGCGGCCGTGGATGAACATCCAGCGCGGGCTTTCGGGGACGTGCCGCCGGACGAGCAGGACGCCCAGGCCGAGGACCACGCCGAGGCCGAACGACACCCGCCAGCCGACGTCCTTGGGCAGGATGTCGGTGTCCAGCAGGACGACGGAGAGCAGCGAGCCGCCCATGGCGCCGAGCCAGAAGCTGCCGTTGATGATGAGGTCCACCCGGCCCCGGTACGCGCTGGGGATCAGCTCGTCGATGGCGGAGTTGATGGCCGCGTACTCACCGCCGATGCCCATGCCGGTGAGGAAGCGGAAGAGGAAGAACCACCACGACGAGTACGACAGGGCCGTCAACGCTGTTGCGCCCAGGTAGACGGCCAGGGTGATCAGGAACAGCTTCTTGCGGCCGTAGCGATCGGTGAGCCAGCCGAAGACCAGGGCGCCGAAGCAGGCCCCCGCGACGTAGAGGGCCGCGGCGACGCCGGTCACCTGGGCGCTGCTGATGGCCAGCCCGCTCCCCTCCTCCGAGAGGCGGCCGGCCATGTTGCCCACGATGGTGACCTCGAGCCCGTCGAGGATCCACACGGTGCCCAGCCCGATCACGATCATCCAGTGCCACCGCGACCACGGCAGCCGGTCCAGACGGGCTGGCACCTGGGTTGTGACGGTCCCGTTCTGTGACTGGCCGTCTTGTGTCATGGGTCACCTCCGCGGAGTGAGAAGCCGCATCCGCGTACCCCTGGCCGCTCCCCGAAAACGGCCGGGACGACCGAAGGGGCGGTGGCCCGCGGAGGGCCGGGCCGCGCCCCGGATCGAACAGAGATTACTCATGCGTTCCGCACGCCTCATTGCTGACAGCTGTGACTGTTGGCCACCCCTCCCGAGGTGACAACGTCTTCCTCGTCGCCGAAACGAGGGAGTGGGTGTGATCAAGGGATACGCCACCTTCTGCGACGCGGACCGCCACTTCTACGACGCGCCCCACCGGCTGTCCGCCGCAGGCCAGGGATCCAGGGGAGCGCTGTACGAGGCGGCGCTGGCCCCCGTGCCGGAGGGCTGGCAGCAGCACCGTCGCGGTGACTGGCTGGCGCTGCGCCCCGTGGAACGGGAACTCCCCCCGCAGGGCTGGAAGATCCACGTGTCGGCGTGCCTGGACAACGCGGAAACGATTCTGTCCCGGGTGCGGGAGTACTGCCTCGCCCACCGCGTCGCCTTCAAGTTCGTCCCGAGTCGCTACCTGCTGCACAACCGCAACGCGAAGTACGCCGACCGCGCGGCGAGCGGCAAGTTCATCACCGTCTACCCCGCCGACGACGACCACTGCCACCGCGTCGCCCGGGACCTGGACGCCCTGCTCGCCGGTGAGGACGGCCCGTACATCCTCAGCGACCTGCGCTGGGGCGAGGGCCCGGTCTACGTCCGGTACGGCAGCTTCACCCAGCGCCACTGCTACGACGAGGCGGGCGTACTCCGCCCCGCCGTCGAGGACCCCGACGGCCGGCTCGTGCCGGACCTGCGCGGCCCGGTCTTCCAGACGCCGTCCTGGGTGACCGTGCCCGACTTCCTCCGGCCGCACCTGGCCGCCCGGCACGCCGTCACCGTCTCCGACCTCCCGTACGCCGTCGAACGCGCCCTGCACTTCTCCAACGGGGGCGGCGTGTACGTCGCCCGCGACACCCGCACCGGCGAGCGCGTCGTGCTCAAGGAGGCCCGGCCGCACGCCGGCCTGGCGGCGGACGGCGCCGACGCGGTGACCCGGCTGCGCCGCGAACGCGACGCCCTGGAGCGCCTCTCCGGACTGGCCTGCACGCCCGAGGTGCGCGACGCCTTCGTCCTGGGCGACCACCACTTCCTGGCCATGGAGTACGTCGAGGGCAAGCCCCTCAACACGTTCTTCGCCCGCCGCCACCCCCTGATCGAGACCGACCCGTCACCGGAGGCGCTCGCCGACTACACCCAATGGGCGCTGCGGATCCACCGGCTGGTCGAGGAGGCCGTCGAGGCGGTCCACGCGCGGGGAGTGGTCTTCAACGACCTCCACCTGTTCAACATCATGGTCTCCGAGGACGAGTCGTCCGTCGTCCTGCTCGACTTCGAGGCCGCCGCGCACATCGACGAGGGCCGCCGCCAGACCGTCGCCAACCCGGCCTTCGTCGCCCCCGCCGACCGGCGCGGCTTCGACGTCGACCGCTACGCCCTGGCCTGCCTGCGCCTCGCCCTGTTCCTGCCGCTCACCAGCCTCCTCCCGCTCGACCCCGCCAAGGCCCGGCACCTCGCCGACATCGCCGCCGCCCACTTCCCGGTACCGCGCGACTTCCTCGACGAGGCCGTCGCCGAGATCCTCAAGGGGAGCCCCGGGAACGGTGCCCCGGACGGCCCCTACCTGCCGGTCGAGCCCGGGGACTGGCCCCGCAGCCGCGACTCCCTGGTGCGCGCCATCACCGCGTCGGCCACGCCCGACCGGGACGACCGGTTCTTCCCCGGCGACATCGCCCAGTTCGCCACGGCGGGCGGCGGCCTGACCCTGGGGTACGGCACGGCCGGCGTCCTGTACGCCCTGGCCGCGACGGGGGCGCCGGTCCACGCGGAAGCCGAGGAGTGGCTCCTCGAACACACCAAGGAACCCCCCTCCGGAAGCCCCGCCGGGCTGTACGACGGCCTGGCCGGCATCGCCTGGACCCTCGACCGCCTCGGTCACCGGGCCCGCGCCCTCGAACTGGCCGAACTCACCCTGGCCCGCCCGTGGGAGGGCATCGCCCCCGACCTGCACAGCGGCCTGGCCGGCCTCGGGCTGGCCCTCGACGCCCTCGGCATGCCGGACGCCGCCCTGCGCTGCGCCGACCTCGTCTCCGCCGCGCTGCCCGGGATCTCCCGCGCCGGGCTGCTGTACGGCGCCTCCGGACCGGCCCTGCTCTTCCTGCGCCTCTACGAACGCACCGGCGACACCGCGCTGCTGGACCTCGCGGCCGACGCCCTCCGCCGGGACCTGGACCGCTGCGTCCGCAGTGCCGGCGGCACCCTCCAGGTGGACGAGGGCTGGCGGACGATGCCCTACCTGGGCGCGGGCAGCGTCGGCATCGGCATGGTGCTCGACGACTACGCGGTCCACCGCGCCGACGAACGCTTCGAACAGGCGCGCGGCGAGATCGTCCGGGCGGCCCAGTCCGCCTTCTACGCCCAGCCCGGCCTGTTCCGGGGCGCTGCGGGCATGGTGCTCCACCTGAGCCGCACCACGGTGTCGGGGCCCGGCACCCGCGAACCCGACGTACGCCGCCAGATCGACTCCCTCGCCCGGCACGCCGTGCCGTACCAGGGGCACCTGGCCTTCCCCGGCGAGCAGATGATGCGGCTGTCCATGGACCTCGCCACGGGCACCGCCGGCTGTCTGCTAGCCCTCGGCAGCGCCGCGACCGGCGGTCGCGCGCACCTGCCGTTCCTCCCGCCGCTTCGGCGGCCCCAGAGCCGGTCCCAGTCAGGGACCGTGAAAGAGCACATCGTCCCCATGAAGGAAAGGAACTGATCATGTCGCTTCTCGACCTGCAGTCGATGGAGACCCCGAAGGAAGCGGCCGCGGGCGACGTCGCCGGCGGCAGCGAGGCCAGCCTGCTGCTCTGCGGTGACAGCAGCCTGAGCGTCACCACCTGCAAGTAACGTGGCTCCGGCCCCGGGCGGTTTCTCCCGCCCGGGGCCGGACCCCGTCCCGCTCTTCCCTCCCGGCGTGGCCTCCCTGTGCGGCCTCCCGGCGCGGCCCTCCCGAGCCCGCCGGCCGGTATCGTCCACCCGCCGACGCCGTCCGCCCGCCGGTACCGTCCAGCCGCCGTCCAGCCGCCGTCCCCGCCGATCGAGCCGCCCGGCCCGTCGACGCCGCCCGCAGTCGGGACCCGGACAGCCGCACCACGCGGACCCGAACCGGCGGAAGGCCCCCGGGGTCCGCCCCCGGGAGCAGCGTAGGAAGGACCCGCCCAGCATGCCGGCCACGCGCACGGCGACCTCCGACCCGGCGCACAACGCCGACCGGGCACTCCTCGCGGCCACCCGGCACAGCGCGGGGCACGCCGCCGCGATCCTGGTCTGCTCCCTCGCCTCGGCCGCCGCCGCCCTCGCCGAGCCCGCCGTCCTCGGCCACACCCTGGACCTGCTGCTCGCCCGCGACGCCCGCGCGCCGCGCTGGGCCGCCCTCTGCGCGGCGCTCATCACGGCCGACCTGCTCCTCGACGCGGCCGTCGCCCAACTCACCGGCGTCACCAACGCCCGGACGACCGCCTGGCTCCGTACCCGCGCCCTGGACCAACTGCTGCGCGCGGCGCCGCACCACGCCGCCCGCTTCGCCCCCGGCGACCTGGCGACCCGGCTCACCGCCAACGCCGCGGAGGCCGGCACCGTGCCCGCCACCGCCGCGGCCACCGCCGCGTCGGTCCTCCCGCCCCTGGGCGCGCTGGCCGCCCTGTTCCTCATCGACTGGCGGACCGCCGCCGCCTTCCTCGCCGGTGTGCCGCTCCTGTGGATGCTGCTGCGGGCCTTCGCCGCGCACTCCTCCGACAGCGTCGCGCGCTACCAGGCCGCGCAGGCCCGGATCGCCGACCGCCTCGTCGAGGCCCTCACCGGGGCGGGAACCGTCGCCGCCGCCGGAACCGCCGCCCGGGAGCGCCGCCGCGTGCTCGCCCCACTGCCCGAACTCGCCGAGGAGGGGCGGCGGATGTGGCGGGTGTACGGCTCCGCCGTCGCCCGCGGCGGTGTGCTGCTGCCGACGCTGGTCTGCCTCGTGCTCGCGGTCGGCGGCCTGCGCCTCGCCTCCGGGGCCATCGGCGTCGGCGACCTGCTGGCGGCGTCCCGGTACGCGGCGCTCGCGGCGGGCGTGGGCGCGGTCGCGGGACTGCTGGGGGCGCTGGTCCGCGGCCGCGGCGCCGCGCGCCGCGCGGCGGAGCCGCTGACCCTGCCGCCGCTGGCCCACGGGAACGGCGGCCTCCCCCCGGACGGCCCCGGCACGCTGGAACTGCGCGGCGTCACCGTCGTGCGGGACGGGACGCCCGTGCTGCGGGACGTCGACGTGGTGCTCCCGGGCGGCGCCCGGGTGGCAGTGGTGGGCCGTTCGGGGGCGGGCAAGTCGGTGTTCGCGGCCGTCGCGGGGCGCCTCACCGACCCCGACGAGGGCGAGGTGCTGCTGGACGGCGTACGCCTGGACGCCGTCGACGAGCGGACGCTGCGCGGGGAGGTCGGCTACGCCTTCGCCCGGCCCGCCCTGTTCGGCGCGACGGTCGCGCAGGCCCTCGCCTTCGGCCCGTACGCGCCGCCCGGCCCGGCGCTGCGGGCGGCGGCGCGGGCGGCCGGCGCCGACGGCTTCGTCCGGCGGCTGCCCGGCGGCTACGACACCCCGGTCGCGCGGGCGCCGCTGTCCGGGGGCGAACTGCAACGCCTCGGTCTCGCCCGGGCGTTCGCCCACGCCGGGCGGCTGCTCATCCTGGACGACGCCACGTCGAGCCTGGACACCGTCACGGAACGGGAGGTCGAGCGGGCGCTGGCCCGGGAGGTCCGGCCCGGCACCCGGCTCGTCGTCGCGCACCGGCTTTCCTCGGCGTCCCGCGCCGACCTGGTCGTGTGGCTGGACGGGGGCCGCGTACGGGCGGTGGGCCCGCACCCGGAGCTGTGGGAGGACCCGGCGTACCGCGCGGTGTTCGCCGCCGCGGCGGACGGGACCGCGCGGGACGGCGGGGGCACCCGGTGAGCGGCCACCGGACACCGCACCGCGTCCTGCCCCAGGCCCGGCGCTTCCTGCGCGCCAGGAAGCGGACCCTCCTCGCCCTCGCGGGCTGGTCCCTGCTGGAGTCCGCGCACACCTTCCTCACCGGCTACGGCGTGGCCCGCGCCCTGGACGACGGCTTCCTCGCCGGCCGCACCGGCACCGGCCTGCTGTGGCTGGCCGTCGCCGCGCTCGCGGCGCCGCTCGGCGGCGTCGCCGTGCGCGGCGTGTTCGGCGGGCTCGCCGGTCTGGTGGAGCCGCTGCGGGACGGGCTGGTCCGCCGGGCCGTGTCCCAGGCCCTGGCCTCGGCGGTGTCGAGTCCGGCCCGGCCGGACGCGGCCGCCGCCGACAGCGCGGCGGTCTCCCGCCTCGTCCACCAGACGGAGATGGCCCGGGACAGCTTCGCCGGGCTGGTCCTCACCACCCGCTCCTTCCTCTTCACCGCGTTCGGCGCGCTCCTCGGCATGGCGACGCTCGCCCCCGCGCTGCTGCTCGTCGTCCTCCCCCCGCTGCTCCTCGGGCTCGTGCTGTTCCTCGCCACGCTCGTCCCGATGGCCGCGGTCCAACGCGCCTTCCTGGACACGGACGAGGCGCTGTCGGGCCGGGTGGGCGAGGTCGGTGCGGGGTTCCGGGACGTGGTGGCGTGCGGCGGCGTGCGCCGGGTCGCCGAGGACGTGGGGCGGCTCGTCACCGCCGAGGAGCGCCTGGCGCGCCGGCTCGCCCGCTGGGCGGGCGTCCGCACCCTCGCCCTCGGCGCGGCGGGGCGGCTGCCGGTCGTCGCCCTGGTGGCCGCGACGCCGTGGCTGCTGGACCGGGGGGTGACCGCCGGGGCCCTGCTGGGCGCGCTCACCTACCTCGTCCAGTCGCTCCTGCCCGCCCTGCACGCGCTGATGAGCGCGCTGGGCGCCGCGGGGACGCGGCTGCTCGTCGTACTGGACCGGTTCGGCACCGCCACGCCGCCGCTGCCGGGTGACGGCCCCGTGCCGGACCGCACCCCCGAGGGCCCAGGGGCCGCGCCGCCGCCCGCGTCCCGCGGGACCGGCGCCGGGGCGGTCCCGGTGCGGGCCGCCCGCCCGCGGCCGGCCGCCGTCGAACTGCGGGGCGTCACCTTCGCCTACGGGCCCCGGGCCCGGCCGGTGGTCGACGGCCTGGACCTCGTGGTCGAGCCGGGGGAGCACCTCGCGGTGGTGGGGCCCAGCGGGATCGGGAAGTCCACCCTCCTCGCCCTCCTCGCCGGGCTGCTCGTCCCGGCGGGCGGAACCGCCCTGGTGGCCGGAGCCCCCGCCCGCCCCGCCGGACCTCCGGGACCGCCGGGGCCGGACCCGCGCCGCGCCCTGCTGCCCCAGCGGGCGCACGTCTTCAGCGGCACGGTCCGCGAGAACCTCTGCTACCTGCGGCCCGACGCCACGGACGCCGAGGTCGAGGAGGTCGTCGAGGCCCTGCGGCTGGGCCCACTGGTGCAGAGGCTCGGCGGCCCGGACGCCCCGGTGGACCCCCGGGGCCTCTCCCAGGGGGAGCGGCAGCACCTGGCGCTGGGCCGCGCCCACCTCTCGCCCGCCCCGCTGCTCCTCCTCGACGAGGCGACCTGCCACCTCGACCCGGAGACGGAGGAACACGCGGAGCGCGCGCTCGCGGCCCGCCCCGGCACGCTCGTCGTCGTCGCCCACCGGCTGTCGTCGGCCCTGCGGGCGGACCGCGTCCTGGTGCTGGACGGCACGCGCGCGGCCTGCGCCCCGCACGAGGCGCTCCTGGGCGCGTCGGCCCTCTACCGCGACCTCGTGGGCGTCTCCCCGCCCTGAGCCCGCCGGGGCCGCGCGCACGAGGACCTCGACGCCGACCGGGACGCCGCCGCCCCGAGCCCGCCGGGGCGGCGCGCCTACACCCACCCCGCGCGCTGCGATATCCGTATCGCGTCGATCCGGTTGCGGGCGCCGACCTTGCGGGTGGCCGACGCCATGTAGTTCCGCACGGTCCCGTTCGACAGGTGCAGGCCCCGGGCGATCTCGGCGATCGACTCGCCCTCGGCCGCCCGGGCCAGCACGCTGAGCTCACGAGCCGTCAGCGGTACGCGGGACGCCTCCAGAAAGCCGAAGGCGAGCGATTCGTCGACGAATCGCTCGCCTTTCGCCACCTGGCGGATGGCCCGCACGAGCCGGCATGGAGAGCCGTCCTTGTCGACGTACCCCAGCGCCCGCGCCTCGAAGGCCTTGCGCAGTGCCCCCGGTCTCTCGGCGGTGGCGAGCACCACGAGGCGCGTGCCCGTGCCCGTCACCGGGCCCTCCCACCCGCCCTCCAGGAGGGAGGCGGCGCCCGGACAGTCGAGGTCGACCACGCAGACGTCCGGGCGTAAGCCCTCCTCCTGCCGCCATGCCGTGCGCCAGCACGCGGCGAAGACGTCGAACGACCCCTCCGCCTTGAGCAGGGCCATGAGCGCGGAGCGCAACAGGCCGACGCTGTGCAGGATCAAGACCCTGGTCATGTGAAATCCCCTCCGGTGATCGCCGGCCCTCGCCGGCCGCTCGCGTGCCGCGCACGCGCATGCCATCCCCGCGACTGCCCCGCCAAAAGGCGCGGGAACATCGCTGAGGGATGTACGGAGGCACACGACGGAGCTCGCTCGGCGCACTCCCGCTCTCATGTGCGCGGGCGTGCGCCCCCTGTCCGCCCCCGCCCGCCGGTACCGGCCGGCGGCACCGCGCCGCCATGGCGCGGAGGGCCCCGCCGGCCCCCTCACGGCCCCGCGGCGTCCCGATGCCCGGCGGTCCGCCCCGCGTCCGGGTGCCGGGGTCGTCGACGAGCCCGCCGCAGCCGCCGGGGGTCCCGCCGGCGGCCTCCCCGGCCGGTCGCGGTGGCCCGGACGCGGCGGGGCCGCCCCGTCCGGGGGAGCGCTCCGGCCCGGCTCAGGCGGACTCCGCGTCCCGCAGCGCGGGCTCCCGCAGCCCGACGGGCCGGACGCCCTCCAGCGAGGCGCGGAAACCGTGGAGGCCCTCCAGCAGCGACGCGCGGGCCGACGGCTGCATGGCGGCGACGGCCGCGGTGAGCACCTCCTCGCGGCGGGTCCGCAGACCGTCGAGGTAGGCCCTCGCCGGCTTCGTCAGACGCAGCTCCAGCTCCCGGCGGCTGACCGAGCTCGGGAACCGCTCGACGAAGCCCAGGGCCTCGAGCCGGTCGCACAGGCGGCTCACCGACGAGGGGGCCGAGCCGAGCAGCTCGCTGAGCGTGCGGAGGTTGATCCCGTCCTCCCGCTCCAGCGCGTACAGCACCCTCAGCTGGGTCGCCGAGACGGGGGCGGGGGAGACCATCTCGCGGCCGTGCTCCCAGAGGATCTCCAGCAGTTCGATGACCTCGCCCGCCGCCCGGGCGGCGGCACTGCTGGAACCGTGCGCGGATGATGGGGGATTCGCGTTCATCAGTGCACTCCCGATCACACGTAGTCGGCTCAAGGCGCCGGCCCCGCACCGCAATGCTCAGGAGGGGAACGCACTGCGCGCGGCGCACCATCGACCACGGGGCGCTTGCCCGCGGTGCCACCATATCTTTCCGGCATTTGACCTCCCAAGGACGCGGCCCTCCGCCCCGGCGCGGCGCCGCGCCCGCATCTCCCGCCCCGTCCCCGGCACCGCGCTCCGCGCCCGCGTCTCCCGCCCCGTCGGGTGGTCCCCGCGCGCGCCCGGGACGCGGGAACGCGGTCGGGTTCCCCGGGCGCCCGCCGGGCGGACCGTCCGGTTCCCGGAGCGGGCGTTGGGCACGATAGGCTGGCGACATTTGCCGTATGACAAAGGTTCGCGGGGGCATCCTGTCGGGCCGAGGCGAGCGCTAACGAGGATGGTCATGGCTGAGACGGTCGAGAACCCCCGCCCTGTGCCGCGGTCGCGTACGCGTCAGGCCGGCGCGGTCGGCGAACCGGAGCTGCGGAGATTGCTGGCCGGTCTGACGGCGGTACGGGACGGCGACTTCGGAACGCGCCTGCCGGAGGGCGCGGACGGCCTCCTCGGTGAGATCGCCACCGTCTTCAACGGCATGGTCGACCAGCTCGCGCTGTTCACCTCCGAGGTGACCCGCGTCGCCCGCGAGGTGGGCACGGAGGGGACGCTGGGCGGCCAGGCGGTGGTGCCGGGGGTGTCCGGCACCTGGGCGGACCTGACCGACTCCGTCAACGCCATGGCGGGCAACCTCACGACCCAGGTGCGGGACATCGCGCAGGTGGCGACGGCGGTGGCCAAGGGCGACCTGTCGAAGAAGATCGACGTCGACGCGCGGGGCGAGATCCTCGAACTCAAGACGACCATCAACACGATGGTCGACCAGCTCTCCTCCTTCGCCGCCGAGGTGACCCGCGTCGCCCGCGAGGTGGGCACCGAGGGCCGGCTGGGCGGGCAGGCCGACGTCAAGGGCGTCTCCGGCACCTGGCGCGACCTGACCGACTCGGTGAACTTCATGGCGGGCAACCTCACCGCCCAGGTCCGGTCGATCGCGCAGGTGGCGACGGCGGTGGCCAAGGGCGACCTGTCGCAGAAGATCGACGTCGACGCCCGGGGCGAGATCCTCGCCCTGAAGAACACCATCAACACGATGGTCGACCAGCTCTCCGCGTTCGCGGACGAGGTGACGCGCGTCGCCCGCGAGGTGGGCACCGAGGGCCGGCTGGGCGGACAGGCCGACGTCAAGGGCGTCTCCGGCACCTGGAAGGACCTCACCGAGTCCGTCAACGTCATGGCGGACAACCTCACCGCCCAGGTCCGGTCCATCGCCGAGGTCACCACCGCCGTGGCGCGGGGCGACCTGTCGCAGAAGATCCGGGTGGACGCGCGCGGCGAGATCCTCGCCCTGAAGGAGACCATCAACACGATGGTCGACCAGCTCTCCGCGTTCGCGGACGAGGTGACGCGCGTCGCCCGCGAGGTCGGCACCGAGGGCAACCTCGGCGGCCAGGCGACCGTCCGGGGCGTGTCGGGCACCTGGAAGGACCTCACCGACAACGTCAACGTGATGGCGTCCAACCTCACGGGGCAGGTGCGGTCGATCGCCCAGGTGGCGACGGCGGTGGCCAAGGGCGACCTGTCGCAGAAGATCACGGTCGAGGCCAAGGGCGAGGTCGCCGCGCTGGCGGGGGTCATCAACACGATGGTCGACACCCTCTCCGCGTTCGCGGACGAGGTGACGCGCGTCGCCCGCGAGGTCGGCACCGAGGGCATGCTCGGCGGCCAGGCGCGGGTGCCGCACGTCGCCGGCACCTGGAAGGACCTCACCGACAACGTCAACTCGATGGCGAACAACCTGACCGGCCAGGTCCGCAACATCGCCCTCGTCACGACCGCCGTCGCCAACGGCGACCTGTCGAAGAAGATCGACGTCGACGCGCGGGGCGAGATCCTCGAACTCAAGACGACCATCAACACGATGGTCGACCAGCTCTCCTCCTTCGCCGCCGAGGTGACCCGCGTCGCCCGGGAGGTCGGCAGCGAGGGCCGGCTCGGCGGCCAGGCCGAGGTGGAGGGCGTCTCCGGCACCTGGAAGCGCCTGACGGAGAACGTCAACGAGCTGGCGGGCAACCTCACCCGGCAGGTCCGCGCCATCGCCGAGGTCGCCAGCGCCGTCGCCGAGGGCGATCTGACGCGCTCCATCACCGTCGAGGCGTCCGGCGAGGTGGCCCAGCTCAAGGACAACATCAACGCGATGGTGGAGTCCCTGCGCGAGACGACGCGCACCAACCAGGAACAGGACTGGCTCAAGACGAGCCTCGCCCACATCTCGGGCCTGATGCAGGGGCACCGCGACCTCGCCACCGTGGCCGGGCTGGTCATGGAGGAGCTGACACCGCTCGTGTCGGCCCAGTACGGCGCCTTCTACCTGGCGGACGACACGGCCGAGGGCACGGAGCTGCGGCTCGTCGGCTCGTACGGCCGTCCGGTGGGCGAGAAGCTCCCCGACCGCTTCCGCCTGGGCGAGGCCCTGGTGGGCCAGGCCGCCCGGAGCCGGCGCACCATCGTCGCCGAGGGCGTCCCCGGCCAGTACATCAGCATCACCTGCGGCCTGGGGGAGATGGCGCCGGGCAGCGTGATCGTCCTGCCGATCATGGTGGAGGACCAGGTCCTCGGCGTCATCGAGATGGCGTCGTTCACCCCCTTCACCGCGGTCCACCGCGACTTCCTCGAGCAGTTGATGGAGATGCTCGGCGTCAACGTCAACACGATCGTCGCCAACGCGCGCACCGACGAGCTCCTGGAGGAGTCCCAGCGGCTGGCGTCGGAGCTCCAGGCGCGCTCCGAGGAGCTCCAGGTCCAGCAGGAGGAGCTGCAGCGCTCCAACGCGGAGCTGGAGGAGAAGGCGGCGCTCCTCGCCGACCGCAACCGCGACATCGAACGCAAGAACCTGGAGATCGAGCAGGCCCGTCAGGAACTGGAGGCGCGGGCCCAGCAGCTGTCCCTCGCGTCGAAGTACAAGTCCGAGTTCCTGGCCAACATGAGCCACGAACTGCGCACCCCGCTCAACAGCCTCCTCATCCTCGCCCAGCTCCTCGCCCAGAACCCCACGCGCAACCTGACGCCGAAGCAGGTCGAGTACGCGGGCATCATCCACTCGGCCGGCTCCGACCTGCTCCAGTTGATCAACGACATCCTGGACCTGTCCAAGGTCGAGGCGGGGAAGATGGACATCAACCCCGAACGGGTCCCGCTGCGCCGGCTCCTCGACTACGTCGAGGCGACGTTCCGGCCCATGACCACGCAGAAGGGCCTCGACTTCGCCATCACCACCGCGCCCGGGGTCCCCACCGACCTGCTGACCGACGACTCGCGGCTGCGCCAGATCCTGCGCAACCTGCTGTCCAACGCGGTGAAGTTCACCGAGCACGGCAGCGTCGAACTGCTCATCGAGCCGGCCTCCGACGGCGAGGTCCCCGTCTCCGTCTCCCGGGGACACGGCCCCGTGGCCGCCTTCCGGGTCAAGGACACCGGCATCGGCATCCCGGAGGAGCAGCTGGAGAGCATCTTCGGCGCCTTCCAGCAGGCCGACGGCACCACCAGCCGCAAGTACGGCGGAACCGGCCTCGGCCTGTCCATCAGCCGGGAGATCGCGCACCTCCTCGGCGGTGCCGTCACCGCGGAGAGCGTGCCGGGCCAGGGCAGCACCTTCACCCTGTACCTGCCGGTGGCGCGTACGGACTTCCCCACCGACCCCGACGCAGCTCCCCGCCGCGCCGAACTGGAGGAGGCCGAGCGGTCCGAGCAGCCGCCGGGCGGGGCCCGGCGCGTCCTCGCCTCCCCGCCGCCGCGCCCGACGCGCCGGCTGCTGGTGATCGAGGAGCGGCCGCACGGCCTGCTGTCCCTCGTCGCCGAGAGCGCCGTCGCCGAGGTCAGCGGCGGGAACGCACGACCCGGTGACGGCGTGGACATCGAGGTCATGGCCGCCGTCGGCGCCCAGGAGGCCGCCACGGCCCTCGCCGCCGAGCCGTTCCACTGCGTCGTGCTGGAGCTGGACATGGCCGACGGCGAGGCCCTGCGGTTCCTGGACGCCATGGACGGCGACGCGGCGCTGCGCACCGTGCCGGTCCTCGCCCACACCAACCGCCGCCACGACAGCGCCCAGGAGCTGACCCTGCGGCGGCGGGCGGGCAGCCGCCCGCTGGAGCTCCTGTCCAGCCTCGACGAACTCCGCGAGCGCATCGCCCTGCACCTGTCCGCGGAGCAGCCGGGCGACGTGGTGGTGCCCCTGGTCCGGACGGAGGAGCCGGCCCACCAGGCACCCCTCCAGGAGGTCGACGGCGCGCTGGGGGGCCGCACGGTCCTCGTCGTGGACGACGACGCCCGCAACCTCTACGCGTTGAGCGGCATCCTCGAACTCCACGGCCTGCGGGTGCTGCACGCGGAGAACGGCCGCAAGAGCATCGAGACGCTGCGCGAGCACCCCGAGATCGACCTCGTCCTGATGGACGTGATGATGCCGGAGATGGACGGGTACGCGGCGACCGCCGAGATCCGCCGCATGCCGGAGTACGTGGACCTGCCCGTCATCGCGGTCACCGCGAAGGCGATGCCGGGGGACCGGGAGAAGAGCATCATGGCGGGCGCCAGCGACTACGTCACCAAGCCGGTCGACGCCCACGACCTCATCGCCCGCGTGCGCCACTGGATGCACGCCCGGACCGGCGGGGCGGAGTCGGTGCGATGACCACCTCCGACACGAGGAGCGGCGCCGGCGCGCCGGACGCGGCGGACCCCTCCGGCGCGGTGGCGAACCGCGCCGGGAGCGGGGCCGCGAAGCACCTGGTGCCGTCCGCCAGGACCCTGTCCCCGGAGAGCCGCACGGAACAGGACACCACGGTGGGCCGGCTGGCCGCGACCGTGGAGCGCCTGCGGGAGGAGGTGCGCGCCGCCCAGGCGGCCGCCGACGGCCGGGCGCTGATCGAGCTCGCGAAGGGCGTGCTGATCGAGCGGCTGCGGTGCGGGCCGGCGCAGGCGGCCCGGCAGCTCTCCGAGCTCGCCGAACAGGCCGGCGTGGCGCCGCTGGAACTGGCGGCCGACATCGTCAACCAGGCCGCCCGGGACCACGTGGCCGAGGTCGTCGACGCCTTCGTCCGGCGCACCGGCGGCGAGGCGGTCCCGCAGGACGACGCCGACGTGTCCGTCGCCGTGCGGTTGCGCACGGCGGAGAGCGCCGCGCTGGCCGCCGGGGACACGCAACGGATGGTCGAGTCCCTGCTGGAGCACGCGCTGGTGCCGCTCGGCGCGACGGGCGCCGCCGTCTGGACGGCCGGCCCGGACGGCTCCCTCACCCTCTCCGGCCACGCCGGGTTCAGCCTGGAGGAGGCGGGTCGCTGGTGGTACGTGCCCCCGGGCGTGGCGACCGTGGCCCGGCAGGCGCTCGACGGCCGGGAGACGGTGTGGATCACCTCCCTGGCCGACTCGGGCGTCCCCTCCATCGGCCGTGCCGAGTACCCGCAGGGCGGTCGCGTGGCCATGCCCGCCGGTACGGGCGGCCGGATCCACGGCGTACTGGAGATCTGCTGGCCCGCCCCGCTCGGACCGCAGCCGCAGCCCGTCGTACGGCAGTTGGAGGCGCTCGCCGAGCTGTGCGCGCACACGCTGGAGACCCTCCCGGCCTCGTCGGCGTACCCCTCCGCGGTCTCGCGGGAGCTCGCCGACGTGTCGGAGCTGGTGGACCTGTCCGACGGGCTGTACGACCCGGCGCTGGTCCTCACCCCGCACCTGGACGCGGAGGGGCGGCTCGTCGACTTCCGCATCCGCCACATCAACCACCACTTCCAGGACCCGGCCGGCCGCCCGCGCAGCGCGGTGACCGGCGCGCTGCTGCTGGAGGCCTACCCCATGGCCGCCGGGGAGAGCGACCTGTTCGGCAAGGTGGAGCGCGTCTACGCCACCGGTGAGCCGTTCCGGGCGCGGCGGACGACGCTGACCGCGCTCGTCGACCAGGTCCCCCTCGCGGTGTTCGCGGACATCAGCGTCAGCCGGCACGGTGGCGGGATCCTCCTCATCTGGCGCATCGAGGACGAGACCGCGCGCCTCGCCCGCCTGCTGCAGCACGCCCAGCGCCTGGGCCGCGTCGGCGGGTTCGAGGAGGACCTGACGACCGGTGAGATCACCTGGAACGGCCAGCTGTTCTCGCTGTACGGCCGGCCGCAGGCCGAGGGGCCCGTGTCGCTCCAGGAGCTGGCCTCCTACGCGCACCCGGACGACGGGGTGGCGATCGGCCGGTTCCTGCGGGCGGTCCTGCACAACGGCCGGCCCGACACCGTGGCGTTCCGGCTGCGGCGCCCCGACGGCGTCACCCGGCACATCCGGGTCATCGCCGAGCCCGTCCTCGACACCGACGACCGCCTGATCGCGGTCCGCGGCGCGTACCAGGACATCTCGTCGCAGCACTGGACCGAGGTGGCGCTCGCCGCGACGCGCGACCAGCTCGCCCAGACCGAGCAGGAGGCGGCCGAGCGCAACCGGCTGGCGCTGCAGCTCCAGCACGCCATCATGCCCCCCACCCGCTCCCCGCTCGACGTGCCGGGCCTCGACGTCGCCGTGCGGTACCGGCCCGCCGAATCGGAGTCGCTGGTCGGCGGCGACTGGTACGACACGGTCGTCCTGCCGTCGAAGCACATCCTGCTCTGCGTCGGCGACGTCGCGGGCCACGGCATCGAGGCGGCCACGGGCATGGTGGTGCTGCGCAACGCGCTGCGCGGGCTCGCGGTCACCGGGGCCGGTCCCGCCCAGCTGCTGTCCTGGCTCAACATGGTGGCCCACCACCTCACGGAGCAGGTCACGGCCACCGCGGTGTGCGGCGTGTACGACCCGGCGACGCGGGTGCTGCGCTGGGCGCGGGCCGGGCACCTCCCGCCCGTCCTGGTGCGCGCGGAGGCGGCCGAGCCGTTGCCGATGCCCCAGGGCCTGCTCCTGGGGGCGCTCTCGGAAGCCGAGTACGAGGAGTGCGAGGTCACCCTCGAACCGGGCGACTCCCTGCTCATGTACACCGACGGCCTCGTCGAGAGGCGCGACACCGCCGTGCAGGACTCGCTCACCCAGCTGCTGACCACGGCGAGGGGCTCGGCGCCGTCGCTGGGGCACCGTCTGGACCGGCTGCTGACGCACAGCCGCTCCGACACGGACGACGACACGTGTCTGATCGGCATCCACATCGAGTGAGGGAGAGCCGGTCGCGCGGCGGGCCGGGGGACCGGTGTTCCGAGCGGGCCGGGGCCCGGAGCGCCCCGGCCGGTCCGCGGGGCCCGGCGGACGGCGCCGGGCCCGTCCGCGGTCCCCGTCCCACTCGGAACGCCGGGCGGGAGACAGGGGGACGAGCCGGTGGGCACAGGACCGGCCACGACGATTGCCGCTCGGCAACTGTTTCCGCCTGGCTAAACTCTGGGCGGGCCCGGTGCCGCACGGCCTTCCCCGCGGCACCGGTGACGCCGTCGTGTGCCGGTGCCCGGCCCCCTGCCGACGGCGGAACGGCCTTTCCGTTCGGGAACGCACGAGAAGACGGACGACGTGGAAAAGATCGCTGCCCTGGAGCGGGACCTGCGCCGCGCCGCGCCGCACACCCTGCTCGAGGTCGTGAGGGCCGCCCTCGCGGAGCAGTACGGGGCCCGGGACGTGAACCTGTGGCTGGTGGACTACGGCATGCGGTCGCTGCAGGCCGTCGGGAGCCCTCCGTGGACGACGGAGCCGGTGCCCGTCCACGGCAGTCCCCAGGGCCGGGCGTTCGGCGCGCAGGAACCGCACGTCGTGGGCGGCGGGGCGGCGGGGCCCGTGGAGGTCCACCTGCCCGTCACGATCCGCGGCGACCGCCTGGGCGTCCTGTCCCTGGAGCTCCCCGGGCGCGGTGACGTGCGCGCCGTCCTGCCGGAGTTGCAGCGGGTCTGCGACGCCCTGGGCCACGAGATCCTCGTCGCCGAACGCGACACCGACCTGTACGTCCTGGCACGGCGGGCCACCCGGCTCACCCTCGCCGCGGAGATGCAGTGGCAGCTCCTGCCGGGTCGTTCGTGCGCCCGCCCCGAGTTCTCGCTCGGCGCGCAACTGGAGCCCGCGTACGCCGTCTTCGGGGACAACTACGACTGGTCCGTCTCCGCCGAGCACCTGACCCTGACGGTCACCAACGGCATGGGGGAGGGGACCGACGCCGCCCTGCTGACCAACCTCGCCGTGAACGCGCTGCGCAACGCCCGGCGCGCCGGACTCGACCTCGTCGGGCAGGCGGTCCTGGCCGACCAGGCGGTCTACGCCCAGTACCGGGGCCGCGCGCACGTGTCGGTGCTGCTCCTGCGTTTCGCCCTGGCCACCGGTGAGGTGGAGGCGGTGGACGCGGGCTCGCCCCGGCTGTGGCGCCTGCGCGGCGGCACGGTCGAGGCGCACCCCTTCGAGGCGCAGCTGCCGCTCGGCATGTTCGAGGACACGGTGTACACACCGGAGCGCTTCACCGTCCTCCCCGGCGACCGGCTGCTGTTCGCCGGCGACGGGGTGTACGACGCCCTCTCGGACGCGGGGGAGCGGTACGGGGACCGGGCCCTGCCGCGCGCCGTCGCCGCCACGCGCCTCCTGCCGCCGGCCCAGGTCCCGGGCGCCGTGCTGCGCGACCTCTCGGAGCACCGCGGCGAGCCGCCGCTGGACGACGACGCCCTCGTGGTGTGCCTCGACTGGTACGGGCGGCCGGGGGCCGGGAACACCGCCGGCTGACCGCGCGGACCGCGGAAGGGGAGGCCGCGCCCGACCGGGCCCCGGCCGCCCGGTGGGCCCGCCCGGCCCCGGGCCGCCGGGTGCCGCTTGTCATACGGCCCCTGCATTGGGGTGATGTGCCAGAACCTTTTCCCGGTGCGGCGGGTTACACGGTGTGCCGAATCGCGCAGAAGATGCGCGGGACCGCCCGGGAGCACGGCCGGGCCTTGGTTCGGCATTTCAGAGGGAAACTCCCAGCCTCTGGAGCCGCGGTGCCAGTCTGCTGTTTCCGATCCTTCTCACGGACAGGCTGGCGCCGCTTCTTCGTCCGTGCCGCCGCCTTTTCCTCCCGGCGCGCCGGCGAACACGCCGCTCTTGCGAAGGCGCGATTCCCTTCGTTTGCCGCCGTTCGGTTCCCGCCTGTTCGCGAGCACGTCGGGGATTCGGTCCGGCGCTCGCCGTACGCGGAAGGGAAATGTGGCGCCCCGGCTCCCTGCGGCTCTCCTGGCACATGGGACGTGTCTCCGCGGCGAACGATTTCCTCGGCCCGTTCGGTGTTGCCGTGCCGAGTGGAACAGCGAAACCGAGCGAACGGGCCGGAACCGACACCACTCGGTTGGAGCAATACTCCCGAAGGTCGGGCTTCGTTTATTGATCGGTGATGCCGGAATGTGGCAATAATGCTCTGCCGGATCAGTGCTGTGACGGCAGGCATGACCACGGTGCGGCATTGTGGGCGGACTCGGCTGAATGCTCAGTCGTGCAGGTTCTCCTACTCCACCGGCGAAGCAAAATGAAAAACCTCTCACATCAGAAGGAAAAGAGAAGGATGAAGCTCAAGAGTGCCCTCGCCTGCACGTTCGCTGCTATGGCTGTCGCCGGTGGTGCCGCCGGAACCGCGCAGGCGGCCGAGGACGACACGTCGAAGATCGACAACAGCATGCAGATCGTGAGCTGCGACACCATCGAGGTCATCGACATCCCGATCGCCTCGGCCGCCAACAACACCGTCGACTGCTCCGACTACATCTCGGACAAGGAGAGCAAGTCGGTGCACATCGTCGACGAGGAGAACGCCCACGCCACCTCGCTGCTCCTCAAGCGCCTCCGCTGATCGCGCGGCTCGCCCGCCTCGCCCCTTGAGGTGGTACCGAGCAGTTCACCACGCCCAGCCGCCCCGAGACCCTGTCCGGGGCGGCTGGACGTTTGGGCGGGTGCGGGGCCGAGGGTGCGACGCGCGCGGCGGGTGCGCGGACCCGGGACGGCCGGGGGGCGCCCCGGTCACGGCCAGGGGATCTCCGTGGAGGCCAGGTAGGCGAGCCCCCGCTCCCGCCAGAGCCGCCCGTGGCGGGCGAGGCGGACCCGGTGGTCCTCCCACTCGGGCGCCCGGCCGGTCCACGCGGTCTCCGCGAGGGACGCGAGGCGCGGCAGCAGCAGGGTGGTCAGGTCGTCCAACCCCGTGATCGACTCACCGAAGAGCGTCATCTCGATCCCCGCGATCCGCGCGTCGGGAATCCCGTGGGAGGCCGGGTCCCACGCGGCGGCGTGCCGGACGCCGCGCGGCCGGTAGAGGGGGAACCCGAGGCGGGCGGCGCTTTCGGCCTGGTCGGGCGGTGCCACGTCCGGGGCGTAGGGGCGGTCCAGGTAGAGGTGGGACTGCGGGGACAGAAGGACGCGTCCGCCCCCCTCGACGACGCGGGCGACGTCGTGGTCGGCCGGGGCGAAGAACGTCTTGAGGGCCCTGACGAGCTCGACGGTGTGGCCGGCCGCGAGCAGTTCGGGCCGGCGGGCGAGCTCCTCCTCCGTGTCGGGCAGGTCCATCATCGGCACGTCCACCCAGAACTGGGCGATGTCGTCCGGGGTGATCCCGGCGCGCGAGGACTCCTGCCAGGCCAGCGGCCGTTTGCCCGCCGCCCGCACCAGGGCGCGCAGTTCGCGCACCGCGAGGGCGAAGCTCTCCGGGGTCGCCCCGACGGCCTCGTCCCCGCCGATGTGCACGAACGGGCCGACGGTCGTCCGGCACACGTCGGCGAGGATCGAGGCGACGGCGTCCCGTGTGGTCGGGTCGGCGAGGTCCAGCGGGGGGACGAAGGGGAACCGGCCCGCCAGGCCCTCCGGCGCGGGTGCGTCCGGCAGCCCCGGCAGGGCCTCGCGCAGGGCGGCGCAGTGGCCCGGCAGGTCGATCTCGGGGACGACGGTCACGAAGCGCTCGGCCGCGTACTCCTGAAGGGCGCGGTACTCCTCGACGGTGTAGAACGCCCGCGGCGTGCCGTCCGCCCCGGCCGCGGTCAGCGCGGGGACGGCCGGGGTCTGCAGGCGCCAGCCCTCGTTGTCCGTCAGGTGCAGGTGGAGCACGTTCAGCTTGTAGAGCGCCGCGAGGTCGATGACGCGCCGCAGCTCGTCGGGGGTGAGGTGACCGCGCGCCGGGTCGAGCATCAGGCCGCGCCACGCGTGGCGCGGCGCGTCCGCCAGCTCCTGGCGGGGCAGCCGGCCCTCGGACGCGGCGATGAGCTGGACCGCCGTGGTGGCGGCGCGGAACACCCCCTCGGGGGTGGCGGCCCGGCAGGTGACGGCGTGTTCGGTGACCGTGAGGCGGTAGGACTCGTCCGCCGGCTCCGAAAGGCCGCGCGGGGAGACGCCCACGGGGGTGCGGTGCGGCGCCGACGGTGTCGCGTCGAGCGCGAGCACGAGGGTGGCGGGGCCGCAGCCGGGGGCGCCGCCGTCCGTGTCCGGCAGCAGGCGGCCCCCCAGGTGGGGTGCCAGCAGCGCGCGCACCGTGCCGGCGACCGCGGTGAGCCGGTCGTCGGCGGCGCGGATCCGCCAGTCTCCGGCGACGTGCGGGCCTTCGCGGCCGGCTGCCGCTGTCTGCCGTGCGGGACGGGGAACGACGGCGTTCATGATCTCCTCCACCGGGCTGACGAGGGGCCGGATCCCGGCCCGTGCGCGCACCGGCCCCGAGGGCCCGGCGCCTTCGTCAGGTCGGCGCCGGCCCCGGGGCGGCGGGCCGTGTCCGGAGCGGCGCTCGCGCCGCCGCCTCTTCTGCCGGACCGGATCCGCCTGTACGCTAACACGAAAACCGATCAATGAACGCTTTTTGTGGAGTCGCTGGCAGGCCGTCCGCCGCACCGGCTCCGAGGCGGAAGGAGCCCCCGTATGACGCCCTCGACCGGGCCCGGTCTCACGCTGCCCGACGGCTTCCTCATGGGAGCGTCCACCTCTCCCCACCAAGTCGAGGGGAACAACGTCTCCAGCGACTGGTGGGCCATCGAGAACCGGCCGGGCAGCTTCGTCGCCGAGCCCAGCGGAGACGCGGTCGACAGCTTCCACCGCTGGCCGGAGGACATGGACCTGCTGAGCGAACTGGGCTTCAACGCCTACCGGTTCGGCATCGAGTGGGCCCGCATCGAGCCCGAGCGCGGGCGGGTGTCGCGTGCCGCCGTCGAGCACTACCGCGCCATGGTGCGCGGGGCCCTGGAGCGCGGGCTCACCCCGGTGGTGACGCTGCACCACTTCACCTGCCCGCGGTGGTTCAGCGAGCTCGGCGGCTGGTCGTCGCCCGAGTCGGCCGACCTCTTCGCCGCCTACGCGAAGGTGGCCGCGGACGTCCTCGGGGCGGGGGTCCGCCACGTGGTCACGATCAACGAGCCGAACATGGTCGCGCTGATGCACACCCTGATGCGCCGCGCCGTCCGGAAGGAGGGAGACCCCGCCGCGGCGGGCGGGGAGCACACGGGCGCCGCGGCCTTCGAGCCCGGCTCGCTCGAACCGGACGCCGGGGTGACCCGGGCGCTGATCCGGGCCCACCGGGCCGCCTTCGCGGTCCTGAAGGAGGCCGACCCCGCGCTGCGGATCGGCTGGACCGTCGCCAACCAGGTCTACCAGGCCGAACCGGGCGCGGAGGAGGTCGCCGCCGCGTACGCCCGGACCCGTGAGGACGTGTTCCTGGAGGCCGCCCGCGAGGACGACTGGATCGGCGTCCAGGCGTACACCCGCCACCGGATCGGCCCGGACGGCCCGCTCCCCGTGCCGGAAGGCGCCGCCACCACGCTGACCGGCTGGGAGGTCTACCCCGAGGCGCTGGGCGAGGCGGTGCGGTACACGGCCCGCGTGGTCGGCCCGCACGTCCCCGTCCTGGTCACCGAGAACGGCATCGCCACCGACGACGACGACCTGCGCGTCACGTACACCGAGGGCGCGCTGGCGAGCCTGGCCGCGGCCATGCGCGACGGCGTCGACGTGCGTGGTTACCTGCACTGGAGCGCCCTGGACAACTACGAGTGGGGCTCCTACCGGCCGACCTTCGGACTCATCGCGGTCGACCCGCGCACCTTCGCCCGCACGCCCAAGGAGTCGGCCCGCTGGCTGGGTTCCCTGGCCCGCGCCGGACGCATCCCCGGCGGTGCGGCGGCCGTGCCCGGCGGCGGTCCCTCCGCGGGATAGGCTGGCGGACATGGCGAAACGGGGCCCGTACGAGAAGGGCGAGGCGAAGCGCACCGAGATCCTGCACGCGGCTCTGGAGACGTTCGCGGCCGAGGGGTACCGGGGCACCTCGCTGCGCAAGGTGGCCGCCAAGTGCAACCTCAGCCTGCCCGGCCTGATGCACTACTTCGACTCCAAGGAGGACCTGCTCACGCAGGTGCTGCGGATGCGCGACGAGACCGCGCGGATGCGGCAGGACGAGCGCACCAGCCCCGAGAGCTACCGGGAGATCATCCGGGAGAGCGCGAAGACCCCCGGCCTGGTGGAGCTGTTCGTCTCCATGGCGGCGGCGGCCAGCGACCCCGGCCACCCGGCGCACGAGCACTTCGCCGAGCGCTATCCGCTGCTGCGGGAGCGGGTCGCCGCGTTCGCCAGGAAGCGGATGGAGGAGGGGCGGATGAGCACCGTCGTTCCCCCCGAGCGCCTGGCGGTCCTGCTGCTCGCCGTGGCCGACGGCATCCAGTTGCAGTGGCTCATCGACCGGTCGACGGACATGGAGCAGCCGATCGACGACATCATGCGGCTCCTCGACCCGGAACGGGAGACCTGACCCGGAGGGCGCGGGGAGGGCGGACCGCGGAAGCGAGGGGGGCGGGAGCCGGTCCGGTACCGGCCCCCGCCCCTCCTGCCCGCGTCGGACGGCGTCACCCCCGGGCGGGGAGGCCCGCCGCCTCCCTGACGGCCGCCGTCCACCGCACCCAGCGCGGATCGGGCCCCGACGAGGGCTCCCAGGACATCGCCGTACAGACGTAGCCGACCGCGAGTCCGCTCTCCGGGTGGGCCATGCCGAGGCGCCCGCCCGCTCCGGCGTGGCCGAAGGAGCCCTCCCCCAGCAGGGGTTCGCCGGGGCGGGGCAGTTCGAAGCCGAGACCGAAGCGGGAGCGGTCGGGACCGTCGAGCCGGTCCAGCGGCGCGGGCTGCGGCAGGTGGTCGGTGTGCGGGGCGCGCGCCCGGTCCATGGTGGGACCGGACAGCAGCCGCACGCCGTCGACCGGGCCGATGAGCGCCGCGTACAGCCGGGAGAGGGAGCGGGCGTTGCCGATGCCGCCCGCCGCGGGGAACTCGCCGGCCCTGCCCCGGCGCGTGCCGAACGCCTCGATCGCCGCGCCCAGTTCGGCAGCCGACGCCCGCAGCGCGATGGCCAGGCGGTCGTCCTCGGCGAGCCCGAGGCCGGCCACCGCCGCCGCGACCCGCTCGGCCGTGGGCGGCTCCCGGACGGCGAACTGCGGCGCGAAGCGGTGCTCCTCCCGCTGCGGCAGCCCCATCCACAGGTCCAGCCCCAGCCGTCCGGCCACCTCCCGGGAGAAGAACCGGCCGATGCTCGTCCCCGTTACCCGGCGGACGACCTCGCCGACCAGGTGGCCGTAGGTGAGGGCGTGGTAGAGGTACGCCGACCCGGGCTCCCACAGCGGCGGCATCGCCGCGAGGGCGCGGGTGCGCGCGTCCCAGTCGAGGAGGTCGGACACCCCCACGCCCGCGGCCCCGTCGGCGAAGGCGGGCAGTCCCGCGCGGTGGGCGAGCAGGTCGGCCACCGTCGTGCCCGCCTTGCCCGCCGCCGCGAACTCCGGCCAGTACCGCGCGACGGGCGCGTCCAGGTCCAGGGCGCCGCGTTCGCTCAGCAGGTGGGCGCAGACGGCGGCCATCCCCTTCGACGCGGACATCAGCACGCCGACCGCGTCGGGGCCGAACGGCCGCCCCTCCGTCGCCGCCGGGCCCGCGGACCACAGGTCCACGACCAGCCGGCCGTGGTGGTGGACGGCCAGCTGGGCGGCGCCGGGATCGTTCGCCTGCCCCTGCGCGAAGGCGTCCCGTACGCCCTCCCAGCCGGGCAGCGCGCTCCCGCCCACCGCGGCGGCCCCGGCCGTCACGTCACTCGCCCCGGCCGTCGTCATCGGCGGCGGCGGCGACGGCGGCGGCCAGTTCGTCCACGTCCTCGGGGGAGACGGGGCTCTGCGGGAACTCGGAGATCACGTCGAGCGGCATGCCGGCGAGGAACCGCCGCATCACCGGGTCGTCCATGGCGCTCGGCCCCGTCCTGCCCGCCGCGGCCCGGGCGAACCTCTCCCCCAGCAGCGGCCCGCCCACGGGGTGCCGCAACCACTCCGCGAGCGTGTGGCGCCCGCTCAGGCGGAGGCGCGAGGGGTCGCCGGCGACGGTGAGCACGGCCGACAGCCGGATGTCGCGCGAGGAGGAGCCGACGTCGATGCGGTAGTCGCCTTCCTCGACCCTCCAGCGGCCCTCGCGTTCGCTGTAGTACGCGAGGTCCTCGCGCGCCAGCTCCACCACCACCTCCCGGCTCTCACCGGGGGAGAGGGACACGGAGGCGAAGCCGCGCAGCTCCCTCGGCGGCCGGGCGACCGCGGAGGCGGCCGGTCCGCCGCTGTACACCTGGACGACCTCGCGCCCCGCGCGCCCGCCGGTGTTGGTGACGGTGACCGCCACGGTGAACGCCGCGCCGTCCTCCCGCCGGTCCACGCGCATCCCGGAGTACGCGAAGGTGGTGTACGACAGGCCGTGGCCGAAGGGGAAGGCGACCTCGCAGCGGCGGGCGTCGTAACCGCGGTACCCGACGAAGACGCCCTCGCCGTAGCGGACCCGGCCCTCCTCGCCGGGGAAGGACAGGTGGCTGGGCGAGTCCTCCAGGCGCAGCGGGACGGTCTCGGCCAGCTTGCCGGACGGGTTGACCGCCCCGAACAGCACCCGGGCGAGCGCGCCGCCGCCGGCCTGGCCGAGCAACCAGCCCTCCACCAGGGCGGGTACCCGCTCGTGCCAGGGCGCGGTGCGCACCACGCCGCCGTTGGAGAGCACCACGCACACCCGGGGGTTGGCCTCCCGGACGCGCTCCAGCAGGCGCAGCTGGACGGGCGGCAGGTCGATGTGGTCGCGGTCGAAGCCCTCCGACTCGTCCTGGGCGGGAAGCCCGAGGAACAGCACCACCGTGTCGCTCGCGGACGCGAGCCGTACGGCTTCGGCGACCAGGGGCTCCTCCCCGTCCGCCGGCGCGGCGCCCGGGAGCGCGTAGCCCGCGGCGAAGTCCACGCGGGCGCCGTCGGCGAGCTCCCGCAGGCGGTCCAGGGGCGTGTCGAGGAGGGTCGGCGTCACCTGGGAGCTGCCCGCGCCCTGGTAGCGCGGGGTGCGGGCCAGTTCGCCGATGACCGCGACGGTGCCGGAGGCGGGGTCGAGGGGCAGGAGGTCCGAGTCGTTCTTCAGGAGCACGACGCACCGGTCCGCGGCCTCCCCGGCGAGCCGGTGGTGCTCCGCGACCGGTACCTCGCGCCTCTCGGGCGCGCCGTCCGCCGCGCGCCGGGCGAAGCGGACGAGGCGTTCCACCGCCGCGTCGAGCACCGACTCGTCGAGGTCGCCTCCGGTCACGGCGGCGACGACCTCGCGGTCGGTGCGCCCGCCCGTGCCCGGCATCTGGAGGTCGAGTCCGGCGCGCAGCGCGGCGACCCGGTCGCGCACGGCGCCCCAGTCGGACATGACGATGCCGTCGAAGCCCCACTCGGAGCGCAGGACGTCCGTGAGCAGGCGGGTGTTCTCGCAGAGCGGGACGCCGTTGACGCCGTTGTAGGAGGCCATGACGGACCAGGGGCGGTCCCGGCGGACGATGCGCTCGAAGGCCCTCAGGTAGATCTCGCGCAGCGGGCGCTCGTCGACGTCGGCGCTGACGCGCATGCGGTCGGTCTCCTGGTTGTTGGCGGCGTAGTGCTTGAGGGCCGCCCCCACCCCCGCCTCCTGCAACCCGCGGACCATCGCCCCGCCCATCTCGGCGGAGAGGAGCGGGTCCTCCGAGAAGTACTCGAAGTTGCGCCCGCACAGCGGTGACCGCTTGATGTTGATGCCGGGTCCGAGCACGACGCGGACGCCGTGGGAGGCCGCCTCCGCGGCGATCGCGCCGGCGACGCGGCGGGCGAGTTCCGGGTCCCAGCTGCTGCCGAGTGCCACGGCGGGCGGGAAGCAGGTGGCGGGGGCGGCGCTGTGCAGGTCGACCTGGCCGCCGTCGCCGCTCTCCTTGGGCAGCCGCAGCCCGTGGGGCCCGTCGGACATGGTGACCGCCGGCACGCCGGCGGAGGCGATGGCCGTGGTGACGAAGTCACCGGCGCCGCTGGTCAGCGACGCCCTGTCGGCGAGGGAGAGCCGGGGCGGTGGGGGCTGCTGGGTCATACGGCGCACCTATCGGGGTCTCGTGGGGCGGGCGGGACCGGACCGGCGCCCGACCGTGGGCGGCGGGCCCGTCCCTGACGGCGTGAAGGGCGTCCGGCCGGTGCGGGCGGACCGTGCCGACGGCCGAGCGATCCAAAAACCGTAAGATGATCGGTTTTCGCTGTCAAGGGTGGCTACCTGCCGGTAGTTACGAGATGGCATCGGTCGACTTACCTCCGTGCGATCCCTTGACGACCAGAAACCGATCAACTTACGGTTTTCGCGCTCGAGCGGCGCCGCTCCGGGACAGCGACCGGGTCCCGCAGCCGCCTCCTTTCCACTCGCCCACGAAACGAGGAACGGCCATGCCCCCATCCGGACAGTCCGCCACCCCGCCCCCCGGACGGCGGATCCTCCGCACCGCGCCTCCGGGCGGGACCGGTGCCCCCCGCCGTGCGGTGCGCGCCGGGGTCGCGGCCGCGGCGGCCGTCGCCGTGCTGGCCGGCACGGCCGCGGGCGCCGCGGCGAGCCCCGTGGCGGAGCGCTCCGCCGGGCACGCCTCCGCGCGCGCCGCCGAAGAGGTGCACTACGTCGCGCTCGGCGACTCCTTCAGCGCGGGCCCCGGCATCCCCGAGCAGACCGACGCGGTCTGCGGGCGCTCGTCGAACAACTACCCGGCCCTGGTGGCCCGTACGGTCGGCGCGGCCTCGTTCACCGACGTGACCTGCTCGGGCGCCGCCACCAGCCACATGGCGAACCCGCAGGAGTCGGTCCCGCCGCAGCTCGACGCGCTGCGCCCCGACACGACGCTGGTCACCCTCGGCATCGGCGGCAACGACCTCGACCTGGTGGGCGTCATCACCCGCTGCGTGCTCCTGGGGTACGTGGCGCCGTACGGCTCGCCCTGCAAGCAGAGCTACACCCTCTTCGGCACCGACGAGATCGGCTCCCGCGTCAACGCCACGGCACCGAAGATCGAAGCGGTGCTCAAGGAGATCCGCGTCCGGTCCCCGAAGGCGAAGGTGCTCCTGGTGGGCTACCCGGCGCTCTTCCCCGACGACGGCACGGCGTGCCGGGAGACCGTCGCGCTCGCCAAGGGCGACTTCCCCTGGATCCGGGACAAGGAGAAGCACCTCAACGCGATGCTCGCGCAGCAGGCCGGCCTCCAGGGCGCCACCTACGTCGACACCTACGGGCCGTCGATCGGGCACGACGTGTGCAAGCCCGCCGGCGTCCGCTGGATCGAGCCGGAGGACACGGCGGAGGCGGCCGGGTTCCACCCCAACGCGGCCGGGCACCGGAGCGCGGCCGATGCGGTGCTCGCGTCGCTCAGCCGCTGACACCGGCTCCCCCCGCACCGTCCCCGGGGAGGAACCCGAGGCCGCGCAGGAAGTCGCGCACCACCTCCTCCATCACCACGGCTTCCGGTTCCAGCAGCCACTGCGTCTGAAGGCCGTCCATCAGCGCCAGCAACTGCCGGGCCACGGTTTCCGGGGCGCTGCGCGCGGGTGCGCCGGCCTCGGCCTGCAGGGCCTCGACCAGTACGGTCACCTCCTCCCGGAGGACGCGGTAGCGCTCCTTGAAGTAGTGGTGGGCGGGGTGCCCGGGATCGGTGGCCTCGGCGGACAGCTTCGCGTAGAGCCCGACGATGCCCGGGGTTCCGCTGTTGCGCGCGACCAGGCCGACCAGCCGGCGCAACCGTTCCCCCGGGCCGGGTTCGGGGGTGCCCGGCCGGACGATGCCGGGGAAGACCGACTGGGCGTCGATCCTGTCGCGGCGGCTCAGCACCTCGATGAGCACGGCCTCCTTGCCCGGGAAGTGGTGCAGCAGTCCGGCGTGGGTCAGCCCCGCGTGCGCGGCGATGTCGCGCAACGACACCGCGTTGAAGCCCGAGCGGGAGAACAGCTCGGTGGCGGAGTCGAGGATGCGGGCCCGTGTGCGCTCGCCCTTCGACGGGCGGCGCGGGGCGTTCACGGACGGTTCGCTCACTTCGATGGCCTCCTGCCGTCGGCGGACCGGCGCACGCCGCACGGCGTGCGCCCGGTCGCGCGGGCTCGCGCACAGCCTTCGCTGTCCCGCGTCGGTGCGCGGGGCCCGGGAGACGGTCGTGACGGCGCCCCCGGCTCCCCGCCAGCCGGAACCTACCAGTTGGTAATTTCACCGCCGGAAAAACCTACCAAGTGGTTGGTTCCGGTTGTAAGCTCACCGCCAATCTCGCCCGGGGGCCCTTCCCCGGCCCTCCAGACGGAGCGAACCTCATGAGCAGAACCATCCGAACCGGGGCCGTCGCCGCCTGCGTGGCCGCGACCCTCACCCTCGCGGGATGCGCCGACCCGGGCGCCAAGAGCACCGGCTCCTCGACGCTGAACGTCGCGACCCTGACCCTCCCCCAGAGCTTCGACCCGGCCGTCGCGGTCGGCAGCGCCCTGCCGTTCTTCCAGGCCACGTACGACACCCTCGTCAAGCGCGAGCCGAACGGCGACTTCAGCCCGATGCTCGCCACCGAGTGGAAGTACAACGGCGACCGCACCGAGCTCGGCCTCACCCTGCGCGAGGACGTGAAGTTCGCCGACGGCACCGCCTTCGACGCGGCCGCGGTCAAGGCGAACATGGAGCGCTTCAAGAAGGGCGGCGGCGCCAACGCGAAGTGGCTGAAGGACCTCCAGGAGGTCCGGGTCGTCGACCCCTCCCACGTGACGCTGAAGCTCGCGCAGGCCAACCCCGCGATGCTCTTCTACCTGAGCGACGCGGCCGGCCTGATGGCGAACCCGGCGAAGTTCGGGCAGGCCGACAGCCTCAAGACGACCCCCGACGGCACCGGCCCCTACCGCCTCGTCAAGGAGAAGACGACGGTCGGCACCAAGTGGGTCTACGCGCGCAACGCCGACTACTGGGGCGAACGGCTCCCGTACGAGAACCTCACGATCAGCTACTTCGACAACGAGACCGCGATCGTCAACGGCCTCAAGACCGGGCAGGTGAACGCGGCCCTCCTCCAGACCGCCGACCAGCAGGTCAGCATCGAGTCCGACCCCAGGATGAAGACGACGAAGCAGGAGTTCGACTTCCAGGGGCTGCTGCTCTTCGACCGCGGCGGGAAGCTGACGCCGGCCCTGAAGGACCCCCGCGTCCGCCAGGCGCTGAACCTCGCGATCGACCGCGAGACCATGCTCGGCGCCATCCGCCAGAACCGGGGCGAGGTCACCTCCCAGGTCTTCGGGCCCGGCACCCGGGGGTACGACGAGAAGCTGGACACGTACTACTCCCACGACCCGGCCAAGGCCAAGAAGCTCCTCGCGGAGGCGGGCTACGGCAAGGGCTTCACGCTGAAGCTGCCCCGCATCGCCGCGATCGTCAACGACGCCCTCGCCGCGTCGCTCGCCACCGACTTCAAGGCCGTCGGCGTCACCCTCGTCTGGGACGAGCTGGACGGAGGCTCGGCGATCCGGAAGGTGTTCGCCGACCGCGCCTACTCGGGCATGGTCATGAACATGGGCCAGTCCACCTCCGACTGGGTGGTCGTCGACGAGCTGGTCACGCCCGGCTCCTTCAACATGTTCGGCACCGCGGACGCCACCACGCAGAAGCTGGTCCCCGCGATCCAGACCGGTACCGACGCACAGGCGGAGCAGGCCGCGCGCGAGCTCAACGCCCACCTCGTGAAGGAGGGCTGGTTCGTGCCCTTCTACCGGATGACGTACCTGCACGTCTCGGACGGCACGGTGAAGATCACCCCGCAGTCCGGCATGGCCGTCCCGTCGATCTACAACTACGCCCCCGTCAAGTGAGGCCACGCCGGGGGGAGGAGCGCGCGGAAGCCCGCGCGGTTCTCCCCCCGGCGGCCGGTCACGGATACCGAGTGCCATGCTGAACTTCATCGCCCGCAGGATCGCGGCGGGAGCCCTGCTCCTGGTCGTCATCTCCTTCCTCTCGTACCTGCTGCTGTCGATCCCCGGCACGGACGTCGGCAGGCAACTCCTGGGCCAGGGCGCCGACCAGGCGGCCGTCGACGCCAAGAACGCCTCCCTCGGGCTGGACCGGCCGGTCCTGGAGCAGTACGCCGACTGGCTCGCCCACGCCGTGCGCGGCGACCTCGGCACCTCCTGGTTCACCAGCGAGGACGTCACCCAGGCCGTGGCGGGCCGACTGCCGGTCACCGCGAGCCTGATGCTGGGCGTCACCCTCGTCACCGCCGCCGTGTCGTTCCTGCTCGGCGTCTGGGCGGGGGTCCGGCGCGGCGCGGTCGACCGCTTCGTCCAGGTCCTCGGCGTCGTGGGCTACGCGCTCCCCGGCTTCCTCGTGACGCTGGTCATGGTGCTGGTCTTCGCGGTCCACCTGAACTGGTTCCCCGCCATCGGGTACATCGCGCTCACCGAGTCGCCCGGCGGCTGGCTGTCCACCATCACCCTGCCCGTCCTGTCCCTGTCGGTGGCGTCCGTGGCCGGGGTCTCCCAGCAGGTGCGCGGCGCGGTGATCGACGTACTGCGGCAGGACTACGTCCGCACCCTGCGCGCCCGCGGCCTCCCCCCGTCCCGGATCGTGTTCCGGCACGTCCTGCGCAACGCGTCGGCGCCCGCCCTGTCGGTCCTCGGCATGCAGTTCGTGGGCCTGCTCGGCGGTGCCGTGATCGTGGAGCAGATCTTCGGCCTCCCCGGCATCGGCAGCATGACCGTCACCTACACCACCCGCGGCGACATCCCCGTGATCATGGCGCTCGTCATGCTCACCGTGATCGGCGTCGTACTGATCAACCTTCTGGTCGACATCATGATCGGCTGGCTCAACCCGAAGGCGAGAGTCGCATGAGCGAGAACCTCCCGGCCGACGCTCCCACCGCGACCCGCCCGGAACCCTCCGGCGCACCGCTCCACGACCCCGGCGCCCAGGCGCCGCCCGCCCGCCGCGGCACCCTCCTCCGACGGCTCCTGCGCAACCCCCTCGGGGTGCTCTCCGCCGGCGTCCTGCTGCTCCTGCTCGTCGCCGTCGCCCTGGCCCCGCTGCTCGCGCCGCAGGCCCCCGACGCCTCCTCGCTCGGCGACGCCTTCGCCGCCCCCAGCGGCGCGCACCCGATGGGAATGGACTCCGCGGGCCGTGACATCCTCTCCCGCATCCTCCACGGGGGCCGCAACACCCTGGGCGGGGCGCTCATAGCCCTCGGGATCGCCCTCGCCCTCGGGGTGCCCTCCGGTCTGTACGCGGGCTACCGCGGCGGCTGGTTCGACTCGGTCGCCAACTGGGCCGTGAACCTCGTCATGGCGCTGCCCGCCATGGTCGTGCTCCTCGCCTCGCGCGCCATCCTCGGCCCCGACGTCTGGGCCCTGATGATCGTGCTCGGTGTCCTCGCGGCCCCGAGCTTCTTCCGCCTCGTCCGCGGCATCGTCGCGGGCGTCCGCGCGGAGCTCTACGTCGACGCCGCGAAGGTGTCCGGACTGTCCGACCTCCGCATCGTCGCCCGGCACGTCCTGACGGTGGTGCGCGGTCCCGTCATCATCCAGGTGGCACTCGTCGCCGGCGTCGCCATCGCGCTCCAGGCCGGCCTGGAGTTCCTCGGCGTCGGCGGCGGATCGGCCCCGACGTGGGGTGCGATGCTCAACGAGGCGTTCCAGAACATCCAGCGGGCGCCGCTGCTGCTGTTGTGGCCGGGCCTCGCCCTCGGCCTGACCAACGGCGCCCTCGTCCTGCTCGCCGGAGCCCTGCGCGACGGGCTGGAGGACCGCACCGGGGAAGCGGCCGGGACCCGCCGGAGCCGACGCCGTACGACCGCCGCGGCCCCCGCCGCCGGGGATGCCGCGGCGGACCGCTCCGCGCTGCTCTCGGTGCGCGGCCTCACCGTCGCCTACGCCCAGCCGGACGGCACCGACAAGGAGGTCGTGCACGGCGTCGACATCGACGTGCGGGCCGGTGAGATCGTGGGGCTCGTCGGCGAGTCCGGCTCCGGGAAGACCCAGTCCGCCTTCGCCGTGCTCGGCATCCTCCCCGACGGCGGGCGGGTCAGCGGCGGCAGCGTCACCATCAAGGGACAGGAGGTCGTCGGCCTGCCCGAACGCGCTCGTCGCGCTCTTCGCGGCGGCACCGTGGCCTACGTCCCGCAGGAACCCATGAGCAACCTCGACCCCTCCTTCACCATCGGCAGCCAGCTCGTGGAACCCATGCGCCACACCCTCGGCATCTCCCGGAGGGAGGCCGCCCGCCGCGCCGTCGACCTGCTGCGCCTGGTGGAGATCCCCCACCCCGAGCGCACCCTGCGCCTGTACCCCCACGAGATATCGGGAGGCATGGCCCAACGCGTCCTCATCGCCGGCGCCATGTCCTGCGACCCCGAACTCCTCATCGCCGACGAGCCCACCACCGCGCTCGACGTACGGGTCCAGGCCGAGGTGCTCGACCTGTTGCGCCGCCTGCAGAAGGACCGCGGCCTCGGCGTGCTCCTGGTCACCCACGACCTCGGTGTCGTGGCGGACCTCTGCGACCGCGTCGCCGTCATGAACACCGGCAGGATCGTGGAGACCGGCACCACCGAGCAGGTCCTCCACGCCCCCCGGGACGCCTACACCCGGGCCCTGCTCGGCGCCGTCCTGGACGAAGCCCCGACCCGGGCCCCCTGGCAGCCGCGAGAGGCGAGGAGCACCACCGCATGACCCCCACCGAAGCCACCGTCGCCGAGGACGCCCTGCTCAGCGTCCGGGACCTGCGGGTCTCCTTCCCCGGCAAGGGCCGGCGCGCCCCGCGCGCCGAGGTCCTCAAGGGCGTCTCGCTCGACATCCGGCCGGGTGAGACCCTCGGCCTGGTCGGCGAGTCAGGCTCGGGCAAGACCACCATCGGCCGCGCGGTCCTCGGGCTCGTCCCCGTCGACTCGGGCACCGTCACCTTCGCCGGGGAACGCATCGACCGGGCCGGGCGCGCCCGCCGCCGCGAGCTGGGCCGCGACCTCCAGGTCGTCTTCCAGGACCCCTACACCTCGCTGAACCCCTCCCTCACCGTCGGGGACACCCTCGCCGAGCCCCTGCTCGGCCACGGGATGAGCGCCAAGCAGGCCCGGGACCGGGTCGGCGACCTGCTCGCCCGCGTCCACCTCCCCGCCGACGCGGCGGCCCGCCTGCCCCGCGAGTTCTCCGGCGGCCAGCGCCAGCGCGTGGCGATCGCCCGCGCGCTCGCCCTGCGCCCCCGGCTCGTCATCTGCGACGAACCGGTGTCCGCGCTCGACCTCACCACCCGCAGGACCGTCCTCGACCTCTTCCTGGAGATCCAGGAGGAGACCGGGGTCGCCTACCTCTTCGTCACGCACGACCTGTCGGTCGTGCGGTTCATGAGCCACCGGGTGGCGGTGATCCACCACGGGAACATCGTGGAAACGGGCGACGCCCGCGCCCTCACCACCGAGCCGCGGCACGACTACACCCGGGCCCTGTTGCTCTCCGCCCCCGTGGCGGACGTCGACCGACAGCGCCGCCGCAGGGAGGCCGCGCGGCGCCTCGTCGGGCCGCCGGCGGCCGACGAGCGGCCGGCCGGCGGCTGACGGCCGCCACCGGCGGCGCGACCCCGGGCGGGCCCGCGCTGTCGGTGGCGGCTGGGAACCTGGAAGGCATGGACAGGGACGAGGAACTGCTGCGCGGCCGGGTCTACGGCCAGGACCACGACGACCCCCGCCCGGGCCCGCGGCCCGGACGCGCCTACGCCGAACTGGTCGGCGGGCCGCTGGACGGCCTGCTGCTCGACATCACCGGCTGGTCGCCGCAGGAGACCGGCACCGGTGTCGCGCTCCCGACCGAGCTCGGGAGGTTCGGGTCCGGCGGGCGGGCCCTGTACGACCCGCGCCCCGACGACCCGCGCCGCTGGGACTGGTCCGGTGACGCCCCCTGACCCCGGCCGGCGCGCGCCCGTGCCGCCCGTTCCCCGGGGCGCGACTGAGGCCGTGGCCCCGGGGCCGGCGGTGCCCGACGGGGCCCGGCGGTGCGACGGGGCCGGCGGCGTCCGCCGCCGGCCCCGTGCTCCCGAACCCCCGCCGGACTACTTCAGGTAGGGGCCGGCGGCCCCGATCCTGCCGGGGCCGTTGAGGACGTAGACCCGCAGGTTGCCCTTGCCGGGCGCGGCCACGGTGAGCGTGCCGCCGGTGACGACCCGGGTGTCGCCGGTCACCGCGTCGGTGTAGGTGCCGTTGGGGATGCCGGTGTAGGTGGCGCCGTGGGTGACGGTGACCAGCGCGAAGCTGTCGGTGCCACCGGCGGTGTAGCGCCGCTTGAACGCCATCTCGCCCTGGATGCCCTGGGTCGAGTACTGGCCCGTCTGCAGGGCGGGGACGGCCCGGCGGATCTGGTTCAGCCGCTGCACGTGTTTGACCAGCGGCTTCTGGAGCGTGGTGGCGACCTGGCCGGTGGCGGAGTCGACCTTGGAGAAGTCGGACGCCTTCACGTCGCCGGCGACGTGGTCGCCGTAGTAGGCGCGGCCCGTGGTGGCGAGCGGACAGGTGGGCCCGCAGTCGATCTTCTTGCCGGCCTGGAACTCGATCTCCGATCCGTAGTAGAGGGTGGGGATGCCGCGGAAGGTCCACATCAGGGACATGTTCTCGGCCCAGGCGTCGGTGCCGCCCGCGTAGCGTTCGCTGCCCTTGTTGGGGCCGTAGTCGTGGCTGTCGACGTAGACGACGTTGTACGTGGCGTCGTTGTAGCTGTCGTCGGAGTCCTTGCCGTTGTGGAAGGCGTTCACCGCGTCGCCGAAGTTCATGTGCATGCGCATGTCGATGACGTGCATGCCGGAGAACCTGCTGTGGTCCGGGGCGTGGTACGCGTTGCCGTCGAGGAACGCGTTGGCGGACGTGGGCTGGTTCGCGGTGCCGGCCTGCTGCTCGTGGTCGTACATCTCCAGCGCGGCCCTGGCGTCGTCGGCGCTGTACTCCTTGCGCTCCTTCCAGGTGAAGAACTGCGCGGAGTGGTTGACGGAGCCGCGGTTCCACTTGTCGTTGACGAAGGCGGCGACCTCGCCGAAGACGAAGAAGTTCTTCGCGGCCTCGGCGCCGTGCCGCTGGGTGACGCGCTCCTGGATGGCGGGCAGGAAGCGGCGGTTCCAGGTGGTGCGCGGGATGTGGACGGCCGTGTCGACGCGGAAGCCGTCGACCCCCATGTCGATGTACTTGTTGTAGGCGCCGATCAGGTGGTTCTGCACCTGCGGGTCCTCGGTGTTGAAGTCGGCGAGGTCGTCGTGGAGCCAGCAGGAGCGGGAGTCCTCGCCCTCCCAGTTGCCGATCCAACAGTTGTGGTACAGCGACTTCGGGAACATGCCGGAGGTCGGGCTCGGCCACTGGCAGTTGTAGATGGTGTAGCCCTCGGGGCTCTTGGCGCCGGTGGGCTTGCCCCAGTTGACGCAGGTGTTCCCGGCGGGCTCCGCGGTGGACCACAGGTCGCCGTTGTAGTACGACTTGCCGGTCTTCGGGTCGACGGTCAGCCCGTCGTACTCGAAGCCGGTCTGCTTCTCGTCGTAGTACCAGCTCCACTGGCTGTCGCGCACGCCGTGGACGGTGGGGACGAACAGGCCCTTGGCGCCCCAGCGGGAGGAGTGGTTGTAGACGACGTCCTGGTAGATCTTCATGCCCTTGGCGTGGGCGGCGTTGATCAGGTCCTGGTAGGAGGCGCCGGCGGACTCCAGGCGGGGGTCGACCTTGTAGAAGTCCCAGCCGTGGTAGCCGTGGTAGTCGTAGTCCGAGCGGTTGAGGACGACCGGGGTGATCCACACGGCGGAGAAGCCGAGCCCCTTGATGTAGTCCAGCTTCTGGACCAGGCCCTTGAAGTCGCCGCGGAACATCGGGTCGTTGTTGGCGGCGTTGCCCGACTTCGCGTGCTGGCTCCCGCCGCGGTTGTTGCCCGTGTCGCCGTCGTTGAACCGGGCGGTCAGGACGAAGTAGATCGGGTCCTTGCGCGGATCGGTGCCCAGCGGCTTGCCGGCCGCCGGGGTCGGGGGCTTCTCCCCGGTGGTCGCCGTCGCGGCGGCGGAGGCGGCGGAGAGGTTGCCGGCCGCGTCCGCGGCCCTGACGGTGTACGTGTAGGCGGTCTTCTCCTCCAGGTTCGCGTCGGAGAAGACGGTGGAGCCGACGTCGGTCACGACGGTGCCCCTGGTCCCGCCGGTCCGGGTGACCTGGTACTTGGTGACGCCCCTGCCGTCGGTGGACGGCTCCCAGGTCAGCACGACGGACACCCCGTCGGCCTTCGCGGCGACCCCGGCCGGGACGGTCGGCGCCTTCGTGTCGGGCGTCTCGCCGGCGCAGGGGTCGCCGGCGTTCGGGGTGACGGTGTTGTCCACGACGGTGGTGCGGCCGGTGGGCAGGGCGTAGTCGGCGCCCTTGTTGTTGTCCCAGACCCCGTTGCCGTTGTTGAACGCGGCCTTCATCGAGGTCGCGGTGCCGAGGTCGACCTCCTTCTTCCACCAGCCGGTGCACGCCACCTGCATGCCGATGCCGGGCACGGCGGTCCAGGAGCCGCCGGCGGGCTGGTAGTGGAGGTTGGCGGTGGTCCAGCCGAGGGTCCGGGTGGAGTAGTAGACGGTGGCCTTGTTCCCGTCCCCCGGCGTGGGGGTGGGGGTCGGGTCCGGGCCGGTGCCGGCGCACGGGTCGGAGTGGGCGACCGCGCCGTCCTTGACGGTGATGCTGCCCGTGCCGAGGGCGTAGTCCTTGCCCGCGTTGTTGTCCCAGGTGCCCGAGCCGTTGGTGAAGGTGGCCCGCAGGCCCTGAGCGGTGCCCAGGGCGACGGTCTTCTTCACCCAGTCGGTGCAGGCGGTCTCCATCCTCACGCCCGGCACCGTGGTCCAGGAGCCGCCGTCGGGTGCGTAGTGCAGGTGGTACTGGGTCCAGTTCTTCGTCTTCGTGTAGTAGAAGACGGTGGCCGTGCTGTCGGCCGCCGCGACCGGCGCGGTCGAGGGGGAGGGGGAGGGGGCACCGGGTACGGCGGCCACCAGTGCCAGGATGCCGCTGACGGCCACCGCGGCGGCCAGGGGCCGTCCGGGCAGGCGTGTGGGGGTGCGTCTCATGGGGGTCTCCGGGGAAGGGCCGCGGCGAGCCGCGGCGGCTGGCGCTCCAGGCGCGTGTGACGGCGCCTGTCCGGCCGCCTTCCCTGACGCGCCTCAGGGACAGGTACGGGGGGAGCCGTACTGGAAGGGCGAACGGAAACTTGCTGAAACTTCTTACGGGAACGGGAAGTTACCCGCGCACGCGGAAGGCGTAAAGAGGTGGGACGGGAAAGGGGGCCGGGGGTGCCGGATCGTCCGCCCGGCGGGCCGCCCCTTCCGGAATCCGGACGCGCGCGACGGGGCGGTCGGTGCGCCGGGCGCGCCCCTTCCGGTACCGGCCCCGGCGGGGGCCGCCTATCCCAGGGCGCGCAGGCGGTCGAAGGCGCCGGCGAGGAGGCCGCGGCAGAAGGCGAGGTGGTCGGAGCCGTAACCGCGGGGGCCGCACTCGACGACGAGCAGCAGGCCCAGGTAGAGGTGGTAGAGGGCGAGCCGGTGGCGGAGGGCGGGGGTGAAGTCGAGGGAGCCGCCGGCGCCGGTGTAGCCGGCCGCGAGGTCGCTGTCCGGGCCGGTGTCGCCGCCGAAGGACAGGGAGACCAGTTCGGCGGCGGGATCGCCCCAGAAGGCCCGTTCGTGGTCGATGAGCCCGGTGATCAGGTGGCGCTCCCCCTCGCCGGCGGGGGCGACGAAGACGTTGCCCGGCCACAGGTCGAAGTGGACCAGCCGGGGTTCGGTGACCTCGTCGAGCGCGTGACCGCCCTCGGCCACCGCCGCCCGTACGTCGGCGGGGGACAGTCCGAGCGGGGACCGCCAGCGCTCGGCGTCCTCCAGGAGCGCCTCCACCATGGCGCTGAAGGCCGTGCGCCAGTCGGGGGCGGACAGCGCGGACTCGGCGGCCGGGTAGCCGAACCGGCCGTCCTCCGGGGTCAGGGTGTGCAGGCGCGCGGCGATCGCTCCCAGCTCGCGGCGCAGGGCCGCCTCCGCGGCGGGCGGCAGACGGGCGCCGGCCTTGTCCCACGGCACGCCGTCCAGCAGGGAGAGGACGAGGAACTCCCCGTCCGCGTACAGCAGGTCGGGCGTTGGCACGCCCTTTCCCGGGAGGGCCGCGATCCGCCGGTAGACCATGGCCTCGGTCGCCATGATGCCGCGCTCGTACCGCAGGACCGCCGCGTCGGCGGGCGGAGCGAGTTTGACGACGGCGGGACGGCCGTCGTCGAGCACCACCCGGTAGGCGGTGTTGAACCAGCCGTCGGCCAACTCCGCTTCCAGGCGGCACCCGATGCCGGTGGAAGCCCGCAGTAGCGCGTCGAGCGCGTCGGGGGAGAGTTGGCGCTTGGTCTGGCTGCGCATGGGCACGCTTTCGGATCCGGTGATGGGAGCGCTCCCATCATGGCGGCGCGTCCCCGCCGGGTCCAGTGGCCCGGCGGGGGAGGGGCGGGGAGCGGCGGGCTCGCGTCAGCGACCCAGCGCCGCCAGTGCCGCCCGCACCTGCTCCAGGGGGTCGTCGCCGACCGGGCGGAGCACCACCGTGTCGGCGCCCGCGTCCCACAGGGACTGGACGCGGGCGGCGGCGGACCGAGGGGTGCCGGAGGCGAGGAAGACGTCTTCGGGCGGGATCCCCAGCCAGTCGGAGTACTCGGCGCGCACGGGGGCCGTCGCCGCGGCGATCCGGTCCGGGGCGTCCTCCGCGACGCAGAGGTGGGTGAAGACGATCAACTGGTGGGCCGTGGGGGCGGCGGACGAGGACGCGCGGCCCGCCGCGATGTGGATGAGGGCGGCACGGACGGCGTCCGGGCCCTGCCCTTCGGCCATGATCGTGCCGTCGGCGCAGCGGCCGGAGAGCTCCAGGGAGCGGGGGCGTACGACGCCGGTGACGACGGGCGGGGGCTCGGCCGGCGGGTGGACCAGGCGCACCCCGTCGATGCGGACGGCGCGCCCGTCGACGTGCGCGGACTCGCCGCGCAGCAGCGTGCGCACCGCGGTGACGGTCTCCCCGAGCAGCGCCAGCTTGGTGGGGGTCGCCGCCCCGACCTGGGCCATCCACTCCGGGACGCCGTGGCCGACGCCCGCGACGAGGCGGCCGGGGAAGACCCGCGCCAGCGCGGCGAGTTCCATGGCGAGTAGGGCGGGGTTGCGCAGCGGCGCGGGCATGATGCCGATGCCGACCCGCAGCCGGTCGGTGGCCGTGAGCGCCAGGGCGGCGGAGGAGACGGCCCCGGCCCAGGCGAGGTCCTCGACGACCCAGAGGTCGTCCACGCCGAGGCTCTCCGCCTCGCGCGCGAAGTCCCTCAGTTCCTCCGGACGCTGGTCCCTGTCGAACATCACACCGATTCGGCTCATCGGAGCAGTATCGTCGGGCGCCCCGAAGTGGATCAAGCAGATTTCGGCCGGAGCGGCCCGTCGCCGGGACTCCCCGGACCGTCCGGCCGGGCGGCCCCCACGGTCGGGCGGTCCCCACGGTCGGGCGGTCCCCACGGTCGGGCGGTCCTCGCGGTCGGGGCCCGGAGACCGCGGCCCCGGCGCTCCTGCGCCACCGCCGTCCGGCGGCGCCCTCCTGCCCCGTGCCGACCCCACGCCCCGGGCCGGCCCCACGCGCCCCGGGCGCCGGCCCTTTGCCGCCCCGCGACGGCGACCGCGTCGTACGGGAGCCGGTGGACGGTGCCGTCGGCGTGCCGTCCCGGTGCGCGCGAACCGGCGGAACCCGGCGGCTACCCGCGCGCCCCGGACCCGCGCCCCGTCGTCCCGTACGGCCCGGCCTGCCCGGTGGTTACCCGCGCGAGCCCCGGTCCCGCGCCGCGCGTCCGGTGCCGCGCCGTGCCGCGACGACCGCGCCCAGCACCAGGCCCGTGCCGAGGACGACCAGCCCGCGCAGCCACACCGCGGCCTCGATCCGGGTGGCCAGCAGGACGCAGGAGGCGGCGCCGAGCACGGGCAGCACGGTCGGGACCCGGAAGTGGTCCGATCCGCCCGGGTCGCGGCGCAGCGCGAGGACCGCGGTGTTGACCGCGAAGAAGACCACGAGGAGCAGCAGGACCAGCGTGGAGGCGAGCGTGGCGACGCTGCCGGTGAGGGCCAGCAGCGCCGACAGGCCGGTCGTCGCCGCGATCGCGACCCAGGGGGTGCGGCGCCCGGGCAGCACCCTGGTGAGGACGCCGGGCAGCAGGCCGTCGCGGGCCATGCCGTACGTCAGGCGCGAGGACATGATCCCGGTGAGCAGCGCGCCGTTGGCGACGGCCACGAGCGCGATGGCGCTGAACAGCCACTCCGGCACCCCGCCCGCGGCCCTGACCACTTCGAGGAGGGGCCCGCTGGACCCGGCGAGCGTGTCCGTCGGGACGGCGGCGGACGCGGCGACACCCACCAGGACGTACGCCGCACCGGCCGTGACGAGCGCGGCGAACAGGGCGCGCGGGTAGGAGCGCCGGGGGTCCTGGGTCTCCTCGGCGACGTTCACGGAGGTCTCGAAGCCGACGAACGAGTAGTACGCCAGCACCGCGCCGCTCAGGACGGCCGCCGCGGCGCCCCGGTCCGCCGTCCCCAACTGGACGAGCCGGCCGGGGTCCCCCTCGCCCCGCACCAGGAGCCAGGCCCCGAGCACGACGATGACCGCCAGGCCGCCGACCTCGACGACGGTGGCGGCGACGTTCGCGCGGGTCGACTCGCGGATGCCCCGGGCGTTGAGCAGGGCCAGCGCCACCAGGAACAGCACGGCCACCGGACCGACGGGAACCGGGACGAAGACCGCCAGGTAGTCGCCCGCGAAGCCCCGGGCGAGCGCGGCCACCGACACGATCCCGGCGGCGAGCATGCAGAACCCGGCGAGGAACCCGGCGAACGGCCCGTAGGCGCGGGTCACGTAGTGCGCGGCCCCGCCGGAGCGCGGGTACTTCGTCGCGAGCTCGGCGTACGAGGCCGCCGTGAGCAGCGCCAGGACGAGCGCGACGGTCAGCGGCACCCACACGGCCCCGCCCGAGTCGGCGGCGATCTGGCCGATGAGGACGTACACGCCCGCGCCCAGGACGTCACCGAGGATGAAGAAGTAGAGCAGGCGCGTGGTCAGGGCCCGCTTGAGGGGTTGATCGTTTTCGGTCGGCATGACGCTCCGCTTTCCCTGCTCAGGGCGGTGACACGCGCGTCGGGCGGGCACTCCCGCCCCTTTGGCGGTGGGCGGGCGCGGCGGTGCCGGAGGGAACCCGTACCCGGGGCGGGCCGGGGCGCCGGGCCGGTGCCGGAGCGCGGCGTGCGGCGCGGCGGCCGGGAGGCACCGCCCGTCAGGCGGCGCGCCGGGTGAACCGGTGCCACCAGTGCCGGCGCCGGGGGTGGACGGCGCGGCCCAGCCTCCGGCCGAGCAGCAGGTACCCCAGCAGCGCCCCGGTGCTGTTGAGGATCACGTCGTCGACGTCGAAGGCCCGCCCGGTGATCAGCGCGCCCTGTACCAGCTCCACCAGCGTCATCACGACGGCGGTCGCCGCCACCACCCGCAGCAGGCCGCGCGCACGCGGCGCCAGCACGGGCAGCAGCAGCCCGAACGGCACGCCCAGCGCGATGTTCCCGCCGAGTTGCTTGACCGTGTCGCGGAAGGCGGGCTGCGCGAGGTACTGGCGGATGGAGTCGCCGGGGCGCAGGTTGCTGTGCGTCAGCCGCTCGGAGGCGAGGGACGGTTCCAGCGTCAACCGGGCCAACACCACCGCGAACCCCACCATGAACACGAAGGCCACCAGCATGGCCGCGACGCGGGCGCCCCGCGGCCACGTGGGGCCGGCGGGCCCCGCTCCGGGGTCGGGGGCCGCCTCTTGCCCCACCTGCTCGGCCGTGTCCCGCCGGACCCTCCACGCCATCACCGGCCCCCTCTCCGGGCTCTGCCTCCAGGGCCTTCGGCTACCCTCGGTACGGGGCCGCACACGCCCCGCCGGGCCGGCGCCGGCGAGTGCCGGGGGTCAGACCTCCCGGTGGCGGACGACGCCGTCCTTCATCACGAACCGGACGCGCCCGGTGGCGGTGACGTCCTGGAACGGATCGCCGTGGAGGGCGATCAGATCGGCGGTCGCCCCGGGGGCGATCCGGCCGAGGTCGGGCCGCCCCAGGAGGTCGGCGGCGACGGTGGTGGCGGCACGCAGCGCCCGCAGGGCGGTGAACCCGTGGGCCAGCAGGGTGGGGAACTCGCGCCAGTTGTCGGCGTGGGGGAACATGCCGGCGTCGGTGCCGAAGGCCACCGCGACCCCGGAGCGGGCCGGCCGCCGCAGCCCGGCGCGGAGCGCGGGGGCGTACGCGCGGTACCGGGCGCGCATGGCCGGCGAGCCGCTCCAGAAGCCGTCGTCGTCCAGCCGGTCCAGGAAGTACGTCTGCACGTACTGGGTGGGAACGAGGTGGACCCCCTCCCGTTCCATCAGTTCGTACGCGGCGTCGGTCGCCAGGCAGGCGTGCTCGACGCTCCGGACCCCCGCGTTCACCGCCCGGGTGACGGCCTCGTCGTTGAAGGCGTGGGTGGCGCACGGCAGGCCGAGGTCCCGGGCGGTCGCCACCAGGGCGGTCACCTCGGCTTGCGAGTAGGCCGTGCTCGACGGGGCGTCGGCCGGTGAGGAGAAGCCGCCGCTGCCCGCGAACTTGATCCAGTCCGCCCCGGCCCGCGCCTGCTCCCGCACCGCGCGCCGGATCTCCTCCGGGCCGTCGGCGACGGTGCCGATCTGGACGCCGTAGCGCTGGCTGAGGTCGGGTCGCTTGTCGCCGTGGCCCGAGCGGGGCGACAGGATGTTGGGCGCCGCGAGCACGCGCGGCCCCTCGACCAGCCCGTCCTCCACGGCCCGCGCCAGCGACACGTTCAGCGGCAGGTGCGCCCCGCCGAGATCCCGCACGGTGGTGAACCCGCCCGTGAGCAGGGCGCGGAGCGCGGGCACGGCGGTGAGGACCTGGTAGCCGACCGGCGCGGTCTCCGCCGCCTCGTCCAGCAGGTGGACGTGGCAGTCGATGAAGCCGGGCGTGAGGGTGCAGCCGGGAAGGTCCACGGTGAGGGCGCCGGCCGGCGGGGGGACGCGGTCGCCGATCTCGGCGACGCGCCCGTCCCGCACGAGGACGCGCGGGCCGGCCACGGGAGCGTCGCCGACCGCGTCCCAGACCCGGTCCGGTCGCAGCAGGACGTCTCGGTGCGGATGATCGCTCATGGAAACCTTTCTGCGGGGGCTCACGGGGGAGCGGCGGCTACGGATCGAAGGCGAGGGGCGTGTAGTCGGGGTCGTCCCAGACGTCGCCGGGCCCGGGGTTCCCCGGCTCGTGGCGACCGCCGAGCAGGCGCAGCACGCCCCACGCGGCGTTGATCCCCGAGGCCAGCGCGTGGTCGAGCCAGCCCGGCGACCAACTCGTGTCGTCGCCGGCGAGGAAGAGGGCGTTCCGCGGTTCGCCCGGTACCGCGGGCTTCCCGGCGAAGTCCTTCATGAAGTGGGCGAACAGGTCGCGCACGTACGGGGCTTCGCCCGGGCGGGAGAAGCGGCACAGCCCGCGGAAGTGGGGTTCGCTCTCCCACGAGATCGTCACGGCCTCCGCCGTGTCCGCGCGGCGCGCGAGCTCGGGGGCGACGTCGGGGTGGATGCGGGCGAGGTCGCGGACGAAGAGGCGCACCCGGTCGCGGGGGCCGGAGGGGGAGACCTTCACGGCGTCCTGCGCCCAGGTGAAGGAGAGGTCGAGCACCGCCCGGCGGCCGCCTTCCCCGCGCGGCGGGCCGTAGTCGACGGTGTAGGCGGCGCGCGGCAGCCGGTCGGTGAGGGTCACGCCGTCGAGGGAGGTGCCCTCCCAGAACGGGCGGTCCAGCACCAGGGCCGTCTTGGAGGAGGGCCAGTAGCTGAGCCGGCGGACGGCGCGCCACAGGCGCGGACCCAGCGGGGACCGCCCCGGGGCGGTGGACCGGAGCTCCACGTTCGTCTCCAGCAGGTGCAGCTGCGGGGTGAAGACGGCCGCGGCGAACCGTTCGGCGCGGCCGTCGGCGCTGTGCACGACGACGCCGCGGTCGCGGTCCTCCTCCACCTCCACCACGGTCACGGCGGGCCGCGGCGCGCCCCCGTTGATCTCTTCGAGGCTGGTGGGCCGGCCGCCGGGGGAGGGGGACCGGTGGGTCCAGAACCCCTCGGCCAGGGCGCTGATCCCCTCGCGGGGGTAGTACTGGGTGCCCCCCTCCGTGCAGAGCAGCAGCCGGAGGACCTCCACCATGCTGAGGTCGAAGAAGCTGTCCCAGGCGGCGGGGCCGACCCCGGCGGTGCCCAGCAGGCGGGCCTGGTCGTGGGTGAGCCCGGCTCCGTCGGGGTCCCGCAGGAAGCGGTAGAAGGTCCACTGTTCGTACTCCCGCACCAACCGCGTCCAGCGGGCGCGCAGCGAGGCCAGGTCACGTGCCGCGACGTCGCGCTGCACCTGCTGCAGGCCGATGCGGGTGAGGGCCTGCCGCCACCGCGTGTGGCCGCGGCGGAAGCCGTCGTCCAGGTCGTGGAGGTCGGTGATCTCCTCGACGGGGTACCGCTTGCCGTCGACGTCCCACACGGTCACCGGGGTGGTGCCCTTGGCGTAGTTCTCGCGGAAGGGCTCCCAGTGCATGCCGAAGGCGTCGGCGTACTGGCGGAGGAGCCGGGCGGAGTCGGGGAAGCGCATGCAGCCGAGCTCCACGACGGCGCTGTCCGCGGGGTCCAGCCGGCGGCTGTACATGCGTCCGCCCAGCCGGCGTCCGCCGGGCCCGTCCTCGCTCCGCTCCGCCTCGTACAGCACGGGCCGGCAACCGGCCCGCATCAGCTCGTAGGCGGCCGCGAGTCCGCTGCCGCCGGCGCCGATGACGGCCACGGGGGTGCCGAGCGCCGTCTCGGGGAGACGGCCGACCCGCCGGTCACCGGCGACGTGGGCGGCGTAGTCGAAGGGGAAGTCGACCTGCAGGTCGCAGGCGGGTGGGGGCGTGGAGTCCATGGCGCTCAGCGCTCCTCGTCGTGCAACGTCTTGCCGCGTCTTGCCGCGGTTCGGGCCAGCGGGCGGGGCCGGGGGCCGGGACGGGGTGCGCGGCGGCGTGCCGGCCGGCGGTCTCCGGGAGGCGCCCGGCCCCCGCCGGTCGGCTCCGGGCGCGTCCGGCCCCCGGCACGGGGGTGCGGGGCGGAAGCCCGGTGGACCTCCGGCCCCCGCCCGGGCGCCGGGCCACCACGGGCGGGTGCCCGGTCCCGAACGGGCGGCGCCGCGGCAGCCGGCCGCCGCGTGGCCGGGGGCCCGCCCGTGCGCCCGGGCCGTCCGGCCCCTCAGTGGTCCGGGTGTCCCGTGCCCGAGGCCACGGACCGCCACCAGGCCCTCAGGGCCGGTTCCATCCGCACCGCGCTCCGGGCGATCCACTCCTCGCGCTCGCCCCGCGCCAGCCCGTGGTCGATGACCTCCAGGACACCGTCCGCGACCTCCGGCGGATTGTGGCGGTAGGCGTCGACGTAGTCGACGATCTCCCCCGGCACGTCGGGGAGTTCCCGCAGGACGTCGCCGAGCGCGGCGCAGGTGTTGCACCACAGGGTGAAGTCCGTGCGGGCCAGCAGGGCGGCCTCCGCCGCCCCGGCGTGGAGCGCCACCCAGGAGATGAACTCGGTGAACCGGCGCACCGGTTCGGCGACCGGCGCGGTGCGCATCTCGTCCGCGGACAGGCCCACGGAGGCGGCGGCGCCGGAGACCATCCGGTGCCGCGCCTTCATGAGCTCGTGGGACACGAAGGCGAAGAAGCCGCCGGGCACCTCGTGCGGGTAGCGGGAGAGCAGGAGGCCGTAGGCGGTGAACTCCGCCTCCTGCGACTGGAACTCGGCCAGGGCGAACCGCCTCAGATGCGCCTTCTCGATCTTCCCTTCGCGGGCCAGGGCGATCAGCTCGTTGCTCCGGACGTGGTCGGCGACGTTCGCGCCGACCGCGTCGATGAACTCCGTGGCTGCCATGGGGAATCCTCCTCGGGGATCAGGGGTGCGGGGTGCGGGGTACGGGCGGGGGTGGCGCGACGGCGGGGGCGGCGGCGTCCTCCCGGGGACCGGCCGCCGCGACGCGCTCCCCGGCGAGCGGCGGCGGCCCCTTCCCGTCGCGCCGCTCCCGTCCCTTCCGCGCACCGTGCGCGGCGGTCGTGGGAGTCGGCTGCGGAACGACGCCCCCGCCGGTTCGCGCCACGGGCGCGGGCGGACGGGCCGGCGGGGTCCCTCCCGGGCCGGTTCCCCGGGAGGGTGGGCACGGGGCTCGTCCACCTGGCCCGGACCGCTCGCCACGGGACGGGGAGGGGCGCCCGCCACGCCACCGCGAGAACGTTTCCGTCCCTTCTCTTTCCGCGCTTCGAAGGCTTCCGGGGAAATCGCGGAGAAAAGCGGCAGTGGATGCGGCACGACCCGTCCCTCTTCCTTCGTGCTGAACAAGACGACCCGTCACGGATAGCCCGTGGAGGGATCTGCATGCCTGCGCCGCGGCGGTACCTTCGGGCTGGTCCTCCCGGGAAAAGCACGGCTGCGTGCGTTTTCGGCGGGTCTGCCCGTGCCGATTCGGCTTCCCGCCGTCCCGTGTCCGCGCCGCGTACCGCCTGGTCCCTTGAGACCGATACGAAGGGGCGGGAAACCGTCGTCGGAACGACACGGGCGGAAGATTCCCCGCCGCCCTTGCCCAGCACTTTTCCCTCTGTCATCACACGCGTCACACGAGTGGCACCGCATCCCTGTGGACGCTGCGGGGACGTCGAGGGGGAGGCCCCGGAAAACTTCCGGGCGAGCGTGTCCGGCTGTTGCTTCGCTGCGGCCGGAAGGGGTATCACGGCGTAAAGGCGCCGGCGCACCCCCTCACTCCGCCATCCGCGCGATCCCACCAGGAAAGAAAGCGATCTTCCCCCATGCCAGATCCACACAGACAGGCGGACGGAGATCACGCGCACGTGTGCTCCGATTGCCTCGGGTGCGACCTGTTGTCTTCCCTCCAGGAGATCATTCACATCCTGGTCAGGATGGAGCAGGGAAAGAGTTGCGAACACGAAACCGAAGCGACCGGCCGTGAACTCCCCTGCGCGTCCGACCGGGAAAGCGGAAAACGCGGCGGGGGAGCGCCCTGGGACCGGCTCACCGATCGGGAAAAGCAAGCAGTGGAATTACTGATGACCGGAGCGTCCAACCGCATCATCGCGAAGAGGATGGGTCTCTCCGAGCGCACGATCAAGAATCACCTGCAGTCCGCCTACCGGAAGTTACGGGTGCACAGCCGCTCGGAGGCGATACTGAAGCTGCTGGGCCCGGCCGACCGGCGTCGCGCTCCCGCGCCCCCGGATCCCGGCGAGCGCGCCGGGAGCCCTTCCCCGCCGCCGGACGGCGACTGAGGGCCGTCCCGGGTCGGCCGTCCTGCGGCCGGAGCGCCGAACGGGCCGGCGTGTCGCGGCGGAACCGCGAAAGGGAACGGGTGAGTACTCGTACTCATGTGCGATGCCGTTGTGCCCCGGCAGACTTCGGGGCCCGTGACGGATCGACGAGGAGTGACGATGAGAGCGACGAGGAAGGCCCGGGCCGTGACGGCGCTGGCGACCCTGGTGCTGACGGGCGCGGTGGCGGGGCCCGCCGCCGCGTCGACCGGCGCCCTGCTGCCCCACCCCGGTCCGGAGGGCCTCGTGTGGGTGGGGGAACGCGTCGGAGACGGCGGAGTGGCCTCGGGGGGCGCCTGGGAGGGGCTGCCGACCGTGCTCACGGTGGCGTGCGAGGGCGGCGACGTACGGGTGGTGATGGAGTCGCAGGGGACGGAGGTCGCCGCGTTCACGGTCGCCTGCCCGGCCGGGACCGCCGGGGTGGGCTCGGTGGCCATGGACGCCGGAGTGGTCCGCTCGGGATCCTTCTTCGTCTCCGTCGACGCCTCGACGGAGACGGTCCGGTGGGCGCTGACCGTGACGCAGCCCGAGTAGCGTCCGCCGGGCCCGGCCGTCCGCCCGCGAAGCCCCCGCGAAGCCCCCGCGATCCGCCGGAGCTCCGCCGGTGCTCCGCGCGGCGGGACGGCCCCGGCCGGTGCGCGCGCCCCCGCCGACCTCCGCGCCGGCACCGTGGGAGCGGACCGCGGGCGGTGATTCGCCGGCCGGGCGTCCGCCCCTCCCCGGGGGCGGCCCGTACCGGGCCGGCACCGCCGCTGCCGGGCCCCGGGCCGGTCAGGCGAAGACGGGCATGATCTGCTCGTGGACGAGGCGCAGTTGGGTGTCGACGTCCGCCACCCCGTCCAGGTCCCTGCCGGTGAACGCGTGCACCAGCCGGCGGTCGGTGACGGCGCAGATGACGTGGTTCACCCCGCTGGGGGCGATCTGGGTGCGGATCTTCTCCGCGCACTCGGCCGGGGTGCCCGCGACGGACAGCCGTTCGGCGACCTCCGGCGTGGTGAGCTCGATGCCCCTGGCCAGGTCGCCCCCAGCGATCGCCCGGATCACGGGCTCCAGCTCGGCGGGGTCGACCCCGTTGCGGCGCAGTTGCTCCTCCGGCATGGAGGAGGCGTAGATCCCCACCATGCTGCGGGCCGCCTCCTTGGCCCGCGCGGAGTCGGGCCCGGTGGCGAACACGACCCAGGCGCCGATGTCCAGGGAGCGCCAGTCCTTGCCCGCCCGCTCGGCCCCCGCCCTGATGTGGCGAACGGCGTACTCGTAGGCTTCCGCGGTGTAGCTCAGCGCGTGATGGCACCCGTCGGACAGCTCGCCCGCCGCCTCGAAGGACCTGGGCCCGCGCATCGCGCCCAGTTTGAGGGGCACCCGCCGCTGGACGGGCCGGGCGAAGGTGAACAGCCCCTCGTACGTGTAGAACTCGCCGTGATGGGTGATGGTGCCTTCGTCCAGCAGCGTCCGCACCACGTGCAGCGCTTCCTTGACCCGGGACAGGGGGCGGGTGCGGGCCCAGTCGATGCCGTACTGGGCGAGCAGCCCGAAGTTGCCGCTGGACAGCACGGCTTCCGCGCGCCCCGGAGAGCTCGTCGGGCGTGGCCAGCGCCTGCGCGATCAACGTCGGCTCCCGCAGGGTGACCGGGGAGACGCTCGGCCCCAGACGGATGTTCCGGGTCTGCCCGGCGGCGACGGCGAACAGCAGCCACAGGTCCTTGTGCCACGTCTCGTCGGCGGCGTAGCAGGCGTGGAAGCCGAGCTCGTCGGCGAGCCTGATGGAGGCCAGCGAATCCTGCAGGGGATAGTCGGGCAGCAGCGCGTGACTGAACTTCACGGGCGTCTCTCCGTTCGTCCTCGGTCGAGCGGTCAACGAGCCGGTGCCCAGCCCGGTCGCGCGGCGGGCCGCCGTGTCACCGGGCGGCGGCCGCCACGGTCGCGGGGTCCTCGCCGGTCAGCTCCACGATGCGCTCCAGGGGCACGCCGGCCGCCACCGCCCGGCCGAGCAGGGCGTCGCGGCCGTCCGCGCTCTCCCGGTAGGCCAGGAGCTGCCGCTCGACGTCGGCGAGCGCCTCTGGGGCGCCGTGGTGCCGCAGCCGGCTCAGCTCCTCGTCGCTCAGCGGGACCGGCAGCCGCTCCGCCTGCTCCGGAATGGCCGCCGTCTCCTCCGGCGGCACCAGCCGCAGCCGCGGGGATGTGACCGTGACGCCGTACGCGTCGAGCCACGCCCGTACGGCGGGGGTCTCCAGGCACGCCAGGTCGCCGACGGAGGTCGGCGGCACACCGAGCGGCGGCGTCGTGTCGTCCAGCAGGAACAGGTAGGCGTCGTCGGTCACCTGCGGCTCCTTCGGGGGCAGTGGCGAGGGCGGTCGTGGTCCTCCTACCCCATCACGGCCCGATCATCGTCGGCGGGAGCCGCGCGGGCGCACGGGCCCGGTCGGGCGCGGACGCGGGCCGCGCGGGCCCCGGTCAGGTGCCGACGAGCGCCAGAGACACCCACAGGGCGAGGGTCGAGGCGAGCAGGGCGGCGGGGACGGTGAGCAGGCCGAGGAGGGTGAACTCCCCCAGTTCGACGCCGTGGCCGTGGTGGTGGGCGATGCGCCGCCACAGCAGGGTGGCCAGGGAGCCCGCGTAGGTGAGGTTGGGGCCGATGTTGACGCCCAGGAGGACGGCCAGGACCGCGCCGGGGCCGGAGGGCGCGGCCAGCGGGACGAGGGCGAGGACGGCCGGCAGGTTGTTGATCAGGTTCGCGAGCAGCGCGGCGAGCGCGGCGGTGCCGAGCAGCGCGGGCAGCGAGGTGCCGTCGGGCAGTACGGCGCCGAGGGCGGGGCCGAGCCCGTTGTCGACCACGGCCCGTACGACGATGCCGAGGGCGAGGACGAAGGCGAGGAACGGCAGGGCGGCGGAGCGCACGATCGCGGTCGGGGTCGTGCGGCGCCGGGCCAGGGCACGGACGGCCATCACCGCCGCGCCGGACGCCGCGACCCAGGCCGGGTCGACACCGGCCGCGGAGGCCGCCGCGAACCCGCCCAGCGTCGCCGCCACGGTCACCAGCGCGAACAGCGGAAGCTCCGGCGCCTCCCGCCCCTCCACCGGCTCGGCGGGCGCGTCGAGGTCGGCGGCGAAGAAACGGCGGAAGACGGCGTACTCGACCGCGATGGCGGCCAGCCACGGCAACAGCATCAGCAGCGCGAAGCGGGTGAAGGTCAGGCCCGTGGCGGTGAAGGCGAGCAGGTTCGTCAGGTTCGACACCGGCAGCAGCAGGGAGGCGGTGTTGGACAGGTGGGCGCTCGCGTAGACGTGGGGCCCGGGTCGGGCGCCCATGCGGGCGGCGGTGGCGAAGACCACCGGGGTCAGCAGGACGACGGTGGCGTCCAGGCTGAGCGCGGCGGTGATCAGCGAGGCGAGGAAGAAGACCGCACCGAGGAGCCGGCGCGGGCGGCGGTGGGCCCAACGGGCCATCCAGGTCCCGCAGGCGTGGAAGAGGCCCTCGTCGTCGCAGAGCTTGGCGAGCACCAGGACCGCGGCCAGGAACCCGATCACCGGCCCGAGCCGGGCCGCCTCCTCCCGCACGGCGTCCGGCCCGATCGCGCCGGTGGCGACCACCAGGGCGGCGGCGGGTACCGCGAAGGCCGCCTCCGGCCAGCGGAAGGGACGGACCACGGCGCAGACCAGCACCACGACCAACGCGGCGACGGACAGGGATTCGAGCAGCATGTCTCCGATCATCCGGGCCGCCCCACCGGCCCCGGCCGCCACCCCTGCCCCGCACGGCCCGGGCCGGGGGCAGGCGGAGCGGCCGGGCCCCGGCGGCCCGCACGGCACCCCCTCCGGGACACGGGGCCCCCGGCGGGAGCCGGCCCCTCCCTGGGCGCCGCCCTGTCCGCCCGGCCCGCCCGGCCCGTTCGGCCCGACGCGTCGGGGAAGGCCCCTTCGGACGTCATGACATCCGGGGACGGGGGTATACGCCAGTCTCCGGCAAACGGAACCCGCGGCTCCCGGGCAGGGGCCGCGCCGACCCAGAGGAGGACTTCCCCATGTCGCAGGTCGAGGAATCCGTCACGGTCAACGTCCCGGTCCGCACCGCGTACGACCAGTGGACCCAGTTCGAGACCTTCCCCCAGTTCATGGAGGGCGTGGAACGGATCGAGCAGCGCACCGACACCCTCACTCACTGGACCACCAAGGTGAACGGGGTGGAGAGGTCGTTCGACGCCGAGATCACCGAGCAGATCCCCGACGAGCGGGTGGCCTGGACGACCGTGGACGGCGACGTGAAGCAGGCCGGCGTCGTCACCTTCCACCGCATCGACGACACCACCACCAAGGTCATGCTCCAGATGGACTTCGACCCCGACGGCTTCGCGGAGACGGTCGGCGACAAGCTCGGCTTCGTCAAGCGGCGGGTCACCGGTGACCTGGAGCGGTTCAAGACCTTCATCGAGAGCCGTGGCACCGAGACCGGCGCGTGGCGCGGCGAGGTCTGACCCGCCGCGCGCCCGCAGCGCCGCCGCGCCCGCCCGCACGCCGGGCGGGCGCGGCGGCGCGTGCGGACACCCGCACGCCGGGACGGCGGACGTCCCGCCTCACGGGCGGGTCAGCCGACGTCGCCGTTGAGGTACTCCGTCAGCGCCTGCCCGGGCCGCAGGACCGCCGTCCCGTCCTCGACGTGGAAACTGCCGAAGCCCATGAGGCTGACGGCCTGGTCCCGCCGGAGCGCCTCGGCCAGGGTCCCGGCTTCGGTGACCGTTCCGAACAGGGCCTCCAGCACCCGCCCGACGTCGTCGGCCGAGACCTGCCCGCCGTGCTCCGCCGCCTTGCGGGCCGTTGCCTCCGCCAGCGCTGACCTGTCCACGAGCAGCTCCAAGATGCGACACCGGGTGGTGGGGTGGCCGCGACCGCCGGGGCGGCCGGGCCCTTCGACGCTAACGGCGGAACCGCCCGGCGCGCACGGCCGGAGGCCGCGCGGCACGGCCGAACGGAGCACCCGGGCACCGGGCCGGCGTCACCGGGCGGGCCGCGCGGGCGTCGTCCACCGCTCCGCCCCGCCGAGGGGGACGCGACCCGCGCCCCCTCGTCCGTCGCCGCACCGCCGGCCGTGTGGACGTGGTGATCCGGGGCAGACGGCGGGCAGGCCGACACGAGGGGGTCAGGTGTTCGACGACTTCACGCTGGCGCGACGCGAGGGGGACGGGGCCCGGTTACGGGTGCGCTACGGCGGCAGCGGCCCGGCGGTGCTGCTCCTGCACGGCCACCCGCGCACCCACGCGACCTGGCACCGCGTCGCCCCGCTGCTGGTCGCCGCCGGCCACACGGTGGTCTGCCCCGACCTGCGCGGCTACGGCCGGTCCTCCAAGCCCCCGACCGACCCGGAGCACCGCCCGTACTCCAAGCGCGCCATGGCCGGGGACTGCCTGGCGCTGATGCGCGGCCTGGGGCACGAGCGGTTCGCCGTCGTCGGCCACGACCGCGGCGCGTACGTCGCCACCCGCCTCGCCCTCGACCACCCGGAAGCCGTCCTCGCGGTGAGCGTGCTCGACGCCGTGCCCATCGGGGAGGCGCTGCGGCGCTGTGACGCGGCGTTCGCCGCGAGCTGGTGGCACTGGTTCTTCCTCGGGCAGACCGCCAAGCCCGCCGAACGGGTCATCAACGCCGATCCGGACGCCTGGTACAAGGCCACCCCGGAGCAGATGGGAGCCGAGGCGTACGAGGACTACCGCCGCGCCGTCCACGACCCGGCCACCGTGCACGCCATGTGCGAGGACTACCGGGCCGGCCTGGGCGTCGACCGGGAGCACGACGACGCCGACCGCCGGGCCGGCCGGCGCATCGCCTGCCCGGTGCAGGTCCTCTGGGCGACCCGCGACGACATGGTCGACCTCTACGGCGACGTGCTGGGCGTGTGGCGCGACTGGGCGGGAGGCCGGTTGGAGGGAGGCCCGATCGAATCCGGCCACCACATCGCCGAAGAGGCGCCCGAGGCGCTCGTCCACGAGCTGTGCCGGTTCTGGCGGGCCGGGGCGGGGGGCCGGGCGTGACCGGGCGGAACGGAGCCGGGCCCGCGCGGCCGGTCGCCGCCTCCGCCGACCCCGCGCAGGGGCGCCCTCCCGGTGAAGCGCTGCCGGGGAACTGAAATTGCACCCTGTTATTGCAACTCGCAATAGCACAGCCCCAGAGCCATGTCACGTTTCTTTGACGTATGCCACATTAGGAACTGACGTACAGAAAGACAGTCGCTGAGACGACAGTCAACCGGCAAAGACGGTTTGCTTCCGATCAAAATCGATCATTCGTTGAAATGCCCACGCGCGTGGGAGTGCCGATCTCGGAACGCGCGTTCGACACTCGACAAGGGGCGGCCGAAGCGGGACCCCGGACCAACACCCCTGCGCGTGGCGAAAGAGTGAAGCGAAGCGGTACGTTCATCAGCGCCAAGAGGAGGGGCCGGGCCCGCGCATCCGCCGATCGGCACCCCGGGCCCTCCGTTGACCGGCCCGCTCGTCCAAGGAGGTCCCTTGTGGAAGCCGCGTCGTTCCGGCTCCCGCACGGGGAGGCCGGCGGGGCGTGACAGCGGCGGGGGAGCCGGCGGCTCGCACCGGCGCCGTGCCCGGGTCGTCACGCTCTCTCCCGACGTGCTCGCGCCGCCACCGGCGGCCCCCGTGACGCCTGTCCGACGCGCACCGTCCGCCGGACGGCCCCGGGCGGCCGGACGATCGTTCGCCGCCCCCGGAGCGATCAGGGTTCGGGCATCCGCGCAGGGCGAAGTCCTGAGGGAGGACCATGGGCAACACATCCCCGACGCCGACGACCTGCCTGCACTGCCGGGCACCCCTCCCGCGGACGGCGGGACCCGGCCGGCCGCGTGCCTACTGCGACCGGAACTGCCGGCGCCGCGCCCAGCGCCGGCGGCGCCAGGAAGGCGGCGCACGCCGCCCCGGGCACCACTTCCCCGCGGCGCTGGGCATCGCCCAGGACCTGCAGACCGCGGTGGCACGCCTCCTGGAGCTGGAGCACGCGCACGAGGACCTCGCCGGTCTGCTCGCCCAGGTGCGCCACATCGGCGCCGAACTGGACCACTACGCCGCCGCGGCCGTCAGCGACGCCCGCTCCCGGGGAGCCGACTGGGAGGAGGTGGCCCGGGCGGCGTGCCAGAGCCGGTCGACGGTCCGGGCCCGCTGGGGCGAGGCGGTCGTCGACCGGCTTTTCCGCAACCGGGCGCAGGAGCGCTCCGCGCGCCCCGGCCGAACGCCGGCGCCACCCGCGGCCCGCCACGAACTCCTCGCGCACACCGGGGCGCCCGCACCCGACGCCGCCCAGGTCGCCCGGCGCGCCTCGCGGAAGGTCGCTTCCGCGCTGTCGTTCCTCCACCGGCACAGCGCCCTGTCCGTCGAGGACGTCGCCGAGCGGACGGGCCTGTCACCGTCGTACGTCTCCGGGGTCCTCTCCGGCGAGCGGCTGCCCCCGTGGACGGCCGTGCGGCTCCTGGCCGAGGTGTTCGGCGCCGACCCCGCCGACCTGCGTCCGCTGTGGGAAGCGGGCCGGGGCCTCGCCCGGCCGACCGGACCACCGCTGCGCGAAGCGGTGGCGCGCCTGTCCGGCGCGCTGCGCGGCACGTACCTGGCGGCCGGCTGCCCACCGTACGAACGCGTCGCCCGCGCGAGTGCCGGCCTCCTCCGGGCCGACACGGTCGAGAACGCCCTCACCGGACGCACGGTGCCCTGCTGGGAGACGACGAGCGCGCTGCTGACCGCCCTGCACGCCCCGCCGGGAGACCTGCGCGGCCTGTGGGAGGACGTCGACCACGCCTTCCTCGTCTGCCTGGCGGCCCCGCCGCACGACGGCCCCCTGCCGGACCACCTCACCCACCCGGACGCATAACGCCCCGTCCCCCCAGGAGCCCTCTTGCTCCGTGCCAGAGGACGAAACGCCATGGTCCCGAGCCACCTAGCACATGACCGGAGGGGCAAGCCGGATCTCGGCCAACCACCGTCCCCCCGCGTCGTGACGATCTCCCTCCCGGTCGAGTACACCGCCTTCTGCCTGCTCTACCAGAACGTCTACCACCGGTACGCCGCCCAGCGGTTGCGGGACGTTGCGACCGCACGGGCCTGCGTCGAAGGCGCCCTGGGCGAGCTGGTCACCATCTGGCCCTCCGTCCTCAGCAGCGCGCGCCCCTCCGCCGTCGCCTGGAGGGTCCTGTGCACCTGGGTGAACCGCGCCGTGGGCGGCGGCAGGGGCACCCCGCTGCCGGCGCCCGTCGCGGACGCCGTGCTCCTGCGCGACGAGCTCCACTTCCCCAAGGCAAAGATCGCGGCCGTCATGGGGCTGGACGAGGCCGCCGTCACCGCGCACCTGCGCACCGCGGCCCGCATGGCGTCGGGAAAGCCCTGACGCGCGCCGCCGGACCGGCCGCACCGGCGCGGCCGTGCCCGGATCCTGACCGAAACGCCGTCCGCAGAACGGGTACCGCGGCCCGGGACCTACCCCGTCCCCTCACCGCGTCCCTAGCATTGGCCCCTTCCTGCCGAAGCTCCAACCGATCGACGCGGCGAGGTCCGGATGCGCGGGGAACCGCTGAGCCCGAAAGACATCGACGTCACCACCCCCAGTGTCGCGCGCATGTACGACTACCTGCTGGGTGGCGACGACAACTACGACTCGGACAGAAAGGCGTGCGAGGCCCTCCTCGCGGAACTGCCCAGTACGCGCGAACTCGCCCTGAACAACAGGCTGTTCCTCCAGCGCGTCGTGCGCCACCTGGCCGCGGAGCGCGGCATCGACCAGTTCATCGACCACGGCTCGGGCCTTCCCACCCGGGACAACGTGCACGAGGTCGCCCAGCGGGTCCACCCGGAGGCGTCCGTCGTCTACGTCGACAACGACCCGATCGTGCTCGCCCACGGACGCGCCCTGCTCGCGACGAACCGGCACACGACGGTCCTCCAGGCCGACATGCGGGACACCGACTCCATCTTCGAACACCCGCGAACGCGCCGGCTCATCGACTTCTCACGGCCGGTCGCCGCCCTGTTCGTCTCGGTCCTGCACTGCCTCCCCGACGCGGACGACCCCGCGGGCCTGGTCCGCGACGTGATCCGGAGGCTCGCCCCGGGAAGCTGCCTGGTCATCTGCCAACTCGTCAGCGAGCACCCGCGCGTACGGGCCTTCGTCACCGACTTCATGCACCGCACCACCCAGGGGAACTGGGGCCGGGTCCGGGAGGAGGACGAGGTCCGCGCCTACTTCCAGGGGCTCGACGTCATCGACCCGCCCGGGCTCGTCGAGGTCTCCACGTGGCTGCCGGACAACGATCTCGCACCCCGGCAGAAGACCTTCGAATGGAAGGAGTGGGGGGGAGTGGGCATCGTGCCGTGACGCGCCCGGCGCGGCTCGTCGCCGGGGCGCGCGGCGGCGGTCACAGCAGGTTCTTCATCTCCTCGAGCGACTGCTCGGGGGTCAGGGCGCACGCCGCCAGCCGGTCCAACTGCATCTGGTACTTCTTGACGTGCTGGGGGTCCTGGCTGAACACCGAACCGATCAGGTGCTCGATGTAGACGGAGCTGGCCAGGTCGGACCGGGCGAACTTCAGGTGCGTGACGTTGTTGCCCAGCGGAACCTGCTGCGTCGCGGCCATCCGCGCGATCTGCAGGACGATGCCGGGATGGTCCGCGCAGCTGACCAGGTACTCGATCTGGGCGCGCAGGGCCGCGGGGTCGCCGAAGTCGCGCAGCAGGACGGACTCGTCGATGAGCGCCCACAGCACGGGCCCGTCCGGCTCCCACAGGTGCTGCTTGCGCGCGTTGCGCAGCTCGGCACGCCGGTCGACCTCGCTGGGCAGCAGGTCCGGATGCTCCAGCCGGATGACGGCGCGGGCGTAGTCGGGGGTCTGCAGCAGGCCGGGCACGTAGAAGTGCTCGTAGGTGCGGATGCGTTCGGCGGCCCCCTCCAGGGCCAGGAGCGGCTGGAAGAAGTCCGCCGCGACGTCGCTCCACGTCTTCCACCACTCGGGCCGGTGGCAGAGGCGGACCAGGGCCATGAACTCGTCGACGTGCTCGGGGTCGCGGACCCGGTACAGGTCCAGCAGGCTCAGCGCCTCGGCCTCCCGGCAGGCCGCCTGGCCCGTCTCCACACGGCTGGTCCGGAACTTCGAAATGCCCAGCGCCCGCTCCACGTCCCGGGGGAGCAGCTTCGCCTGCTCGCGCAGACGGCGGAGCTTGTTGCCCACGATCAGCTTCACCGCGGTGGGGTGCTCCTCGACCCGCCCCAGCGGACCGACCAACGGCTGCCGCCGTTCGGGCGGCCATGCCGCCGGCCGTATGCGGGGAGAGGACCGGACTGGTTCGGCTGCTCCCACGGGCGGGACTCCTTTCGCGCGCACCGGTTACGGAGCGCCAGTATCTCGCCGTGAGAAGCAGCCGAAACGAATGATCTGCTTTCTAGCCGGTTTTCAGTCGACTACGAAATCGAACTCGCCGTCCTTGATCCCGGCGAAGAACGCCTCCACCTCCCCGCGGGTGTAGACCAGCGCGGGTCCTTCGGGGTAGCGCGAGTTCCTGACCGCCATGCCGCCCCCCGGCAGGGCCGCGATCTCCGCGCAGTTGCCCGAACCGTTGCTGTACTTGCTCTTCTTCCAGACAACACCCGGAATCAGATTCGCCGCCACGCCGTTCTCGACGCCCTTCATCGCAGGATCCCCTCGCTCTGGTACCAGTGGTTCCAACCCCCGCGACCGTCATGCGCAATCTCGTCTGCAATTGCACGGCGGGGTGGACGGGAGACACTACTCTCAGCCACGCGAAGCGGCCGGGGCGTTCGAAGAGAACGCCTCACGGGGGCGTGAGCAGTGGTGACGGCGGCAGAGGGCGAAACCGCGGAAGACGGCAGCGGGGGTAGGAATACGGCCCGGTACGCAGGCGCGTTTGAATGGCCGGTTCGGGACTCTCGAACGAGTGATTGGATGCGAGGGCTCGAACTGGGCACCCACCCGACCGGATTCACCGCCCGCGCACTCGACCCGTCTCCCCGGAGCACGGGACGGGCCCGGTACCGCTGTGGCGCTGTCCGCGCCGGTGGAACCCGCTCGACCTCGGCCCCACGGCGACCCCCGTCGTCAGCGAGCCGGACACCGACGCCGTGCGTCACCCCTCCGGAGAGCCGCGCCCGCCGGCCGGAGGTCTTCGTCTCCGGCGACGAACTCGTCCGCTCCGTCACCGACACGGACCCCCGGCCGCCCCGCCGGAGGGACGACGGCCTTCCGGCCGACGGGGGACGCGGCCTCCACGTCGTGACGGTCCCGAGCACCTCCCGGGGCCGGAGCCCCGCACCCCTCCCGGGAGAGACCGTGCGGGCGGGCCCCTCCGGGGCCGGCCCGCGGCGCCGCGATGAGACGGGCCCCGCACGGGCGGGGGCGGACCGGCGCGCGACCGGTGCCCCGGCGGACCGGGAGCGCCGCCACCGCCGTCGAGCTCCACGCCCCGGCCGGGCCCGGAACGAACCGCCGGCACGGGGAGCCGCGTTCCCCCACCCGTCCGGAGGGGCGGTCCGGGGGCGCCGCGCGTGGCGTCCCACCTGCGGTGGGGACCGGGAGGAGCACGACGGGCGACCGCGCATCCCCGACACCGCGTACGAGATGCGTGAGGCGTCGGCGCGCGTTTTCCCGCCGGGCGGCGCGGTGGCCGGCGCGCCGCGTGGCACCGGGCCGCGCCGGGCGGGCCGCCCGCGCCCCGGAGGACTCCCGGGCGGTAACGCGTCTCAGGGCTTCGCCGACGGCGACACGAGCACGCGGAAGTCCGGCCGGCGCGGCAGGTCGGGCAGCGGGTGGGAGGGCCAGCCGCGCGCGTACGCGGGGGCCGGACGGCCGTGGGACAGCAGCACGGCGACCGGCTGCCGCAGGGCCGTCCGCGCGAGGCCCGCCGGGGTGATGCTCGCGTCGGGGCCGCCCGGCTGCCGGGAGGCGCAGCCCGCGCGGTACGCCAGGCGGACGGCCTCCTCGCCGGTCACGACGCACGGCGGCCGCACCCCGTGCGCCCGCAGCACGGCGACGATCCGCGCATGCGTCACCGTGTCGGCGCGCACCCGCCGCGTCACCGAACCGAGCACCGTGTACTGCACGAGCAGGTGTCCGGCGAGCGCGAGCGCGCACAGGCCGACCAGGGCGGGCCGCCAGGCGGTGCGGAGGCGCACGAGCCGCACCAGGAGCACGGCGACCGGCAGGGCCAGCAGGGCGTAGGCGGGGAGCAGGAAGCGGGGCGCGGCGTAGTCGACGGTGAACAGGTACGGCAGCGCGAGCACCAGCCCGGTGACGGCGGCCGCGTTCACGGCGGTGCGGTGGGGGGTGCGGACGGCCGCCCGCACACCGCCCGCGACCAGCAGGGGCAGGGCCAGGAACCACAGCGCGGTGACCGGATGCCGCCACGGCACGTCGCACGGGCGGCACAACGTACGGCCGCCCAGCGCCCGGACGTGGTCGTCCACCGCGACGTACCAGCCCAGGCCGCCCTGGATCTCCCCGGCCCGCCGCAACCGCGCCGCGAGACCGCCGTAGCGCACGTACGCCTCGACCAGCCACTCGGCGCCACCCGCGAGCGCGCCCGCGGCGAGCACGCACAGCAGCACCGGCCGCCGCCACGCACGCACCAGCAGGGAGGCCCCGGCCAGCGGGAGGACGAGCCACACGGCGTCCGGCGGGCGCATCAGCGCCACCCACCCCACCGCGACGCCCAGGCCCACGAGAGCCCGGGAGTCACCCGGGTCACGGACCGCGCGCAGAAAGAAGCCCGCCGCGGCCAGGGCACCGTAGGCCACCCACAGGTTCGGCATCGCCTGCGGCCCGTAGTACAGCGTGAACCACAGGGTCGCGAACAGCGCCCCCGCCAACGCCAGGACCGGCGCCGGGAGCAGCGCGCGCCATGCCCGCAGGGCGAGGAACAGGCCGACGCCGGACAGCACGGCCAGCCACACCCGCAACGCGCCCGTCGAGGTGGTGACGGCCGCGACGGGCGCGGCGAGGAAGGTGATGCCGCGGGCGCGCGGCGCGCTGAAGAACGCCGCCGGCCCCTGCCGGCCGACCTGACTGACGTACACGGTCTCGTCCCAGCCCAGCCCCAGACCCGGCGCCACCAGCGTCAACTGCGCCGTCACGAACACCGCCGCCACGGCGGCCGGCCACAGCCGGGCGCCGGCGGGCCCGCCGCCCGAACGTGGCCGCGCGTCGTGCCGTCCGGTGTGCGGCAGGCCGGCCGGACCGTGGTCGGGCGGGGAACCGGGCAGCAGACGGGATTCCCGCATGGCATGACCTCACCGGTACCGGGCCGGGACCGTCCCGGCCCTCCTGCTCCCACCCTGGGCGCGCCGGACGCCGTTCACCACGCAGGCGCTCCATCCAGCCCAACGCCCCCGGACCGCCGTTCCCGCCACCACTTCCCGGGCCGCTGCTCCCGCCCCCGGACCACCACCCCCGCCGCCCCCGGATCGTCGTTCCCACCCCCGGACCGCCGTTCCCGCCACCCATTCCCGGGCCGGCCGTCCGGCACGGTTCGGGGCCGTGACCGGCCCTCGCCCGCGCGTCCACGTGCCGGATTCCCTCTCCTGCGACTTTTCCGCCGAACCGGCAGAACATCCGTGATTTCCCCTCACACCCGCACGCCCTGAAATGAGCGATTCTTCTCCCGTGATCTCCGGAATGGGACGCTCCTCTATGTGATTCCGGCCAGGGGCGCACGCGGTCGTTGACAGGATTTGTCGAATACGGCGACCATCCCACCCGAACGCGCGTTCCAGGGGGGCATCGTGACCGGATCCGCATCGGAAGGGCGGACGCCGCCGATTCGGCGTGCGGCGTTCAGCCGCGACCGCCCCGGCACCATCCGGACCGCCGCACGGGAGCGCGCACCGCGCACACCTTCGTAAAGGAGCGGGAATTGCGTCACAGAACTCCGGCCGGCGCCCACGGCGAGGGTGCCGGCCCCCTCGTGTCCACCCCGGCCGCGTCGAATCCACCCGCTTTCCGGCGGCGCCGGTGGGCCCGGTCCGCGGCGGCCCTTCCCGTGGCTTTCGCGGCCCTCTTCGCCTCCTCGTCGCTTCCCTCCCCCCAGGCCGCGGCCGCACCGCGGCCATCGGCGCGGGCGACGGTGACGGTCGACAAGGACCACGTCATCTACTGGAACAAGGTGTTGCTGCGGACGTTCCGCCAGGTGACCGGTGCGAGCGCGGCACCGACCGAGTTGGCCCGCGCGAGCGCCATGGTCCACACGGCGATCTACGACGCGGCCAATTCCGCGAAGTGCGTACGGGCCGTGGGATGCCTCGGAGAGCCGTACCTCGTCAAGGTTCCGCTCCGGGCGGGGTCGGCCCCCGATGTCGACACCGCGATCGACTACGCCGCCTTCCGCGTCCTGATGGACGTGTGGCCCGCGTTCGACTTCACGGCGGACCTCGACGCGGCCCAGGCGGCCCTTCCTCCGACCGTCACGGACACCGCGCGCGCGGACGGCGCCGACGTCGGCACCCGGGCGGCCGAGGCCATGATCCAGGCCCGGGTGGGCGACGGCGCCGGCGCCGCCACCGTGTACCCCGGGAGCACCCAACCCGGTTTCTGGCGGCCCACGGGTTCGGGCGCGGCCGTCACGCCGGGCTGGGGCCGGGTGAGGCCGTTCGCGCTGCCGGCGGTCGACCAGGTCCTGCCCCCGCTCCCGGCGGGCAGGACGTCGATGCCCGAGCTCCTGGCCAGTCCCGAGTACGCCGCCCAGGTGAACGAGGTGAAGCGGCTCGGCGGGACCACGTCCTCGGCGCGCACGCCCGACCAGACCACGGCGGCCTTCTTCTGGGCCAACGACCTCGACGGGACGTACAAGCCCATCGGGCAGATCTTCGCGAACACCCAGACCGTCGTCGCCCAGAACAAGCTGCAGACGTCGGGAACGGCCAAGCTGTTCGCCCTGCTCTCCCTCGCGCTCGCCGACGCCGGAGTCGCCGCGTGGCACGCCAAGTACGAGACACCGATCGACCTGTGGCGCCCGGAGAGCGCCATCAACCTGGACGACGACGGCAACGCCGAAACCGCCGCGGACCCGTCCTGGCGCCCCCTGTCGAAGGACCGCGGAGGCCAGAGCTTCAGCCCGCCGTTCCCCGCCTACGTCTCCGGGCACGCGACGTTCGCCGGAGCCTGGGCGAAGGTCATGTCCTTCTGGTTCCGCGGGGACGCGATGACCTTCGACGCCGGTACGGAGGACCCCCACGCCCAAGGGGTCATCCGCCGGTTCGGCAGCTTCTCGTCGGCCGCCCGCGAGAACGCCCTCGCGCGCCTCTGGCTCGGGGTCCACTACCGCTGGGACGCCGAGCAGGGACTGGCCACCGGTGACAAGGTCGCCGACCACGTGACCGCCCGTCACCTCGGCATGAACACCGCCACCGACTGGGTGTCGTTCGGAACCGCGTACAACAAGGACACCTGCCCGGCGCAGGGGCAGAAGCTGATCGACGAGCACAGGTGGTCGCAGTACCGGTGCGACGTCCTCGCCGACGGGGCCACCTTCCGGCTGTCGGTGAAGTGACCGCGCCGACGGGGCGCGGCCACCCCGCCGCGCCCCGGGGCGAGCCCGGAGGAGCGGCGGACCCCGGCGCGCGGGGGCGGTGACCCGCCGTCCGCGCGCCCGCCCGACGTACGGCCGGCCACCGCCGCCGGGCGGGACGACGCCCCGTCCCGCGGCGCCGTGTTGCCCGTGGTACGGCGGTTCCACAGGGGACGCGCGGAGGTAAGCAGAGGTAAAGAGCGGGACTCAGCGGCTGGTCATGACGGGGCCAACCCCGCCTTCCGGCCCCACCGGCCGGGTATTGCTTCCTGTGGGTGAGTTTCGGCCAGAGGGGGCGTTCATGGACGAACGGCGGGACCAACCGGCAGCACGGTGCGCGGCGGCCGACGCGAAGGATCGGACGCCCTGCGAGGGGCCCCTGGTCGCGGCCACCATCATCGCCGCGGACGGTTCGGAGATCACCGGGTGCGTACGTCACAGCGCCCGGCGGCTCGCGAGCATGGACGGGACCCGGCTGCACCCCATGGCCGCCCTGCTGCCGTGGGCGGTGGACATATACTGCCGCGCGGCCGAACTGCCGCCGTTCGCCTGGCAGGTCGGCCTGTAACGGTCCGCCGCGCGGAGAGCGGCTCTCTTCGCGGCCCGGCGGGAGGACGCGGTCGCCCGCCCGGCTCCGGAAGGACCCGCGGGGGCGCGGGGTCGACGGCGGTGCGAACGCCGCACGCGGCGGCCCCAGGGCCGCGCGCACCGGCGTCCGCACCCCCGGTCGTGGAGCGACGCGCCCGGGCGCCACCCGGGCCGTGCCGGCACCGCGGGTCGAAGGGGGCACCGCCGTGTCGAACAGGCCGGTGGCGGGGCGCGCCGGGTGGGCGAGGACACCCGCAGCTCCCGGAGCCCCTGCGGGCTCGGGGCCGCGGCGCCCCCGCGCCCGGGGCGGCGACCGCCGCGCGCCAGTTCGCTCGCGCACGACCCGAAGATCCGAAATAACCGCCGATCCGGATCAATAAGCCGACCGACTTGCACCCGGAAGCAAACCACGGAAAGTCCGTCTCGCCGAAGGAAAACGGTGCGGCGCGACCTTGACTCGACACCCAGGTTCATATACATGTTTTTGTGCCGTGGCTTGGGGCTGGCTGGGGAGCGGGTGTGGGCGGCTTGGAGTCAGGAATATCCAAAAAGGAATTCGGAATACTGCGCTCCCTGATCAAGGAGGCGGGCTGGAGCGGCGAGGATTTCGCGAAGGCGGTCAACTCCGTCGGTGCGGAGGCAGGACTCGCGCTTCGGTACAGCCGGGCATCGGTGTCCCAGTGGACTGCGGGGGGCCGGCCCCGCCCCCCGGTCCCGCACGTCATCGCCGAAGCGCTCTCCCGGCGCTTGGGGAGGGCGGTGACGGCGGCGGACATCGGATGGGACGACGCCCTCGGCCGCTGGGGCGATCGGAGCCTGCCGGAGCGGTTGGCCGAGCTGGCCGCGGCCGCCGGATCGGATCGGGACGCCGCGAGCAGGGTGGCGGTGTACCACCTCGCCGCGCTGGAGGACGTGGGCTGGCGCGGCGCGCGGGACCGCCCGCTCGGCGCCGGGGGGCAGGCGGGGCCGCTGGGCAGGGAAGAGCTCGAAGTGGCCGCCATCATGGTGCGGCTGCTCTCCGAAGCCGACCGCATCTACGGAGCGGGCCCCTTCAAGAGCGCGGCCAGCGGGTACCTGGCACAGATGGTCGGACTGTGGCTGCGGGCCCCCGTGGACGAAGGGCTGCGCACCGGATTCCTGGCTGTGGCGAGTCAACTCGCGCGCTTGAGCGGTTTCATGAGCTTCGACGACGAGGCACACGGTGCGGCGCAGCGGTTCTACCGCGTCTCGCTCGACCTGGCAGTCGAGAGCAACCGTCCGGACGAGTACGCCTGGACCTTGCGCAGAATGAGCGGACAGGCGCATTCGCTCGGCCATTTCCGGTCGGCGATGAACCTTGCGAAATCCGCTTCCGAACTGCGCATACCCCCCGCGGGAAGAGCATCGGTCCTGAGCCAGGTCGCAATAGCGCTGGCCGCCACGGGAGAACGCGCACAAGCCCTGCGGGAGATCCGCAGGGCAGAAAACCTGGTCGTCCAGGAGGAGGCGTTGCCGACCTCCCGGGAGACGAGGGAGATCCGTGAATACCACTACGGTGTCTTCGTCTTCGACAGGGCGGTCCTGCTCAGCCACCTGGGCGACTGGGAGGGGGCCGTGGAAAACCTCAGGGAGTCGTTGCAGTACTGGTCCCTCACGGAGAGAAGGTCTCGCGCCATCGTCCTGTCCCGGCTGGCCGAACTGCAACTGAGGCAGGGGCACCTGGAACAGGCTGTTGTGACCTGGCATTCCTTCCTCGACCACTACCCCTCGCTGAACAGCAGACGGCTGCACCGCGGTATGGACAACATGCGGACCCACCTGGCCGCTTTCGGCAGGAACCCGACGGCGAAGGAACTGCTCCGCCGGGCCGCCCACGTGACGAGGACCTCCTCGAACTCCGGGTGAGAGCCCGCCGGACGACGCGTTCCGCGTCACCGCCGCCGTACGCGCCGCGGGCCGTGCGGCGCCGCTCCGCCCCCCGGCGCCCTCCGCGCGTCCGCGGCACGTCCGGTGAGCCCCGCCGGCCCCGCGTCGCGCCGTGCCCGGCATCCCACCCCGTACGAGGCCGCCGAGCGCGCCCCGGGTCCGCGCACCGCGCCGCGCGCACCGCCACCGGGAGGACGCAGCCACTTCGACAACACGTCCTGCTCCTCACGGCCCCGCTCCTCACGGCCCCGCTCCTCACGGGCTCTGCCCGGCCGCGCCCGTGACCTGACCGCCCCCCGCACGCGACGGACGCGGGGTTCCGGTGGGGACCGTACCCCTTCGTGAGCCCCGGGCGAGCGGGTCCTCGCCCGGGGTGCGTACGGCGTCGGCCCCCGCCGGAACACGCCCTTCGCCCTCCACCCACCGGGCGCGCCGTCGCCCGCCCCCGCGCCCTCGGGGCCGCCCCGCATGCGCGAGCGGAAAGTCTCAACGGCACGTGACTCCGTCAAGATCCCTTCCAAAATGGACAGTCTCCCGGCAAGAGACTGTGGCATCACGCGGGGCGCCTCAGGTATCCAGAAGGAGAGCGAGCCTCCGGCGGAGCCCCGACGCCGGAGCACGACAGGAATCGCAGGGCATCCCGGGGCGGGCCGTGAACGGATCGGCCTCCTGACGGTGCCGTCCGGCGAATCCGATGGCGCGGAACGCGGCACCTTCGACCCGTCAGACCGCCGAAGGCGGTCCGTCTCCGCTCGCGCGTGCGCCCCTTCCCTCCGGTCAGGATCCGGGAGCGGACGGACGTGTCACCGACATGGGAGCACCGGAGGCGTGTCGGTGGAACCTCGACGCGCCGAAGGGCGCGTGACCGCGAACGGACGCGGACCGGCCTCGTTGGGCGAGGCCGTTCGCCCAGGCAGGCACGGACGTACGAGAGGAACAGCCCATGGCACAGACGAAGGCGCGGGAAAACCCCTCCGATTCCGGTCCCGACCCGTCGGAACCCGTCGCCGTGGTGGGGATATCCGCTGTCTACCCTTCGGCGCAGAGCACCGAGGACTACTGGGACCTCATCAGGGAGACACCGCCGCAGTGCGCGTGCGAGGGCCCCGGCTTCCCCGAGGACCCACTGCGGAACCACCGCGGGAAACGCGTGCCGGACGGCTCCTGCGCCGGGAGCGGCCTCGACGGTCTCGACGTCGACCCCGCTCGTTTCGGAATCCCTCCCGCCCAGGCCCGCTCCATGGCCCGCATGCAGATCCTCATGCTGGAGGCGGCGAGGCGGTGCATGGAGGACGCCGGCCGCACGGATCGGGCACTGCCCGATGAGCGGACCGACGTCGTCGTCGGTACCTGTCTCGGGTTCGACCGCCACTACGCCAACGCGTTGCGCGTCGAGGGGGTGCGGTACGCCGACGAACTGGTACGGGGGTGCGCCGCCGCAGGACGGGAACCCGCCGGGCAGATGGTGCAGGAGGCGCGCGGGGCGCTGCTGCGGCACTTCGGGGGATCGGCCCACGACCGGGTGGGCGAGATGGCCAGTACCATCCCGGCCCGCATCGCGACGGCCTTCGGGCTCCACGGGCGCGCCGTCGTGTGCGAGGCCGCCGACGCCACGTCGTTCGTCGTACTGGCACACGCCATCACCTGTCTGCGGGACGGTGGTTCGGATGCCGCCCTGGTCGTGACCGGGCAACGCCGGGAGAGCGGATTCCTCCCCCACGCCCTGAGGACCAAGGGGCTGCTCGACCCGTGTTCCAGCCCCTTCTCGGCGCGCGGCCGGGGCTTCGCTCCGGGTGAGGGGGTCGGCGCGTTGCTGCTCAAACGCCTGTCCTCCGCCCTCCGGGACGGAGACCGCGTCTACGCCACGATCCGGAGCTGCGTGCTGAGGCAGGACGCGCGTCCGGGGCCCTTCCGCCGAACGGCATCGGTGGAGCACTGGGAGGAGACCCTCCGCGCGGCGTACCGTGCCGCCTCGATCCCCGCCGACTCCGTCCAGTACCTGGAGTGCGCCGGCTGCGGTGCGGCACACGAGACGGAAGCCGAGGTGGCCGGAGCGGGCGGGGTGCTCGGGCGGTCCGCCGGGCGCCCCGTGGTGGTCGGGAGCGCGCGGGACAGGCTCGGCCACACACTGGCCAACGCCGGTCTGGCCAGTGTCTCCAAGGTGGCCCTGGCCCTGTACCACCGCACGCTCCCGCCCTACTGGAGCCACGGGCGAACGCCCGAAATCGACTTCCGCGGAACTCCGTTCCGCGTACCCCGCCGCGCGGAGGAGTGGCCCGCGGACGACCGCGGCACCCCGCGCCGAGCAGCCGTGAACGGCTCCTCCGTGACGGGCGTGCTGTGCCACCTGGTCATGGAGGAGCACCGCCGGGACGAAACGCGCCCCGTCGCCCCTTCCTCCCTTCCGCCCCGGCGGAAGCGGACGGCCGGTGGCGCGGAACCGATCGCGGTCCTCGCACACGGCGGGTACTTCGCGGGTGCCGCCGACGCCGACGCGTTCTGGCGCACGACCCTCTCGGGCCGCGACGGGATCGGCCCCGCCCCCGAGGCGCTCCTGAACAGGGAGCTGTACCACGCACCCGGGAAGCTCAGCCTGACGCACACCTACACGGACAGGGTCGCCCCCGTCGCGGTTCCCACCGCGCCGCCCCCCGGCCTGGACATCGACCCCCGCCGGTACGCGGAACTGGACGGGGCGCAGCGCACCGTCCTGGCCGTCGCGGGGGAGTTGTTCTCCCGCTACGACACGTCCGCGCTGGGCGGCCCGGGCCTGATCGCCGTGGGCAGCAACCTCAGTCTGCGGAGGGAGCGCCGGGCCAACAGCGCACTGGCGGTCGAGGAGGTGGAGTCGGCCGTCGCCGGACTCCCGTTCCTCGCGGACCTCCCCGAGGACGAGCGGAAAGCACTGCGGGAAAAGGTCCGCGAGGACTTCGCCGCACTGGACGGCCTGTGGTCCCCGACCCTGCTCGACAGCAGCCTGGCCAGTGGTGGAGCGGCGCTCGTGGCACACGAGTTCGGCCTCGAAGCGGTCCCCCTGGCGGTCGAAGCGGCCTGCGCCTCCTCGTTGGCCGCGTTGGACGTCGCGATCGGCGCCCTGCGCCGCAACGCCGTCGACTACGCGGTGGCCGGCGGGGTCGAACTGCCGTGCAACGTCCTCGACCTCGTCCTGTGCTCGTCCCTCAGGCTCCTCTCCCACGACAGGATCAGGCCGTTCGACGCGGCCGCCGACGGGTTCACCCCGGGGGACGGCTGTGCGCTGTTCCTCCTCAAGCGGTACGCGGACGCACGCCGCGCCGGAGACCGGATCCTGGGCGTCATCAGGGGCATCGGCGCGTCCAGCGACGCCAGGTCCCTGATCGCGCCGGACGCCGCAGGCCAGTCCACGGCCATGCGGCGGGCGTTCGAGCAGGTCGACTTCGCCCCCGAGGCGGTCGACTACCTGGAGGCCCACGGCACCGGCACCGAGCTGGGTGACCGCACCGAGATCGCGGCGGTGACCGAGGTCTACGCCGCACCGGGACGCCGTCCGCTGGCGATCGGCTCCGCCAAGTCCTTCTTCGGCCACACCTTCGCCGCGGCCGGCAGCGCCGGACTGCTGCGCGCCCTGCACGCCGTACGCACCGCGACGCTCCCTCCCAACGCCGGTCTGCGGACCGTCAACCCGGCGCTCGACCTCGCCGCGATCCCGGCCACCGTCTCCTGCGAGGCGTCACCGTGGCCGGCCGTGCCCGGTCGGCCGCGGCGCGCCGCGGTGAGTTCCTTCGGCACCGGGGGCATCAACTACCACCTGCTCGTCGAGGAGCACCGGGAAGAACGCTGATGGACTTCGCATTCGACGCACAGACCCATGAGATGTGCGAGACGATCAAAGATTTCGCGCGGGACAGGCTGGTGGGGCCGGACGCCTTCGACCCCGACGACTTCCGTCGGCGCTGGCGCCTCGCCGGTGAACAAGGAGCCCTGGGAACCGTGGTTCCCGGCGCGTACGGAGGACTGGGCCAGGGAGCCGTCACCGCGGCCGCGGTCATGGAGGCGCTCGGGTACGGCTGCACGGACACGGGGTTCGTCTTCTCCCTGGGGGCGCACCTGTTCGCCTGCCTCACGCCGATCGTCGACTTCGGCACCGAGGAACAGAAACGGCAGTGGCTCCCCCCGCTGTGCTCCGGCGAGCGGATAGCGGCGCACGGCATCACCGAGCCGGAGGCCGGTTCGGACACCCTGGGCATGCGGACCCGTGCCGAGCGCCACAACGACGTCTACGTCCTCAACGGAAGCAAGTCCTTCACGACCAACGCGCCGGTGGCCGACGTCTTCGTCGTGCAGGCGGTGACCCGCCCCGGAGGCGGCTGCTTCGGCCTGACCTCCTTCATCGTCGAGGCCGACACACCGGGACTGACGGTGGGCCGGTGCTACGAGAAGACGGGGTTGCGCGGCTCGCCCATGGCGGACGTGCACTTCGACGACTGCGTGGTCCCGGCACATCGGATGCTCGGCCCGGAGGGCGGCGGGTTCGGTGTCTTCACGACCTCGATGGCGTGGGAACGCACGTGCCTGTTCGCCCTCTACCTCGGCACCATGCGGCGCACCCTGGAGGCGTCGATCGCCCACGCCAACGAGCGGCGGCAGTTCGGCACCGCGATCGGCGGCTTCCAAGCGGTGAGCCACCGCATCGTCGACATGACGCTCCGCCTCGAATCGGCGCGCCTGGTGCTCTACCGCGCCGCCTGGGGCCTGGACCGCGGCAGCACCGACGAGGTCGCACCGGCTCTGGCCAAGCTCGCGGTCAGCGAGGCGGCAGTGCAGGTCGGCCTGGACGCCGTACGGATCCAAGGCGGCCTCGGCGTCCTCCACGGCCAGTCCGAGACCGCGCTCCGTGACGCCCTTCCGGCCCGGATCTTCTCCGGCACCAACGAGATCCAGAAGAACAACATCGCGCGTGCGATGGGGCTGAGGGGAAAGCCCGCCCGCAGGCGGAAATGAATCATCGAGGAGAAAAATGGATGTAGTGGTCCATCGTGTAAGGCTCCGGGAAGACACCGACGCGGGCGTCTTCGAGGAGTGGGTCAGGGAGACCGACTACGCCTCCTGCCGGGAACTGCCCAGCGTGGTCTCGTTCAGCGTGCAGAGGTTCACGGGAGGCGCCGCGGAAGAACCTCGTGCGCATTACTTCGAAGTCATCGCGGTGACCAGCGGACCGGAGTTCGAACGGGACACGAAGACCGAGACCTTCCGTCGCCTGGCCGATGAGTTCGACGTCATGGCCGAAGTGGTGGGCGAGTGGTCGGGGGAACGGATCGGACCCGGATACGCCGCCGACCCGGCCGACGCGAACGAGGAACCGCCCCGGGGGAACGCATGACCATCGAGGAGCACCTGATCGCCTACATCGCCGACACCTGGCTGGACGGCGACCCCGACGGGCTCGACGGGAAATCCCCCCTCATCGACCTCAACATCGTGGATTCCTCGGGAATCTTCGAGCTGGTGCACCACCTGCAGGCCGAGTACCGGATCACGGTGCCGCTGCGCGAAGTCTCACCGGACAACTTCCGGAACGTCGAAACGATCGCCGCCCTGGTCGCGCGTCTGCGAGAGGAAGGAAAGAACCGGATATGACGAACACCTCCGAACCGCGGGAAGACATGCCCCACCTCAGTCGACGGGTCCTGGACGTCATCGCGTCCCACACCCTTTACGACAGGTCCCGGCTCACGCCGGACAGCACCCTGGAAGGCGACCTCGGCATCGACTCGGTCATGCGGGAGGAGATCCTCGCGTCCGTCAAGGAGCGGCTGAACCTGCCCTCGGACCTGCCGTCGGACCTGTCGACCATCCAGGAGGTGCTCGACGCCGCGGCGGACGCCGCACAGGGGGCACCGGACGCCGCAGTCGACCCGGCGCCGGCCCCGGGCGCCCCGCCCGACCGTCCCGGGAGCCTCCACGAGGCGGTCGTCGACACGATCCTCCGCCACACCCACTACCGGAGGCACCAGCTAGACCTCGACGCCGACTTCGAAAGCGAGCTCGGCCTCGACTCCGTGACCCTCGCCTCCGTCGTGGAGGAGGTCTCCGCCTCCTTCCGCCTCCCGGACACCGCGACGAGCGCCGTGACCACACGGACCATGCGGGAACTCGTCGCCGCGCTGGACGCCTGCCGAACCGGCGCGCCCGCCTCCCCCGCTCCGGCGGGGACACGGCAGGAGACGGCGGGTGACGGCCGGGACGACCGCTCCATGAAGGACTTCCGGGAGAAGCGCGACCCCGACCTGTTCGCCAAGGCCCGCGACTTCGGCGCGCACCTCCGCGAGCGGCGGAAGGAACAGCTCTACTGGTACGGCATGCCCGCCCACTCGCGGTCCGGCAGCCGCACCGTCATCTTCGACGAACTGGCCGGCCGCAAACGCGAGTTCCTCATGTTCGCCTCGAACAACTACCTCGGCCTGGCCACCCACCCCCGGGTGGTGGACGCCATCTGCGACGCCACCCGCGCCTACGGGGCCACCCACACCGGATCGCGCATCATCGGCGGCACCCACCACCTCCACAAGGAACTGGAGCGCCGCCTCGCCGCCTTCAAGCAGCGCCCCGCCTGCATCGTGTATCCCGGCGGGTACTCCGCCAACCTCGGAGCCATATCGGCCCTGGCGAAGCACTACGACGCGGTCGTCATCGACAAACTGAACCACATGAGCATCGCCGACGGCTGCAAACTGTCGGGGGCCGTCCGCCGGATCTACCAGCACAACGACATGGCCGACCTGGAACGCGTCCTGGAGCGCTGCGCCGAGGAAGCGGCGGGAAAGCTGATCGTGACCGACGGCGTGTTCAGCATGCACGGCGACATCTGCGACCTCCCCGGGATCCTGGCCCTCGCCCGGAAGTACGGGGCCAGGATCCTGCTCGACGACGCCCACGCCACAGGTGTCCTCGGGAGCCGCGGCGCGGGAACCGCGGAGCACTTCGGCCTGAAAGGGCAGGTGGACCTCGAACTCGGCACGATGAGCAAGGCCCTGGCGGGCATGGGCGGGTTCGTCGTCGGAGAGGAGGACGTGGTCGAGTACCTGCGTTTCTACTCGAACTCCTACGTCTTCGCAGCCAACATCCCCGCCGGTGTCGCGGCCGGCCTCATCGCCTCCCTCGACGTCATCGAGTCGGAACCCGAGCGGATCGAGCGGCTGTGGCTCAACATCCACACCCTGCGCGCCGGGCTCCTCGACGCGGGCTTCGACCTGGAGAACAGCGAGAGCGCGATCCTCCCCATCGTCATAGGAGACGAGCGCAGGGCCCTGGAGATGGGCCGGGCCGTACGCGCCCGCGGCCTGTTCTGCCAGACCGTCGTCTTCCCCGGCGTCCCGCTCGGCGACGCCAGGCTGCGCATCAGCGTGACCTCGGAACACACGCAAGAGGACCTGGCCGAAGCGGTCGGCATCTTCACGGAAGCCGGCCGTGAGACCGGTGTCCTGCCTCCCGCGGCGTGAGCGGAAGCGGAGCATCGAGGAGACCGGTATGAAGCCGAACAGCGAGAGCACCACCACCCCCTCCCCGCTGGTCCGCCCGCTGCGGGACCTGTCCCCGGAGCAGGCGTCGAGGCCGGCGTTCGTGGGCGCGCGGCCCGTCACCTACGGAGAGCTCGCCGGGAGGGTCCACGCACTGGCCCACCACCTGCGCGACCTGGGCGCCGACCGTGGCACCCGCGTCGCGATCTGGATGGACAAGCGTCCCGAGTACGCCGAGGGGATGCTCGCCGCCCTGCACGCGGGCTGCGTCTACGTCCCGTTGGACGGCCGGCAGCCGCAGGCCCGGGTCCGGACCATCCTGGCGGACGCCGAACCACTGGTGCTCCTCACCGACCACCACCACCTGGCGAGCCTCGCGGAGGACCCCCTGCCCCCTTCCGTCGAAACCGTCGTCGTCACGGGCCCGGGACGGACCGGCGCCCCCACGGCAGGCTCCGCCCGCGTCCGTGCCTGGGACGCCCTCACCCCGCCCGGACCCGACCGGGACACGGCGCTGCCCGAGCCGGAGCCCTCCGACATCGCCGCGCTGCTCTACACCTCCGGGTCGACCGGCGTCCCCAAGGGGGTGAAGATCTCCCACCGGAACCTCGCCAACTTCATCACCTGGGCACAGGGGGAGTTCGACGTCGGCGCCGACGACGTCTTCGCCAACCACGCCTCCTTCAGCTTCGACCTCAGCACCTTCGACCTGTTCGTCGCCCTGTCGGTCGGCGCGGCCGTGTGGATCGTCGAGGACGCGCAGACACGGGACGTCGCGGCGCTGGCGGCCGGCATCCGGGAGCACGGCGTCACCGTCTGGTACTCGGTGCCCTCGATCCTGCACCTCCTGGTGGCGTCGGGCGCGCTCACCCCGGAGACCACCGCCGGCCTGCGGTACGTCCTCTTCGCAGGTGAGGTCTTCCCCCTTCCGCAACTGCGGGCACTCGCGGAGCGACTGCCCGCGGACACGGCGCTGTACAACCTGTACGGGCCGACCGAGACCAACGTGTGCACCTACCACCGGGTCCGGCCCGAGGACGTGGAACGCGACGCGCCCCTGCCCATCGGCAGGCCGATCACCGGCGTCCGGCTGTCGATCGTCGACGAGGCCGGCCGGCCGGTCGAAGGCCCGGGCGCCTGCGGGGAACTGGTCGTCGCGGGGGACTGCGTCACGCCCGGGTACTGGCGCAGGGAGTCGGAACCGGCCGCCGCACTGCACCGCCAGGGCCGCCACGCCACGGGGGACATCGTCGCCCGCGAGGACGGGGTGTTCGTCTACCAGGGGCGCAAGGACCGCATGGTCAAGCTCTCCGGCTACCGGGTCGAGCTCGGCGAGGTCGAACACGCCGCCCTGCGGCACCCCGCACTCGCCGAAGCGGCGGCCGTGGTGGAGGGAGAGGGCCCCGCCGCCCGGCTCGTCCTCTTCTACACCCTGCGCGCCGACGCCCCGAAACCGGGCCTGCTGGACCTCAAACGGCACTGCGCGCGGCACCTGCCCGTGTACATGCTGCCCGAAGCGGCCAGGTGCCTGGAGACGCTGCCCCGCAACGCCAACGGGAAGACCGACTACCGGCTGCTGAGCGGCACGGGCGTCGAACCGCGCGGTCACGCGGGGAAACGGCCATGAGATGAGGAAGGACTCCATCCCGTGCCACGGGTCGGGCACGCCCCGCGGGGAAAGGGGCGGACCGCCGGGAAGCGGGCCGGCGCGCGGGGGCACAGCGGCCGGCACCGGCACGCGGGCCGCGCCGGAGGACGCAAGGGTCGAAGATCCCGCGACCACCGTCGCCGGGGAACTGGAGCTGTGCCCCGCCCGGGCCCTTCACACGGTCCACGCGGGGCGGCTCACCCTCACGGCGGTGTCCCTCACCTGGCTGCGGGGGCTCGGCCCCGACGAGTGGAGCGCCTTGCGCGCCCGTCATCTGGCCGCATCCGAGTCCGGCCTCGATCCGGATCCGCACGGGCCCGCCCGGGGGCTGGAGCGGTTCGCGGGGAGGCTCGCGGTCAAGGTCGCCGTACGGTCCTGGCACGTCAGGCACACGGGCACCCGCATGAGGACGCGGGACGTCCGCGTCGACACCGTCCGGAGCGGCCTGCGGAGGGGAAAGCCCTTCGTCAACGCACCCGTCGGGGTCAACCTGTCGCATTCCGGGGAGTTCGCCGTGGCCGCCTGCGGGCCCGGCGCAGTCGGCATCGATCTGGAGCGCAACCGCGCCATGGGACCGCACCTCACCTCCCTCCTCGCCTTCGACGGCGACACGGAGGGCGGGGGGCCGGGCCATCGGCTGCGGACCATGCCGCTGCCGCTGCGCTGGGCCTGCAAGGAGGCCGTACTCAAGTACCTCGGCTTCGGTCTCCGGTTCGGCGCGCGGGAAGTACGCCTCACCGACTGGCGCGCCGACGACCGTTTCACCTGGGCCCCCGGCCCTCTGCTGGCGCCCTACGCGCCCCTCCTCGGGGAGGGGGTGGAGAGCTGGGCCCACGACGACGTGGGCGGCTACTCCCTGGCACTGGTGTGGCGTCGGCCCCCCGGTCCGCAGGAGCCCCCCGCGGACCGGGGGCGGTGAGACGCCCGGGCGCGTCCCGCCGGCCTCCGACGGGCACCGCCGCTACGCGTGGGACAGGACGAACGACGTCAGGAAACCGCACACGGTGATCACACCGATGGCCAGGTGGGCTTCCTCGAACGCCTCCGGGATCATCGTGTCGGCGATCATCGCGAGGACCGCCCCGGCCGCGACCGCGGTCACGGCGGCGACCACCGCGGTCGACAGGGCGCCCACCACCGTGTAACCGAGCAGGGACGAGACGGCGCTCGCGGCCGTGATGGAGCCCCACACGCCGAAGACGTACCCCGGTCCGCGGCCCGCCCTCCGCATGCCCGCGGCGCTCGACAGGCCCTCGGGCACGTTGCTGATGAACACGGCCGCGACCGTCACCAGGCTCACCGCGCCGCCGTCGAGGAGGCTCCCCCCGATGACCGCGGACTCCGGCACCCCGTCCAGCAGGGCGCCGAGGGCCAGGGCCGCGCCCGATCCCGCCACCTGCCGCTCCGAGGGCTGGCCCCGCAGGTGCCCGGACCGCTTGCGGTGCCGCGCGCCGCGCCGGGCGAGCCACACGTTCCCGGCGGTGTACGCGAGGGCGCCCGCCACGGTCCCTCCGGCGGCGGGCACGAGGCCGCCCTGCTCGTACGCCTCGCCGACGAGCTCGAAGGACACGGCGGAGATCAGCACACCGGCGCCGAACGCCATCACGGAAGCGATCAGCCACCGCGGCACCCGCACCGCGTACCCCACCACCGCGCCCACCAGCAGGGCCGAACCGGCGAGTAGGCCCCAGCCCGCCGCCACCAGAGCATCGATCATGATCACCCGTCTACCCGCGCGGACGGCGCCCTCACGCGCCCCCGCCTCCGAGCCGCCACCGACCGCCGTACGGCCGCCGGGCGCGTCCACCGGCCCGACCGCGTCGCGCGCACCGGTTCCCCGCCCGCCGGCAGGGCCCCGCTACAGGAAGTTGTTGGGCCAGATCATCGTGCGCCACATGTGCGCGACGGGCGAACCGTCGAAGCCGAGGCCCTGCTCGGGCTGGCGGAAGTGTCGGCCGATGACGTCCTCGAACTCGCCGACGTCGATGTCCTCGTCGCTGTCGAAGGTGTAGAGGTCATTGAGGGTGACCAGGCGCGCGGTCATGTACCAGCGGTGCGCGCGCACGTGCCGGTACGCCTCGCGGACGTGGTCCGGCGGGCTGTACCGGGCGCCGAAGAACGTGCGGTACGCCTCGGGGTAGTCGTAGCCGACGGCCGGATCGGGAAAGAACCGCAGGATCTCGTGCTGGCGGATCGCCCAGGCGACCTCCTCGGTCACGTACGGCTCCACCATCTGCGCGCCCCAGTGCCCGTGGTGGCTGCGCAACAGGCCGCCGACGGCGATGTCGTGCAGGAGGCACGCCAGGACCACGGTCTCGTCCAGCCCCTGTTCGCGGGCGCGGCGGGCGCTGTGCAGCATGTGCCGGGCGGTGAAGGGCTCGAGGCGCAGCCGGAAGAAGTCGGCCAGCGAAGGCCGCTGCGGCATCCGGGGCAGGGCGGGGTTGTCGCCCATCATGAAGACCCGCCCGGGACGGAGCCGCTCCAGCAGGTCGTGCCCGGTGGAGTGGAGGGCGGTGCCCATCGTGGCCACCGGGGGCAGGGCGGTCATCCGCACCAGCCCCTCCTGGCCGTGCCGCTGCCCGGCAGGGGGAGGGATCTCCGGGCCCGGCCCGGCGGGCACCCGGTCGACGGCGATGCTCACGTGCTCGGCGCTCCTTACCGCACCACTCCCCGGCCCGGTCTACCGGGGACGTCCGGGGCAGGAACGACGCCCTCCGCGGCCCGGTCACTCCGGTACCCGCCATTCGGGTGAACGCGGTCACGGGTGCCCTCACGCGTGCAGCCGGTCGTGGACCTCCTGCGCTTCGACGGCCCTCCGGGCCACGGCCAGCGGCTGCTCCCGCGCGAGCGCGCGGAACAGGGCCACGGCCTCGGTGGAGTCGGCGCGGGCCGCGGCGGAGGGCCCGTCCGCCGCCAGCCGGGAGCGCGCGGAGGCGGCGAGGGCGTTCGCCAGCACTTCACGATGGGCGTGCGGGTCCTGGGAGGCGAGGAGGCGCGCGCGTCGTACCGCGTCGTCCGCGGCCTCCACGGCCTCCCGCGCGCGTCCGGTCACGGCGAACCCCCGTGCCTGCTCCGCGAGGGAGTCGGCCAGCGCGGAGGCCAGGAAGGGGAAGGCGTCGACGTGGCGGCGCAGGACGTCCACGGCGCGCCCGTTCGCCACGACCCCTTCCGCCTCCCTGCCCGGCACCGTCACCGCGTACGTTCCGAAAGCGGTCAGCGCCCCGGCGAGCAGCAGCTCCGCCGAGGGGTCCTCCGGCAGGGCCTCGCAGAAGCCGACGGCCTCGGCGAGCAGGGACAGGGACGCCCCGGCACGGGCGGTGTCCGAGGCCGCCGCCTCGGACCGCAGCAGGGCGCGGTGCAGCAGGGCGCTGCCCGCCGCGAAGTCGGCGGGCGGCGGTTCGACACCGGTACGGGCGACCGCGACCGCCTCTTCGACGGCTGACAGCGCCCCCGGCAGGTCACCGGCGCGCCACAGCAGACCGGCCTGCCGCACGAGCACGCCGGACAGGTCGGCCCGAAGGCCCGGGGGGTTTGACGCGTGGTGCGCGCGGAGCACGGCGAGGGCGTCCTGCGCGGGGGCCAGGGCGTCCGGCCAACGGCCGCGTGCCTCCAGCAGTTCGGCGAGGAGGGCATCGGCGCGGGCCAGGGCGAGCCGGGTGGTGTCGTCGCCCCGGCGCAGGTGGTCGGCGCGCCGGTGCGCGCGCGCCTCGTCGGCGGCCGCCGACGCCTCCGCCGTGCGGCCGAGCAGCCACAGTTGCCGCGCGTACGCTTCGAGGGCCTCGGCCTGCTCGGCCCGGTGGCGGTCGGGGTCCCGCCCGACCCAGCGGTCCTTGATGTCCAGCGCCTCGCGCGAGCGCCGGACCGACTCCTCCCGCTCCCCGGAGAACCACAGCAGGGCGGCGCTGCCCGACAGGACGGCCCACAGGTCGGTCTCGTAGCGGGAGGGCGCCTCGACGCTGAGCGTGCGCAACCGGGCCAGGGCCTCCTCGCCCGCGTGGCGCGCCCCCTCGAAGTCCCCCAGGTCGCTGTGGCACCGGAAGGCGGTCAGCCAGTTCCTGAGCATCGGCTCGGCGAAGGCCGCCGGGAGGTCCCCCTCCGCCGCGCCGTTGAGCTCCATGGCCTCCTGGACCGTCTCCAGGGCCTTGCGCGGGTCGCCGAGCAGGACGTAGGCGCCCGCCAGGTTGTTGAGGCAGTTGGCGAGGTCCGGGAGGTGGGCGCCCGGCGCGGTCCTGAACAGGTCCCGGAGGATCCCCACCGCCTCCCGCAGGCAGTCGGCCGCCCGTGCCGTGTCCGGCCCTCCGTCCTCGGACTTCAGCGTGCCCGCGAGAGTGGCGAGGGACATGGCCAGGTGGCCGCGGAAGCCGCCCGGTTCGCGCTCGGCGAGCTCGCGGTACCCGTGGACGCTCTGCTGCGCGACGCGGTGTGCCCGGCGGCGGTAGCCGTTGGCCTGGCGCTTCAGCGCCAGGGTGTTGAGGGCGAGCGCCAGGCCGGGGGTGTGGACGTGCGGCTGCTCGTCGGCCAGTTCGCGGTAGAGCCGTACCGACTCCTCGGCGGCGTCGAGCGCTTCGGCGCGGTGTCCGAGGTTGTCGAGGTCGATGGCCAGGCTGTTGAGGGCGGAGGCGAGGTCGGCCAGGTAGGCCCGGGGGCGTGCCTTGGCCAGGCGGCGGCGGATGGTGACGGACTCGCGGATCTTCTCCAGGGCCTCGCGGGGGAGTCCGGCCAGTTGCGCCGCGGAGGAGGCGGTGGCGAGGACCAGGGCGAGTCCCGGCAGGTGGGCGTCGGGGGCGTCGGCGGCGAGCCGCCGCTGCATCTCGACCGCCCTGCGGACCGCCGCCAGGGCGACGTCGCGGCGGCCGGAGCCCATCGCGACGATGGCCCGGTTGTTCAGGTGGTTCACCAGGAGGGGGGTGTGGGCCGTCGGGTCGTCGCGCCAGACGGCCTCGCAGAGCTCCCCGCTCTCCTCGCACACGCGCCACGCGGTGTCGTGGTCGCCGAGGGCGCCCGCGGCCAGCATCAGCGTGTCCAGGGCCTTCACCAGGTCCACGCGGCTCGCGGGGTCGTCGGGGCGGAGCGCGGCGCGCAGCAGGTCCGCGCCCTCCACCGCGGCCTGGTACGCCTCCCGCCGGCGTTCCGCGGCGGTGAGGAAGATGGACGCGTTGACGCGGCAGGCTCCCCGTTCGGCCCGGTGGCGCGGGTGGTCCGCCGGGATCTCCCGCCACAGGCCGTGGGCCTCCTCCACCGCCCTGAGGCTTTCCTCCCGCTCGCCCATGGACGACAGGCGTTTGGACAGCTCCCGCAGGGCGACGGCGAGTCCGGGGCGGGCCGCCGGGTCGGCGGCGGCCCGCAGCCGGTGGACGTCGACGATGCGCCGGTGCAGGCGGAGCGCCCAGGGGGCCAGCAGATGGGTGCTGGGCGGTACGGCGGCGGCCAGCTCCTCGAGTTCGCCGAGTTCCGCGCCGGGGCGGTCGACGAGGGCCCGCAGCGCGGACAGCAGGGGCGCCGGCTCCTCCAGCCGGGGGGCCAGGGCGACGGCCGCCGGGCCGAGCACCGCCGGGTGGCGCAGGCACCAGTCGGTCAGCTCCCCGGTGCCGGGGCCGGCGTGCCGTACGGACGCCCGGGTGACCAGGGTGAGGAACCGGGTGGCCTGGGCGGGGGTCGCGGTCGGCAGCAGGGCGTCGACCAGGTCCGGGTGGTCGCGGAAGCGCTCGCCCACCAGTCGTTCGGCGAGCCGGTCGGGGTGCAGGTGCCCGACGGCGTCACCGTCGGTGGGCAGCGCGGTCCTGATCCAGGCGTGCACGGCACGGGCCCCGGCGGCCGTGCCGTCGCCGAGCACCCGGCCGAGGACGGCCGCGGTCTCGTGCCGCCCGTGCGGGCCCAGGGCCACGACGGCGGCCACCGCGTCCTCCAGCACGCCCCACAGCAGGGGAGGGCAGAGCCGGTGGGCCCTGGCGGTGCCGAGCCAGTGCGCCCGCTCGTGCTCCAGGAGCCGCTTCTCGACGGCCGAGGCGTCACCCGTGGTGGCCGCGACGCCCTGTGCCGCGTCCAGGAGGTGCACCAGGGCGGTCATGTGCAGGGTCAGCGGGGAGCCGGAAGCGCTGTGGGGGGCGGGCTGCGGGATGCGTTTGGCGAGCTTCTTCCACCGGCGCTTCCCGGAGCCGGGGAGGGCCGCCAGCCCGGCGGCCAGGGCCCGGGCGGCGGCGAGGTGGTCGTCGGGGCCGGCCGGCGGCAGCTCCGGGAGCTCACGGACCAGCGCGGTCGACAGCACCGATCCGCGGTGCAGCGAGTCCCCGGCGACCTCCTCGAGCCATCCGCCGGCCGAGCGGGCGAGGAGGACCGCCTTGACCGGTGCCTCGCGGTACCGCGAGGCGAACTCCAGGACGGAACGCGTCTCCTCGACGCGGCCGTCCGCGCCGTCGACCACCACCATCAGCGGCAGCCCGGGCGCACGGGTGCGGGCGTCCATCCGCTCACCGGGCCGCAGCCACAGGAAGGACCACTTCGCCCCGAGGCGGCGGGAGAGTTCCACCACGAGCCGTGTCTTGCCCCGGCCGCCGGGGGCGTGGACCACCGCCACCTCGCCGTCGGCCCGTTCCGCCCACGCGGCGAGCGCGCTCAGCTCCTCCTCCCGGCCGTGGAAGGGCACGATCGCCCGGCCCGGATGCAGCAGCTCCACCGCCGACCGGGGGGCGTGCCGTGTCCCGGCGTGGTGGTCGGGGTCGGCGAGAGCCGCGTACTCGACGGGCTGGGGGACATGGGGGCCGGGCGCCCCGTACCGCTCGAGCGCGGCGAGGAACGTGCCGTCGCGCAGGAGGGTGACGGCGCGTTCCGCCTCCAACCGCGCGGGAACGCGGTCGGGCACGTCCCTGACGACGACGCCCACCACGAAGTCGCCGCACAGCACGGCCGCTCCCGACATCCCCCGCCAGGACGAGTCGTCGGGCCCCCGGTCGCGGAAGGTGGTGCAGTCCAGTACGTACATGCCGCCGACCAGGCCGCTGAGCGGGCTGATCTTCCCCTCGGCCTGCTCCGACTCCCGGCAGCGCTCCTCGGAGTGCGGGAAGCCGGTGGCCCGCCACAGGACGGATTCGCCGTCCCCGACGATCCGGCCCCACAGCGTCCGGCCGGGCGGGGCGGGCTCCCAATCCTCCGCGGAGACGCGCACCAGCGCGGCGTCCGTACCGGACCGGTCGTTCCCGGCGGGGTCCTCCGGCGTCCCCCGCCACACGACGTGTCCCGGGTGGTCGGTGAACTCCCCGGCGCGGGAGACCGCGACGGGCGAGCCGACGGCGGCCACGGCGTGCGCCGCCGTCAGGACCAGGCGCGGGGCGATCTCGTAGCCGGCGGCCCATCCGCCCGCCGCCGCCACCCGTACGACGCGGTTACCGCTCATCGGCCGTCCGTGCTCCCGGGCCGCTCCCGCCGGGGCGGGAGGACCGCCCCGTCACCGGGCCCGCCGGGCACGGACCTCGTCCTCCGGTGCCTCGCCGCCGGGCAGGTCCCGGTCCTGCGCGGAGATCCTCACCGGCCCGCCGCCGCGGCGCGGTGTGAGCGTCACCATGATCCGGTGGCTGCGGCCGCGTGCCGCGGCGCCCTCGGCGTCCGCGGTGACGACCCACGCGCGGAAGCCTGCCTTGGCCCGGGCCTCCTGGCGGAGCTCGACGAGGAACTCCATCTCGATCGGGCCGACGTCGAAGGTGACCTCCCGGCCCTCGCCGCGCCGCACGGCCTCCATGAGGTCGTCGCGCAACGCGGCGACGGCGTCCCCGAGTCCAATGTCCATACAGTCCCCCCACGGTTCCCGCGCGGCTCCGGAACCTCGCCGTGCGCGCCCTCCGCCAGGTGTCCTGCCGGAGGGAACAGACTGTAGCCAAGCGGCAGTTGCCCTGTCCGGCGGATCGGGAAGGCCGGGCCGCCGGACCCGTTCCACCGGACGGGGAGCGCGTCGGGCGCGGGGCACCGGGGGCCGCACCGGGGCCGCGGCTCCCCGGCGGGCGGCGCGGGCACCGGACGCCGACCGGCCCGTACGAGGACGGGGTCGCCGGGCACGGCGCGGGCCCGGCGGTGGGCGCGGTGCCCCGCGGGCGACGGTGGTCCGGTCCGTGCCGGTGGTCCGGACGCGCCATCCGGCGGCGGTCGGTGTGGGCGCGTCAGGCCGCCCTGGCCCGTTGCGTGACGGCGATGCACGCGAGCACGACGACGGAGGCGAGGGGGACGACGGAGCCGAAGCGCTCGCCGAGCAGGAGCACGGCCCACACGAGCGTCAGCAGCGGCTGGGCGAGCTGGAGCTGGCTCGCCCGCGCCACGCCGACGAGGCCCATGCCGCGGTACCAGACGACGAACCCTCCGAACTGCGAGACACCGGCGATGTACGCCATTCCGGCCAGGGCCTTCGCCGTGAGGTGCACCGGCTCCTGCGGGAGCGCCCACGCACACACGGCGAGGTTGACGGGCGCGGCGAACACGACGCCCCAGGCGATGACGCGCCAGCCCGGCATGTGCGCCGAGAGCCGCCCGCCCTCGGCGTAACCGGCCGCGCACAGGAGCAGGGCGCCGAAGAGGTAGAGGTCCGCGACCGTCGGCCGTCCGTGGTTCTGCGAGAGGGCGAACGCGACGACGGTGGCCGCGCCGGTCCCGGACGCGGCCCAGAAGACCCCGGAGGGCCGGCGCCGGGTGAGGAGGACGGAGATCGCCGCCGTGGCCATCGGTAGCGCTCCGATGACGACCGCGGAGTGCGCCGTGGACGATGTCCGCAGGGCGAGCGTCGTGAGCAGCGGGAACCCGATCGCGCACCCGACGGCGACGACGGCGAGCGCGGGCCGGTCGGCACGGTCAGGGAGCGGCGACCGCGTCGCGAGGAGCGCCGAGAGCGCGATGACGGCGGCAAGGACGCCGCGGACCCCGGTAGCGCTCCAGGGGCCGAACCCGTCGAGCGCCCACACGGTGCCGGGGAAGCTGAAGGAGAAGCCCAGGACGCCGAGTGCGGCGAGGACGGTGCCGTTCGACAGTGGCAATACTCGCGACGGTGCGATAGCGCTACGATCAGTATTCATGAATGACGATAGCAGTCCGCGTCAGTTGGCCGACGTCCTGGCACGTGAGATCGAGGGGACACCCGCCGGAGCCCGCATCGCGACGCACCGCGAACTCGTACGCCGCTTCGGGGTGAGCGCCACCACCGTCTCGCGGGCCCTGGCCCTCCTCACCCAGCGGGGGCTCGTCACCTCCCGTCCCGGCGCCGGCACCTACCGCACGGAGAAGCGGCCCGCGACGCGGGTCGGGGACACGTCGTGGCAGGAGGCGGCCCTCGAACCGGCGGACCGCATCGACGCGTCGGCCGGCACCCCGCGCGGCTTCAGGTCGTCCGCGCTCCTGGGGACGCTCTCGGCGCCCGGACCGGACGTCATCGACCTCAACGGCGGCTACCTCCACCCCGGACTGCAACCGTTCGACAGGCTCGGCGGCGCACTGTCCCGTGCCGCGCGGCGCCCGGAGACGTGGGACCGCCCACCCGTCGGCGGAGTACCCGAACTGCGCGACTGGTTCGCGGCCGACATCGGCGGTGGCCTCGGCCGGCACGACGTCCTCGTCTGCGGCGCGGGGCAGAGCGCCCTGGCGACCGCCCTGCGCGCCCTCGGCCGGCCGGGCGACCCGGTCGTCGTCGAGTCGCCGACCTACCCGGGAACGATCGCGGCCGCCCACGCCGCGGGCCTGCGGGTGGTCCCGGTCCCGCTCGACGGCGAGGGGCTCCGCGCCGACTACCTCGACGAGGCGCTCACCCGCACGAGGGCGCGCGTCGTCGTCGTCCAGCCCCTGTTCCAGAACCCCACCGGAGCGAGCCTCTCGGCGGCCCGGCGGCACGACGTCCGCGCCATCGCCCGCCGGCACGGGGCCTTCGTCGTCGAGGACGACTTCGCCCGCCACATGGGGCACGCGGATGCCGGGCCGACGCCGCCGCCGATGGTCGCCGACGACCTGGACGGCACCGTCGTCCACATCCGGTCGCTGACGAAGGTGACCTCGCCGAACCTCCGCGTCGGCGCGCTGGCCGCCCGCGGCCCGGTCATGGCGAGGCTGCGCTCCGCGCAGGTCGTCGACACGATGTTCGTGCCCGCACCCCTGCAGTACACGGCGCTCGAAGTCGTGACCGCATCGGGCTGGAAGCGCGCCCTCGCCACGCTCGGCACGGCCCTGGAACACCGGCGGAGGACCGCCGTCGACGCGGTGGCGGCGACGTTCGGCCCGCACGCCCTCGCCGTTCGGCCGCGCGGCGGCTACCACCTCTGGGTGTCGCTGCCGGGCCACCTCGACAGCGGGCAGTTCGCCACCGCCGCGCTGGCGAACGGCGTCGCCCTCACCCCCGGTGACAACTACTACCCCACCGGCAGCGGCGCTCCGCACGTCCGACTCAGCTATGTGGCGGCGCCGTCGGCCGCGGACGTCGACGCCGCCGTCCGCCGCCTCGCGCCGGTCGTCGCGGAACCGTGACCGCGCCCCGCCGCGCACGGGCCCCGACGGCCCGGGCTCGGGCGTCCCGCAGCCGGGGTACTTCGGTTCGTGCGGCGGACGACCACGTCCGCGCCGGCCCCCGCGAGGCGCGGGCGCCTGCCGGGGCGGGTGGCGAACGGCACGCCGGAGGGGACGACGCCCCTGGACGGGTACAGGGGGTCGAACCCGGCCGGTGGGGCGAAGGGTTCGAGTCCCTCGTCCTGGCCGGCCGTCGCGGAACCGCCCGGGCCCGTCGGTCCGGGCCCGTCCCTGCCCGGCGGTGCCGTCCGCCGTCGGCCCGTTCGACGGCGAGCGCCCCCCGGGCGGTCCACCGGCGGGACACCGGGCGAGGGCGCCCCGCCGGGCGGGGACGCGGGGCCGGGCGTGTGGCGGTGCCCGGCCGGCGCCGGCGTACGCCGAACGCCCCATGTGGGTGACAGGGGTACGGACGTGGACGTTCGGGGTGAAGGGTACGGATGTCGACGCAGACCCCGCCATCCCGCGGAGCGGGACCCCCGGAAGGAGCCTCCGTGCGAAAGAGCCTGTCCGCGCGCCGGCGCGCCGCCGCCCTCCTGCCGCTCGTCGTGATGAGCCTGGGGGCGTGGACGCACGCGCCCGTCCGGCCGCCCAACCCCGTGCACCTGCGGGCGGTGTTCCTCGGCGACGCGTACACCGCCGGGTACGGCATCGCGCCCGTCGACGGCAACGCCCTGCTGTGCGTACGGGCGACGGACAACGTGCCGGCCGTCATGGTGGACCAGTTGGCCGATCAGGCGGTGGAGGTGCAGGTGCAGGCCGACGTGTCCTGCGCGGGGGCGCGCCTCAACCACGTGTGGGAGCCGCAGGACCTGGGCGGCGGGCTCACGGCCGAACCGCAGAAGAGGGCGCTGCGCAAGGACACCCAGCTCGTCGTCGGAAGCCTGGGGGCCGACACGGTGGGACTCGGCCCGATCCTGAAGCAGTGCTCGGCGCGGCTGCGCGGGAACGAGGGGGCGCTGATGCCCGCCACGGCGGTGGACACGGCGTCACCCGCGGCGGACTGCCGCGCCTTCTTCGAAAAGGGCGCGGGGGCCACCTGGTTGAAGGAGCGGTTCGCCGTGGCCGCGACCGACCTCGACAAGCTGTTCTCGGAGATCCGCAGCGAGTCCCCGGACGCGAGGGCCGTGCTCGTCGGCTACCCGAGGCTCGTCCCGGAGGACACGACCACGTGCCGGGCGGCCGTACCGGGGGGTACGGAGAAGCCGCTCGCCGACGTCCCCGAGAACGCGCTGTCCTTCCTCGACAAGAAGGTCCAGGTCCCGCTGAACGACCTCATGAAGGCCAAGGCCGCCGCGAACGGGGCCCACTTCGTCGACCTCTACGCCCACACCGAGCCCCTCACCGCCTGCGCCGGCCTGGAACGCGGCATCGGCGCCCTGCTGGAGCCGTCGGCGGTGACGCTGCTCCACCAGCCCCTGCCGTGGTTCCTGCACCCGAACGAGACGGGCCGCGACACGTACGGGGACGTGGCCGCCAAGGACATCGCGAAGCTGTACGTGAAGTGAGGCCGTACGCGAAGGAAGGCCCGGCTCGGCGGCGTACGCGTACGACGGCCCCGGGTGCCGCCGAGCCGGACCGTGCCGGACGGTCCCTCCCGAAGGCGTCCGGGCCCGGGGCCACCGGTCACGGGGCCGCCCCCGTACGCCCGCTCAGGAGCTCAGGAGCTCAGGAGCGCGCGGGCGATGGCGGCCTGCGGCCCGTCGAGCGAGGTGGCGCCGTCCTTGATGTGCCAGAGCGCGTTCTGGAGGACGCGGGCGAGGGTCCAGGCGGTGGCCCGCCGGCGGTCGAGGCCGAGCACCTCGGTCATCAGGTGGAAGCGGCGGCGCACGGCCGCGGAGACGTCCCCGGTGCGGGTGACGTCGTCCCAGCGGTTGTACAGGGCGGGCAGGAGCTCGAAGCAGGGGTCGCCGGCGAGGGGCTTGGGGTCGATGGCGACCCAGCCGGCCCGTCCGCGCGTCGGCGACCCGGGCAGCGGGGCGAGGACGTTGGCGTAGTGGAGGTCCCAGTGCAGGAGGCGGTCGCCGGGCTCGTCCAGCACCTCCCGCGTCGCGGCGGCGCAGGTGGCGAGGAGGCGCCGCTCGTCCGGGTCGGTCAGGCGGTCCGCGCCGCGGGGGAGCCGGTCGAGCAGGGCGCGCGCGAGGTCGGCCAGCCGGGGCAGGCCCTGCGGGGCCGGGGTCGCGACCAGGTGGGCGAGGAGCTCCGACAGGTCCCGCAGGGCCCGGATGTCGTCCGGGACCGTCTCCAGCGACCGGGAGGCGTCGAGGCGCTCCAGGAGCATGGTCCCCGTACCGGGGTCGTGGTCCAGCAGGTCGACGGCGTGGCGGTTGCCCCAGGCGCGCAGGGCGAGGGGCTCGCCGCGGGTCTCCTCGTCCACGGGCTGGAGCTTGAGGACGGCGGGCGTCCCGTCCGGCCGCAGGACCGGGAGGACCAGGGCGACGACCCCGTGCGCGGCGGGGCCGTCGGGCCGCAGGTCCCAGTGGTCCAGGAACCGCTCGGCCAGCCCGGGCAGCGCGCCGATCCACCTCCGCCAGGCGTCCCCGGGCAGCGACGCGGCCAGCGCGGCGGGGACCTGGACCCGGTCGTGTGCCCGGCCGGCGGTCACCGCGCCCCCACCGGTCCCGGCCGCTCGCGCTCTCCGGCCAGTCGCGTCCTCGCGGCGCCGGGGGGCGCGGGCGCCGGGACGGCGGCGCCGTCGTACGGTCGCTGATCGCGCATCCCGCGATTCTCTCCGCCGCTCCGCCACCGGACAATCGGATATTCTTCCGGGCCCCCCGTCGCCGGTCGGTGCCAGCCGCTCCGGGGCCGGTCCACCGCCCCGGGCGCGCCGAAGAGACCGGTGCCGGTCCCTTCGGCGCGCCCGTGCCGTGTCTAGGCGCCGCCCGGTTTCAGTCCGCGCAGCCGGGAGTCCAGCTCGCGCCGGTAGAAGTCGATGAAGCCGTCCGGGTCGGGCCCCGCGTTCTGCATGACCAGCCGGTCGAACCCGGCGTCGACGTACCCCTGCGCCATCTCCACGTACCGTTCCGGGTCGTTGCCGCAGGCGAAGGCGCTCAGGATGTCCTCCTCGCGGACGGTGGTCGTGGCGGCGTCGAAGTTCACCGGGTTGGGGAGCTCGCTCATCACCTTCCAGCCGGTCACCGCCCACCGCGACGTCTCCAGCGCCGCCCGCACGGCGGTCTTCTCGTCGGGGGCCCAGGCCATGGGCACCTCCGCGTAGCGGGGCCCGTCGCCCCCGGCGTCCCGGTACCCCTGGACGATCTCCGGCTTGGCCTCGGTGGCGAACAGCGCGTCTCCCAGCTCGGCCGCCACCCGCGTCGAGTCGGGCCCGCTCGCCGCCACGGCGAGGAGCGGCGGCGACGGCGGCAGGTCGAAGACGCGGGCGTCCTCCAGCCGCAGGTGCTTCCCCTCGTACGAGCGGTACCCGCCGCTCCACAGCAGCCGGATGATCTCCAGGGCCTCGCGGAGCATCTCGTGGCGCGTGGCGACCGCCGGGTAGCCCTCGCCGACGATGTGCTCGTTCAGCCGCTCGCCCGAGCCGACGCCGAGCACGAACCGCCCCTCCGACAGCAGCGCCAGCGTCGCCGCGGCCTGCGCGATGACCGCCGGGTGGTACCGCATCGTCGGGCACGTCACCCCGGTGGCCAGGCCGATCCGGCTCGTCTTCGCCGCGATCGTGCCGAGTACGGTCCAGGCGAACGGCGAGTGCCCCTGGTTGTCCAGCCACGGATGGAAGTGGTCGCTGATCTCGACGAAGTCGAACCCGGCCTCCTCGGCCAGGACAGCCTGCCTCACCAGCTCGCCCGGTGCGAACGCCTCCGCCGCGAGCTTGTACCCGATCTCCATACGACACCCCTGAGCGTGGATCCGTGCGGTCCGCGCAGAGGTACCCCGCGAGCCGGACCCCTAACAGTCCCCGCCCCCCGAACGGGGTACCCCGCGCCGCCTCCCGCTCCGGCCGGTCCGGTGCGCGCGTGCATGATCCGGGGCGAGCGGGTACCCGCTCACCGGTGCCGAGCGCGGCGCGTGCCCCTCGCGCCACCGCCACGAGACCAAGGAGTGACTGATGAGCAAGGTGAAGGAGACCGTCGAGGTCGAGGTGCCGGTCCGCACCGCGTACAACCAGTGGACCCAGTTCGAGGAGTTCCCGAACTTCATGGAGGGCGTCGAAGAGGTCAGGCAGGTCGACGACCGGCACAACCACTGGACGACGAAGATCGGCGGCGTCCGCCGCGAGTTCGACACCGAGATCATCGACCAGCTCCCCGACGAGCGCATCGCCTGGCGGACGGTGAGCGGCGACACCCAGCAGAAGGGCGTCGTCAGCTTCCAGCGCGTCGACGAGACGCACACGCGCGTGGAGCTGGTGATGGACGTCGAACCGACCGGCCTCGCCGAGAAGGCCGCCGACCTGACCGGCACGATCGACCGCCGCGTCAAGGGCGACATGCGCCGGTTCAAGGAGTACATCGAGACGCGGGGCGGCGAGTCCGGCGCCTGGCGCGGTCGCGTCAGGCCGGGCGACGCCTGACCGGCGGCCGGGGCACCGGCCACCAGGCGGAAGGGACCGCGTACCGCGCGGTCCCTTCCGCCGTCGGGGCCCTTTCCCCAGCCTCTCCGAGGCCCCCTCCGCCGCCCTCGGGGCATAGGTACGTTGACATAGCTATCTTATAAGACCTATTCTTGGGGAATGCCCGATCCCCGCGCGTCCGCTCCGGACACCGACCGCCTGGCCTCCGTGCTGGCGCAGTGCCTTCCGGAGCTGAACCGCGCCCTGGAGCGCCGGATCGCCCAGGACATCCGGCACCCCAAGCCGGCCGAGGGGCAGCTCGCGCTGCTCCGCTTCGTCATGCGCCACGAGGGCGCCACGGTGCGCGAGGCGGCCGACGCCCTCCTCATGCGGCCGAACAACGTCAGCGCCCTCGTCTCCCAGCTCACCGAGGCCGGTCTGCTGGAGCGGCGGCGCGACGCGGCCGACAAGCGGATCGCGCACCTCCACCCGACGCCCCGGGCCCGGCGCGAGCTGGCGGAGGTCCAACGCCTCCGCAACGCGCACGTCGCCCGCGCGCTGCAGTTCCTCACCGACGGGGAGATGGACGCCCTCGGCTCCGCCGTGGGCGCGCTCACGTCGCTGACGCACCACCTCCACCCCGCGGCCGAGTAGTCCCGCCGCCTCCACCGGAGGTTCCCGACCGCGCGCACGGACGCCCCTCCGCCTCCGTGCGCGCGGCGCTTGCCCCTGCGCGCCGCCGTGCCGCCTCCCGTGCCGCCGTGCCGCGCGCCCGTGCCGCCGACGGTCCGCCGCGGCGCGCCGTCCATCCGTACCGCCACGTTCCGAGGACTCCGCATCCCCATGTCCGCAACACCCGTAGCCGCTTCCGCCCCGCCCGCCGCGCCCCCAGGGGCCGCCGGCGCCACGGGGCGGCGCGCCAACCCCTGGCTGACCCTGCTCGCCGTCGCCTTCGGCCTGTTCATGGTCCAACTCGACGGGGCCGTCGTCGCCATCGCCAACCCCGAGATCGGCCGCACCCTCCACGCGTCCACCGCGGACCTCCAGTGGGTCACCAACGCCTACCTCCTGGCCCTCGCGGCGACCCTGATCCTCGGCGGCAAGCTCGGCGACCGCTTCGGCCGGCGCACGTACTACGTCGTCGGCATCGTCGGCTTCACCCTCGCCTCGGTGGCCATCGGCCTGGCCGGCTCGATCGAGGGCGTGATCGCCTTCCGCGCCGCGCAGGGCTTCTTCGGCGGTCTCCTCATGCCCAACACGCTCGGTCTGCTGCGGGCGGCCTTCCCGCCCCGGAAGTTCGGCATGGCCGTGGGCATCTGGGCCATGGTCTCGGCCGTGTCGACCGCGCTCGGCCCCATCGTCGGCGGCCTCCTCGTCGAACACGTCTCGTGGGAGTCGGTCTTCTTCGTCAACGCGCCCATCGGCGTGATCGCGCTGCTCGTCAGCGCCGCCGTCCTCCCCGAGAGCAAGAACCCCGGCGGGCGCCACCGCTTCGACGTGCCCGGCGTCGTCCTGCTCGCCCTCGGACTGCTCTCCGCCGTCTTCGGCGTCGTCAAGGGCGAGACCTGGGGATGGACCTCGCCCGGCACCCTGGGCGCCGTCGCCGCCGGCGTCCTGCTCCTCGTGGTCTTCGGCTGGTACGAGACGCGCGTCGAGCACCCGCTGCTGCCGATGCGGCTGTTTTGCAACCGCGCGCTGACCGTCGGAACGGTCGTCACCGCGCTGAACTTCTTCGTCCTGCTCGGCGTGATCTTCTTCGTGATGCTCTACCTGCAGAACGTCCGCGGCTACTCGCCCGTCGAGGCCGGAGTGCGCACGCTGCCGCTGAGCCTCGCCTCGCTCGTCGCCTCCCCGCTCGGGGCGGTGCTGACGGGCCGCTTCGGGCCCCGGCTCACCATGCCGCTGGGCATGCTGCTCCAGGCCGCCGCCACGTTCGGCATGCTCACCTGGGACACGGCCTCCTCGTACGCCACGATGTGGCCGCCGTTCGTCGCGCTCGGCCTCGGCGTCGGCATGGTCCTGTCCGCGTCGTCCGACGCCATCGTGGGCCAGGCGCCCGTCAGGGACAGCGGCGTGGCGGGCGGGCTCCAGGCGACCGCCCTGCAGGTCGGCGGCGCGCTCGGCACGTCGGTCCTCGTGTCGCTCATCAGCAGCCGGGTCGGTTCCACGCTCACCGGGGAGCTGACGCGCGCCGGGGTTCCGGCGGAGCTCGCCGGGCGGCTGGAGGAGGCGAAGGACGCCGTGGCGATGGGCGTGTCGCCCGTCTCCGCCGGCATGCCGGCCCAGGTGAGGGCCGCGGTCGTGGAGGGGAGCGGCCAGGCGTTCATGGGCGGCGTGCACACCGCGGTGATCGTCACCGGCGTGCTGTGCCTCGTCGGCGCCGCCGTCGCGGCGGCCGGACTGCGGCCCCGTACCGGCGCCGCGGAGGGCTGACGGAGGACCGGGGGCGCCCGCGCGGTCGCGGCGGGCGCCCCCGTGGCGTACCCGGGGGTCGCGGAGCGGTCGCGCGGCGCCCTTCCGGTGCCGCGGCGCCGGCCGGCCCGCCACGGCGCCGCCGCTTCACGACGGGCCGAACACCCGACACCGCGTGTTCGCGGCGCGGTCCGGCCCCCTTCGGCGGGGTGTAACCCGGCGGCTTCCGTGCCGCCCGACGATCTTGCGGATGCACACCCCCGACACGGAGGAGACGTACGTGACCGTCCGCCGATCCGCCCTTCCGGCCACCGCCGCGCTGCTGCTGTGCACGGCCCTGGCCAGTTCGGTCGTACCCGCCCACGCGGCGACCGCCGCGGAGTCGCTGCCCGCCGTCACCGCCCGGGCCGAGACGGCCCCCCTCCACGACGACGACCAGGGCGGGAACGCCGACGCCGACGACCCCGCGATCTGGCGCAACGCCGCCGCCCCGGACCGCAGCCTCGTCATCGCCACCGCCAAGGAGGGCGGGCTGCGCGTCTACGACCTCGACGCCCGCCAGGTCCAGTCGCTCCCCGCGCCGCCGCCGGCCGGCCCCGACGACGCCCCCGGCCGCTTCAACAACGTCGACCTCGTGCACGGCACGGCCCTGGCCGGCGTCCGCTCCGACCTCGCCGTCGTCAGTGACCGCGGCCACGACCGCCTCCGCGTCTACCGCATCGACCGCGACAACCCGGCCGGTCCGCTCACCGACGTCACCGACCCGCAGGCCGCCCCGATCTTCTCCACCGACCAGGAGGAGATCAACGAGCAGGACACCGCCTACGGCCTCGCCACCTGGACCGACCCGACCACCCGCCGCTCCTACGCGCTGGTCAGCCGCAACAACCGCACCACGGTCGCCCTGCTGGAGCTGGTCGCCCGCACCAACGGCACGGTCGGCTACCGCAAGGTCCGCACGCTGGACCTGCCCGCCGCGTTCCGCCTCCCCGACGGCACCTCCTGGTCCCCGTGCGGCGAGCCCGGTGAACTCCCGCAGGTCGAGGGCATGGTCGTCGACCCCGCGAACGGCACCCTGTACGCCGGCCAGGAGGACGTCGGCATCTGGCGGGTGCGCGCCGACCTCACCGGCACGCCCGTACTGATCGACAAGGTCCGCGAGTACGGCGTCCCGGCGGCGTACGACGAGGAGAGCGACGAGTGCTCGCCCACCGCCCCCGACCCGGGTCACGGCGGTGAGCACCTCGCGGCCGACGTGGAGGGCCTGACCCTGCTGACGGAGGCGGACGGCGACGGCTACGTCCTCGCCTCCAGCCAGGGCGACAACACCTTCGCCCTGTACGACCGCGAACTGGCCGACGACAACGAGTACGAGGCCGGCTTCCGCGTCGCCGCCTCCTCCGTCCTCGACGGCGCCGAGGAGTGCGACGGCGCCGCCGTGCTGAACGCCCCGCTCGGCCGCAAGTACCCCAACGGCCTGCTCGTCGTCCAGGACGGCGACGACACCCCCTCCGTCGACGACCGCGACGCCACCGGCTTCAAGTTCGTCGACCTCGCGCAGGTCATGGACGTCGTCGACGACTGATCACGCACCCGGTCCGCCCGGTCCGCGCCGGCTCGCGCCCCGGCGCGGGCCGGGCGCGTACCCGTGGCACCGACCATGAGAAGATCCGTGCGCCAAGCGCCGCCGCTCACATGGAAGGTGACGATGTACGCGATGCCCCTGGGGGACGACGGCGCCGAACTGGCCCCGCTCGAACCCCCGCAGGCCGAGGAGTTCCTCGCCCACATCGACCGGGGCCGGGAGTTCATCGGCCGGTTCAACGCCCTCCCCGACGTCGTGACCGACCTGGAGTCGAGCAGGGCGTTCCTCCAGGCGTACGCGGAGAAGGCCGCGTCCGACACGGGGCGGATCCACGGCATCCGGGCGGACGGCACCCTCGTCGGCGCCGTCGTCCTGCGCCGGATGGACCTCCGGCAGGGCACCGCCGAGGCGGGCTGCTGGCTGGAGCCGGCGGCGACCGGCAGGGGACTGGTGACCCGCGCCGCCCGCGCGGTCATCGACTGGGCCGTCGAGGAGCGGGGCGTCCACCGCGTGGAGTGGTGGGTCTCCTCCGGCAACGCGCCCAGCATCGCCGTCGCCCGGCGCCTCGGGATGACGAGGGAGGCCGTGCTCAGGGAGAGCCACCCGTACCGGGGCGAGCGGCACGACGAGGAGGTCTGGGCCGTCCTCGCCCCCGAGTGGCGCGCCGCCCGCGCGGCCCGGCGAACCCCCTGAACGCCCCGGTACGACCCCCGTACGACTGTGTGAGCCACATCACCCCGTGCGGTGGGGCGGGGCCGATGAGTTTCCCGGGGCACGGCGGTCTCCCTTGCCGTAACCCCGTGGTGAGCAAAGGAAAGAGTCACATGCGCATCGTGATCAGCGAGTTCGTCAGCCTCGACGGCGTGGTGCAGGCCCCGGGCGGCCCCGAGGAGGACACCGACGGCGGCTTCGCCCACGGCGGCTGGTCGCACCCGTTCTTCGACCCGGAGGTCGTGGGCGGCGCGTTCGACGACGCGCTGGGGAAGGCCGACGCGCTGCTGCTCGGACGTCGTACGTGGCGGGCGATGGCCGGTGCCTGGCCGGAGCGGGCGGGCGACCCGTTCGCCGACCGGATGAACTCCCTCCGCAAGTACGTCGTGACCCGGACCCTCGGCGACTCCGACCTGACGTGGGAGAACACCACGCGCGTCCCGGGCGACGAGGCCGTCGCCCGCGTCCGCGAGCTCCGCGGGACCGAGGGCGGCGACCTGCTCGTCATGGGCAGCCCCAGCCTCGTCCGCACCCTGCTGGACGAGGACCTGGTCGACGAACTCCGGCTGATGATCATGCCGGTGATCCTCGGCGGCGGGAAGTCCCTCTTCCCCGGCAACGGCCGGATGCGCAGGCTGGAGCTGGTCTCCACGACCACCAGCGGCACCGGCGTGCACGTGTGCACCTACCGTCCCGCCGCCGGGGCGTAGGCCGACGGGCCGCGGCACCGGCGGGGCGGTGCCGCGCCGCACCGAACCCCGGTGCGCCCTTCTGCTTGCGGGGGAAGGCCGTCGCACGGCATCGTCCCCTCCGAAGCCGCAGAACCGTCCCGCACCCCGAGGAGGGCCCGTGCCCGTCGCCGCCCCGCAGCACCGTCTCGCCCTGCTCGGAGGGGGCTTCTCCATCGACGACGACGGGGTGCTGGACGACTGGGTCCTCGGCCACGCCCGCACCCCACGGCCCAAGGTGTGCTTCCTGCCGACGGCGAGCGGCGACGCCGCCGTCTACGTCGACAAGTTCCTCGCCGCCTTCGGCGACCGCCCCGACCTCGTCCCGTCCGTGCTGCCGCTGTTCCGCAGGGAACTCGACGACGACGCCCTGCGCGCGTTCCTCCTGTCGCAGGACGTCGTCTACGTGGGCGGCGGCAACACCGCGAACCTCCTGGCGGTGTGGCGCGTCCACGGCGTGGACCGGCTGCTGCGCGAGGCGTACGACCGGGGGACGCTGCTCTGCGGGATCAGCGCGGGCGCCAACTGCTGGGCGGAGGGCTCCCACACCGACTCCTTCGGACCCCTCACCCACCTGCCGGACGGCCTCGGCCTGCTGCCCGGTTCCGTCTGCCCGCACTACGACACCGAACCCGGCCGCCGCCCCTCCTACCGGGCGGCCGTGGCCGCCGGGAACCTGCCGGGCGGATGGGCGGTGGAGGACGGCGCCGCGGCCCTCTTCACGGGAGGGGAGCTGACGGAGGCGGTGACCCGCGCCCCGGAGGCGGGCCTGTACCGGGTCGACCCGGACGGCCGCGGGGGACTGACCGAACGGCGGGTCCCGTGCCGCCTCCTGGAGCCGTCCCGGCGGTGACGCGAACGGCACCGCACCGGCCCCGCCGGCCGGCGCGACGCACGCCGCACCCGACCGGACCACCCGGGCCGCCCCCCGTGACGGCCCGCGTCGCCCGCGCGGCGGGTCGCGCCACCCGGTGGGAGAATGCGGCCCCGTGAAGAGAGAACCCGGCCCCCTGACCCTGAGCGAGGACGACCGGCGGGTCGTGGCCGTCTGGGCGGCCGACTGCGCCGAGCGGACCCTGCCCCTGTTCGAAGCGCGCGCCCCGCACGACACCCGGCCCCGGGACGCCGTCGACGGCGCCCGGGCCTTCGCGCGCGGAGAACTGCGCGTCGGACGGCTCCGCGCCCTCGCGGCCGCCGCGCACGCCGCCGCCCGGGAGGTGGGCGAACCCGCCGCGGAGGCGGCCGCGCGGGCCGCCGGGCACGCGGCGGCCGTCGCCCACATGGCGTCCCACGCACGGGGCGTCGCGTACGCCGCGAAGGCCGCCGGGCTGGCCGCGCCCGACGACCCGGACGCGACCGCCGACGAGGCCCGCCGGCAGCACGAGCGCACCACCCCGGACGTGCGGCGCGTACTGCGCCGCCTGCCGCCCGCGCAGGAGGGCGGCGGCCTGCTCGGCGCCCTCGTCCGCGACCTCCACGCCCACGCCGCGGCCATCCCGTGACGGCCCGGGCGCCGGGCGCGCCGTCCGGTCGGGCCGGGGCGCCGTCGG
>NZ_JAWCTQ010000119.1:0-361 GCF_032423885.1 Streptomyces tamarix | reverse complement strand
CACCAGGACCGGCCGGGTGGGGCTGATCTCGGTGGACTCGGCGATGTACGTCTCCAGGCGCGCCTCGTCGTAGACGATCTCCATGCCGCGCCCGCCCAGCACGTACGAGGGGCGGACCAGGACCGGGTAGCCGATCTCGTCGGCGATCTCCTTGGCCTCGGCGAAGGTGGTCGCGGTGCCGTGCTTGGGCGCCGGGAGACCGGCCTCCTTGAGGACCTGGCCGAAGGCGCCGCGGTCCTCGGCGGCGTGGATGGCCTCCGGGGAGGTGCCCACGATCGGCACGCCGTTGTCCTTCAACGCCTGCGCCAACCCCAGCGGGGTCTGACCACCCAGCTGCACGATCACACCGGCCAAAGGCCCC
>NZ_JAWCTQ010000118.1:0-384 GCF_032423885.1 Streptomyces tamarix | reverse complement strand
CTGGTCGACGAACCACGGGTCGATCTTCGTCGCGTCGAAGACCTCCTCGCGGGTGGCGCCGGCGCGGATGGCCTGCATGACGGCGTTGATCCGGCCGTCGGTGGGGCGGACCGCCTCGCGCAGCAGCTCGGCCTTGTCGCCGGGGTCGCCGACGAAGGTGAACTGGCTGCCCTTCTTCTCCAGGGAGCGCAGGGCCTTTTGGAGGGCTTCGGTGAAGTTGCGGCCGATGGCCATGGCCTCGCCGACCGACTTCATCGTCGTGGTGAGGGTGGAGTCGGCGGAGGGGAACTTCTCGAACGCGAACCGGGGCGCCTTGACCACGACGTAGTCGAGCGTGGGCTCGAAGGACGCCGGGGTCTCCTGCGTGATGTCGTTGGGAATCTC
>NZ_JAWCTQ010000117.1:0-388 GCF_032423885.1 Streptomyces tamarix | reverse complement strand
TGCTGTTCGCCACCCCCACCTTCGCCGGGTTCGCCAACGCGATCATGCCGTTGCAGATCGGCGCCCCCGACGTGGCCTTCCCGCGGCTGAACATGTTCTCCTACTGGCTGTTCCTCTTCGGCGGCCTCATCGTCGTCAGCGGCCTGCTCACCACCCAAGGCACCGCCGACTTCGGCTGGACCGCCTACACCCCCCTCAGCGGCAAAGAACGCACCCCCTACCTCGGCGGCGACCTATGGATCATGGGCCTGGCCCTGTCCGGGTTCGGCACCATCCTGGGCGCGGTCAACTTCATCACCACCATCATCTGCATGCGCGCCCCGGGCATGACCATGTTCCGCATGCCGATCTTCACCTGGAACGTGCTGCTCACCTCCGTCCTGGTCCT
>NZ_JAWCTQ010000116.1:0-403 GCF_032423885.1 Streptomyces tamarix | reverse complement strand
ACCGCAGATCGGGTTGGAACGGTCGACCTCTGAGCAGGCCGTACCCGCCCTGGAACCCGCCCCGGCCACACCCGACCCAGTCGGGCAGGAAGAGACCACCCCGACCGACCCGACGGCCGATCCGGCGGCCGTCCCGGCGGTCGACGGGGAGCCGAGTGGTCGGGTGGCGGTCGGGTCGGTCGCGGCCGAACAGGCGCCGCGCCGTCGGGTGACCGGTCGAGTCCCCGACGCCGCCCGCTCACCCCGACCCCGCCGCACCCGCGACGAACTACTCACTGAGACACGGCAGTTGACCGAGTCGTGGTCGGCGGCGGAGCTGACCGCCGACCGCATCCGCCAAGTGGTGCGCACGTCGGCGGACAACGGCCGATGGCTGCGCGACACCCTGCGCACCGAACGGGGG
>NZ_JAWCTQ010000115.1:0-413 GCF_032423885.1 Streptomyces tamarix | reverse complement strand
CTAGGTTCTGTCCGGCGGATCATGTGACCTTCCGACCGGTCGCTCGTTGGTTGGGTCATGGGTCGGGGGGATCTGACGAATCGCGAGTGGTCGCTGCTGGAGCCGCATCTGCCTCCGCCGGGTGGCCGGGGCGGCCGGTGGAACGACCACCGCACCGTGATCAACGGGATCCTGTTCCGGATCCGGACCGGTGTCCCGTGGCGTGACCTGCCGGAACGCTACGGCTCGTGGAAGACCGTCTACGAACGGCATCGCCGCTGGTCGGCGGACGGCACCTGGGACCGGATCCTGCAGTCGATCCAGGCCGACGCCGACCTTGCCGGGCGGATCGACTGGTCGATGGTCGGTGTCGACTCGACGTCCTGCCGGGCCCATCAGCACGCGGCCGGCGCCCGTAAGGCCCGTCCGCGGAT
>NZ_JAWCTQ010000114.1:0-415 GCF_032423885.1 Streptomyces tamarix | reverse complement strand
TCCCCGTTCGGTGCGCAGGGTGTCGCGCAGCCATCGGCCGTTGTCCGCCGACGTGCGCACCGCCTTACGGATGCGGTCGGCGGTCAGCTCCGTCACCGGCCACGACTCGGTCAACTTCCGTGTCTCAGTGAGTAGTTCGTCGCGGGTGCGGCGGGGTCGGGGTGAGCGGGCGGCGTCGGGGACCCGACCGGTCACCCGACGGCGCGGCGCCTGCTCGGCCGCGACCGCACCGACCACCACCCGACCACTCGACTCCCCGTCGACCACCGGAACGACCACCGAATCGGTCGTCGGGTCGGTCGTCTGGTCGGTCGGGGTGGTCTCTTCCTGCCCGACTGGGTCGGGTGTGGCCGGGGCGGGTTCCAGGGCGGGTACGGCCTGCTCAGAGGTCGACCGTTCCAACCCGATCTGCGGC
>NZ_JAWCTQ010000113.1:0-448 GCF_032423885.1 Streptomyces tamarix | reverse complement strand
CCTTCTGCGCGCGGGTCAGCTCCCTGCCCTGCCCACTCACGACGCACCTCCCAGCGCGATCACCGCAGCAGTGACGAGCAGGGCCCCGGCGGCGTAGGTCAGATCGATCGCGCGCTGGAGCCGGGCGAACTTGACCACCGCGATCCGGGCCAGCCCGGCGATGTCCTGCGCCCGCCCGTCCTGGGCGAGGTGGGCGCGGATCTCGTCAGGGGTGAGCCTGGCCCACAGGGGGAAACCGGTACCGCCGGAAAGGTTCGGGCGCACCGCCCGCAGCAGCAGCCCCACCACGGCCAGCAGCACGACGACGCCGGCGCCGCCGACCACGGCCGCGGCCACCGGCAGCCGCACGGTGCCCGCGAGGGTCCAGACGCCGGCGAGGGCGGCGCCGGTGAACGCCAGCAGCAACGAAGCCTTCGTGTCCGTGCGGGCCAGCTCCGCCTTCACCTCA
>NZ_JAWCTQ010000112.1:0-451 GCF_032423885.1 Streptomyces tamarix | reverse complement strand
GGAGGTGAAGGCGGAGCTGGCCCGCACGGACACGAAGGCGTCGCTGCTACTGGCGTTCACCGGCGCCGCCCTGGCCGGCGTCTGGACCCTCGCGGGCGCCGTGCGGCTGCCGGTGGCCGCGGCCGTGGTCGGCGGCGCCGGTGTCGTCGTGCTGCTGGTCGTGGTGGGGCTGCTGCTGCGGGCGGTGCGCCCGAACCTTTCCGGCGGGGCCGGCTTCCCCCTGTGGGCCACCCTTAGCCCCGACGAGATCCGCGCCCACCTCGACCAGGACGGGCGGGCGCAGGACATCGCCGGCCTGGCCCGGATCTCGGTGGCCAAGTTCGCCCGGCTCCAGCGTGCGATCGATCTGACCTACGCCGCCGGGGCCCTGCTCGTCGTCGCCGCCGTGCTCGCGCTGGTCGGGGGTGCGTCGTGAGTGGGCAGGGCAGGGAGCTGACCCGCGCGCAGAAGA
>NZ_JAWCTQ010000111.1:0-543 GCF_032423885.1 Streptomyces tamarix | reverse complement strand
CTAGGTTCTGTCCGGCGGATCACTGTCGGAGCCAGAGTCGGATCGCTGCGGTGGTGACGGTGCCGTGGAAGACGTAGGCCCGCTTGTCGTAGCGGGTGGCGACCGCGCGGGAGTTCTTGAGCCGGTTGATGGTCCGCTCGACCTCGTTGCGGCGCCGGTAGCGGTCGCGGTCGAAGCCGGCGGGCCTGCCGCCTTGTCTGCCTCTGCGTTGCCGGTTGGCTCGTTGGTCCCTCGGTTCGGGGATGGTGTGCCGGATGTGGCGTCTTCGCAGGTAGCGGCGGTTTCGGCGGGAGCTGTATGCCTTGTCCCCGCTGACGTGGTCCGGCCGGGTCCGGGGTCGTCCGCCCAGCGGCCGGGGGACCCGGATCCGGTCCAAGACCTCGACCATCTGCGGGGCGTCGCCCCACTGGCCCGGGGTGAGCACGAGGGCCATGGGGCGGCAGCCGCCTTCGCCGGCGAGGTGGATCTTGCAGGTCAGGCCGCCCCGGGACCGTCCGAGTCCCTCGTCGGGGCGGTGGTGCCGGGGCGTCGTGCTTTTTTCGG
>NZ_JAWCTQ010000110.1:0-549 GCF_032423885.1 Streptomyces tamarix | reverse complement strand
GGCGCTGCACGTCCAGCAGTCGGTCGCCCAGGGCGTGGTCGCCGGTGCCGACCTTGCGGGCGAGCCTCCACGACTTCAGATCCGACCGCTTGCGGACCTTGGCGTGGGGGTGGTGGGTGGAGCGGGCCCGGTGGTAGGCCAGCGCCTGGACGACGGCCGCCGCCCGGCGTTCGGCCTCGGCGTCGCGGCCGTCGCGGTGGACCACGATCCGCCGCGCCAGGAACGCCGCCCCCTCCGCCGCCGCGGTCATGCCCATGGGGGTCAGGGCGTAGATGACCCGCTCCCCATCACTCGTGGCGGCCATGGCCGCCATGACCGACGCCGCGACCGGCAGGGCCCACAGGCCGGCGCGGATCGCCAGCGGGGAGGACTGCCCGAGCATCGTCAGCCCGAGCAGCAGCAGCGCCAGAACGGCGGTCGCGCCCTCACCGGCCGCGACCGCGCCCACCGCCGTCCCCTCGCCGTAGGCGGCCTTGATGTTGCTGTAGGTCCCGTACCCGCCCGCCACACCGGTGGCGACCATCGGCACGAACGCCGCACCCAACACGA
>NZ_JAWCTQ010000011.1:0-173254 GCF_032423885.1 Streptomyces tamarix | reverse complement strand
AACGGGGCGGACTCTTCTCCAAACTTCGCGCCGGAAGCTCCCATCCAAGCATTCTCCCGGAGCCGAGAGATCGCCGGACACCTCCGGTCCCCAGGCCGGCGGCTCCGCGAACCGCTCCGGTGCCCGAGTGCGCCCCAGAAGACCCCAAACCTTCACGCGAGACGACGAGCGGCATCGCGGACGCCGTTCTCCCCGCCTTCGTGGCGCGGGCTTCATTGAAACGGGCAGCCGCCGGCGCGGCCTGATCCTGCACTCTCAGTGACGAGCGCGGCGGGGGTGCTACTGCCGACACGCCGTAGAGGGGGCGCGGAAGAGCATATGGAGGAACGTCCACTCCTCAGCGCCGCGCATTCTCCCCAGGGCCTCGAAACGCCCTTTCACTGCATTCGCTATCGCGAAATTGATCGGTGGATCCGCGTCACCGCCTACAGCCAGTCGCGCCGCTTGAAGACCACGTACAGGCTGACGCACACCGCTGCCATCAGCAGGATCGCGAACGGGTAGCCGCCCGCCCAGTGCAGCTCCGGCATGTGGTCGAAGTTCATGCCGTAGACGGTTCCCACCAACGTGGGTGCGAACAGGATGGCCGCCCACGAGGAGATCTTCTTGATCTCCTCGTTCTGTTCGAAGCCCGCTTCCGCCAGGGCGCGCATCTCCGCGTTCTGCTGCTGGGTGACCAGGGTCGCGTTGACCGTGAGGATCTCCGTCAGGGCCTGGCGGAAGCCGTCGACGCGTTCGCTGATGTGGGTCACGTGGTCGGCGACGTCGCGGAGGTAGCGCTGGAGTTCCTCGTCCGTGCCGTACTTGGTGAAGCCCGCCATCAGGTTGTGCAGCATGCCGACCAGGGGGCGGGTGGCGCGCTGGAACTCGACCATCTCGCGGGACAGTTCGTAGATGCGGCGGGACACCGCCGGGTCGCCGCGGAACACCTCGGTCTCGATCTCGTCGATGTCGTTCTGCACGCCCGCCACGACCGGGGCGTACCCGTCGACCACCGCGTCCAGGATCGCGTACAGCACCGCCTCCGGGCCCAGGGCCAGCAGGTCCGGGGTGTCCTCCATGCGGCGGCGGACCGCCGAGAGGTCCGGGGCGGGGCCGTGCCGGACGGTGATGAGGAAGTCGGGGCCGACGAAGACGTGCAGCTCGCCGAAGTCGACCTCCTCCTGCGCGTCCATGTAGCGGGCGGCGCGCAGGACGACGAACAGCGTGTCGCCGTACCGCTCCAGCTTCGGCCGCTGGTGGGCCTCCAGGGCGTCCTCGACGGCCAGTTCGTGGAGGTCGAACTCCGCGGCGAGCGACAGCAGTTCCTCCGCGGACGGCCGGTGCAGGCCGATCCACGCCATGCCGTCCGGCTCCTCGCGCAGCCGGCGGAACGTGTCGGAGAGGGACGCCGGGGACGACACCTTGCGGCCGTCCCGGTACAGGGACGCCGCGACGACGCTGCTCCCGGTCTCGCGGGCGGCCGCCGTCGGGGAGGAGGGGTGCGGCGGGACCGGCTCCTGGCCGCGGCGCCGGCTGTGCTTCCTGGAGGGCAGGCTCATCTTCCGGTACTCACCTCCTGCGTGCGGGCCCGTGTGCTGCCGTGGAGCGTGCCGTACGTGCCTCCGCGCACACCCCGTGCAGGATATACGCCCTGGTTTGCCCCGGCATGGCCGGGCTCTTGCGGTCGTGCGGACAGGAGGTGTCCGCACGGCTCGGCAGCGTGCCGCCACGGCGTCGACGGCGCCACCCGTGCGCTCCGCCCGCGCCCTCGACGGTGCCGTCCGCGCCCGGCGGCTCCTCCTCCGGCGTGCTCCGACGGACGCGGAGGGGACCGCGTGCACGCTCGGCGTCCTGGGTGGCGGCACCCCGTACGGCGTCCGGTTCGGCGCCTTCGCCGGGTGGCCCGGCCCTACGGGAGGAGCCCCGCCCGCCGGGCAGCCACCACCGCCTCCAGCCGGGTGTGCGCGTCCAGCTTGCGCATCGCCGACCGCAGGTACCCCTTCACCGTCTCGGGCCGCACTCCCAGGCGCCGGGCCGCGTCGGCGTTGGTCGCGCCCGCCGCCACCGCCGCCAGCACGTCCACCTCCCGGGGCGCCAGCCCCACCCTCGGCGCGCCCGGACCCGTGGCACCCGGACCCGTGGCACCCGGACCCGAAGCCCCCCGGCCCGAAGCCCTCGGATCCGAAACGCCCGGGCCCGAGGCGCCCGCCGCCGTGCCGGAAGCGCCCGCCGACGCGAGCCGCCCGCACACCGCCAGCAGCTCGGCGCGCACCGCCGGGTCCGCGATGCGCGGCGCCAGCGCGCGCAGCTCCCCGTGCGCCTCCCGCACGGCCTCCCACGCCGCCGCGCCTGCACCGGGCACGGGCACCGGCACCGGGGCCGCGAGGCGCCGCACCTCGTCCCGTACCGCCAGCGCCTGCTCCATGTCCCGCGCCGCCGCCACCGCCGCGTCCAGCACCCGGTCGCCCAGCGGCTGCGGGGTGCGCAGCGCCCCGTACAGCACCGCCCGCACCCGGCGGCGCACCACCACCGGCACGGCCAGCACCGACCGCAGGCCCTCGGCGGCGACCGGCTCGTCGTACTCGTGGCTGATGTGCCGCGCCACCGGGTAGTCCGTCACCGCGCACGGCCGGGCCAGCGCCATCGACCGGCCGCCCAGACCGCTCCCGGGGCTGATCGCCAGCCCGCGCAGCACGTCGGACGACGCGCCCGACAGCTCCTCGATCCGCAGCGGGGCCCGGGGCCGCTCGTCGAGCAGCCCGCCGAACGCCACGGGAAGCCCCGTGGCCCGGCGCATCCGGAGCAGCGCCGTCCGCAGTTCGGCCGTGTCACTCCGCCGTTCGCCCACGCGTACCGCTCCCGCCCGCCGCTTCACCCCCGTACGGGGGTAGTGAGACCTGGGTCACTGATTACACGATGGCGCGGACGGGTCCCGCAACGAGGAGGACACAGATGTCGGGTAGCGGCGCGACCGAGCAGTTCCGGGCCGCCCGGGACTTCCTGCTACGGCACCGGGAGGACTACGAGGCGGCGTACGCGGGGTTCGCCTGGCCCCGCCCCGCCCGGTTCAACTGGGCGCTGGACTGGTTCGACGCGATCGCGGACGGCAACCACCGGACGGCGCTGCACATCGTCGAGGAGGACGGCGCCGAGACGCGACTGTCCTTCGCGGAGATGTCCGCCCGCTCCGCCCGCGTCGCCAACTGGCTGCGCGACGCGCACGGCGTACGGGCCGGGGACCGGATCGTCGTGATGCTCGGCAACCAGGCGGAGCTGTGGGAGACCGCTCTCGCCGCGATGAAGCTCCGTGCCGTCGTCATCCCCGCCACGCCGCTCCTGGGCCCGGCCGACCTGCGGGACCGGGTCGAGCGCGGCCGGGCCCGCCACGTGATCGTCCGCGCCGCCGACACGGCGAAGTTCGACGACGTACCGGGGGAGTACACCCGCATCGCCGTCGGCGCCCCGGTGGGGTGCGCCCCGGGCGGGGCGGCGGGCGGCTGGGCGCCGTACGAGGAGGCGTACACGGCCGACCCCGCCTTCGTCCCGGACGGCCCCACCGACGCCTCCGACCCCCTGATGCTGTACTTCACCTCCGGCACCACCGCCCGCCCCAAACTCGTCGAGCACACCCACACCTCGTACCCCGTGGGTCATCTGGCGACGATGTACTGGATCGGCCTGCGCCCCGGCGACGTGCACCTCAACATCTCCTCACCCGGCTGGGCGAAGCACGCCTGGTCCAACCTCTTCGCCCCCTGGAACGCCGAGGCGACCGTCTTCATCCACCACTACACGCGCTTCGACGCCGCCCGCCTCATGGCGGAGATGGACCGGCACGGCGTCACCAGCTTCTGCGCGCCGCCGACCGTCTGGCGGATGCTCATCCAGGCCGACCTGACCGCGCTGCGCACCCCGCCCCGCGAGGTCGTCGCGGCCGGCGAGCCGCTGAACCCGGAGGTCATCGCGGCCGTGCGGCGCGCCTGGGGCGTCACCGTCCGGGACGGCTTCGGGCAGACGGAGACGGCCGTGCAGATCGCCAACAGCCCCGGCCAGCCGCTGAAGCCGGGCTCCATGGGACGGCCCAGCCCCGGCTTCCGCGTCGAACTGCTCGACCCGGTGACGGGGGAGCCCGGCGCCGACGAGGGCGAGATCGCCCTGGACCTGTCGGACGCCCCCGTCGGGGTGATGGCCGGCTACCACGGCGACCCGGAGCGCACCGCCGGGGCCATGGCGGGCGGGTACTACCGCACCGGCGACATCGGCGCCCGCGACGCCGACGGGTACCTCACCTACGTGGGCCGCCGCGACGACGTCTTCAAGAGCTCCGACTACAAGATCTCCCCCTTCGAGCTGGAGAGCGCCCTCCTCGAACACGAGGCCGTCGCCGAGGCCGCCGTCGTGCCCGCACCCGACCCGGTGCGGCTGGCCGTGCCGAAGGCGTACGTCGTCCTCGCCGCGGGCTGGGAGCCGGGACCCGACACCGCGAAGGCGCTGTTCGCGCACGCCCGGGCGGTCCTCGCCCCGTACAAGAGGATCCGGCGCATCGAGTTCGCCGAGCTGCCCAAGACCGTCTCCGGCAAGATCCGCCGCATCGAGCTGCGCGAGCGCACGGCGGAGGGCTCGGCCGACGAGTACCGCGAGGAGGACTTCCGGTGACCCGCGCGAAGCAGCTCTCGTACGCGCACGGCACGGGCGGCACACCGCTCCTCGGCGACACGATCGGCGCCAACCTGGCGCGCGCCGTCGAACGGTTCCCCGACCGGGAGGCGCTCGTCGACGTGGCGTCCGGGCGCCGCTGGACGTACGCCGGGTTCGGCGCCGCCGTCGACGAACTGGCGCGGGCGCTCCTCGCGTCGGGCGTGGAGCGGGGCGACCGGGTCGGCATCTGGGCGGTCAACTGCCCGGAGTGGGTCCTCGTCCAGTACGCCACCGCCCGCGTCGGCGCGATCATGGTGAACATCAACCCCGCCTACCGTGCCCAGGAACTCGCCTACGTCCTCGACCAGGCCGGCGTCAGCCTGCTCGTCGCGTCCCTCGCCCACAAGGCGAGCGACTACCGCGCGCTGGTCGAAGAGGTGCGCGCCCGGTGCCCGGCGCTGCGCGAGACCGTGTACATCGGCGACGCGAGCTGGGACGCGCTGGTCGCCCGCGCCACCCCGGAGCTCTCGGCGGACCTGGCCGCCCGCGAGGCGCTGCTGTCCTGCGACGACCCGGTCAACATCCAGTACACCTCCGGCACGACCGGCTTCCCCAAGGGCGCCACCCTCTCCCACCACAACATCCTCAACAACGGCTTCTCCGTGGGGGAGACGCTCGCCTACACCGAGCGGGACCGGATCTGCCTGCCCGTGCCGTTCTACCACTGCTTCGGCATGGTCATGGGCAACCTGGCGGCCACCTCCCACGGGGCGTGCGTCGTCATCCCCGCGCCCTCCTTCGACCCGGCCGCCACCCTGCGCGCCGTCCAGCAGGAGCGCTGCACCTCCCTGTACGGCGTGCCGACGATGTTCATCGCCGAACTGAACCTGCCGGACTTCGCCGCCCACGACCTCTCCTCCCTGCGCACCGGGATCATGGCCGGGTCGCCGTGCCCGGTGGAGGTGATGAAGCGGGTCGTCGCCGAGATGAACATGGCGGAGGTGTCCATCTGCTACGGCATGACGGAGACCTCGCCCGTCTCCACGCAGACCCGCCGCGACGACGACCTGGAGCGCCGCACCGGCACGGTCGGCCGCGCCCTGCCGCACGTCGAGGTCAAGGTCGTCGACCCGGTGAGCGGGGTGACCCTGCCGCGCGGCGAGGCGGGCGAGCTGCACACCCGCGGGTACGGGGTGATGCTCGGCTACTGGAACGACCCGGAGAGGACCGCCGAGGTGATCGACGCGGCCCGCTGGATGCGCACCGGCGACCTGGCGGTGATGCGCGAGGACGGGTACGTGCGGATCGTCGGCCGGATCAAGGACATGATCATCCGGGGCGGGGAGAACGTCTACCCGAGGGAGATCGAGGAGTTCCTGTACGGCCACCCCAAGATCGCCGACGTGCAGGTGGTGGGCGTGCCCGACGAGCGGTACGGGGAGGAGGTGCTCGCCTGCGTGGTCCCGCGCGACCCGGCCGACCCGCCGACGTACGAGGAGATCGCCGCGTACTGCCGCGACCGGCTGGCGCACTACAAGGTCCCGCGCCGGGTGGAGGTCCTGGACGCCTTCCCGATGACGGTGAGCGGCAAGGTGCGCAAGGTCGAGCTGCGGGAGCGGTACGGGCGCCCCGACTGATCCTCCGGCGCCCCGGGGCCCGTCGGCGCCGGGGCGCCGCGGACGGCCGCGCGCCCGGGGTCCCGGGGGAGCGGCGGGCGCGCGGCACCGGCGGGAGCGTACGCGAACCGCTCACGCCCCGCGCGCGAGGAGGTCGTCGGCGGGGGTGTTCACGGGCTGCGGGGTGCCGGTGAGGTCCATGACGAACAGCGGAAGGCCGACGCCGTCCGCGCGGGCGCGGGAGGTCTCCTCGTACCCGGCGAGCGAGAAGTACACGGCGGCCGACGACGAGGCGAGCCCCTCCAGCCACAGGCACTCGACGGCGCGCAGCGGTACGGGCCGGGTCGTCGGGTCGACCTGGGCGACCAGCCCGGGGCCGCGCAGTTCGACGGCCGGGGTCACGGACGAGCGGCGCTCCTCGGGCTGCACCACCTCCCGGAAGCCCAGCCAGCGCAGGTAGAGCGCGGCGGCGGTCACCACGTCGCGGGCGGTGCGGATGGTGACGGGGTTGAAGGAGGGGCGGGCGGCGGCGGGCGGCTGGGAGGCGTCCCGCACGGTGGAGACGCCCGTGGTGGAGGAGGTGGCGTCGGTGCCCTGGGGGATGCCCGGTCCCGCGGGGCCGTCCGGCGCGCCCGCGGGGCCCGCGGCTTTGGCGCCCGTTCCGGCCGGACCGCCCGGCGCGGGCGGGCGGGGCGGCGACGCGGCCGCCGTCACCGGGCGGACCGGCACGCGCAGCACCGTGCCGCACGGGCAGCCCAGCTCCGGCTGCGGCCACTGGTCCTGGCGCCCGCACGCCCCGCACCGCACCGTCACCCACTCGTCCGTCCAGGTGCGGTGCGTGATCGGCTCGGCGGGGGCGCCGCGCATCAGGGGAGGGACGACGGGCGCTCCGCACGCGCACGGGTAGACGGGCGGCACGTACATGTGCGCACGGCGGCAGGCCGGGCAGCGCACCGGCACGTTCTCTCCCACGGCGATCGCCCCCTTCGTTCCGCCGCCCATCGTCCACCAAGGGCGGACGGATGGGGAGGGCATTCGGCCATCCCTTGACGGGTTCCGGCACACCCGCCTACATTGCTTCCGTATAACAGAAAGAGACTTCCGTATAGCGGAAATTCCATACGGATCGATGCTCTCAGGTGGCGCGACAGAGCCGGATCCGCCAGGCCGAAGCAGGAGCACCCATGCCTCGAATGACCGCCGCCCGAGCGGCAGTGGAGATCCTCAAGCGCGAAGGCGTCACCCACGCGTTCGGTGTGCCGGGCGCGGCGATCAACCCGTTCTACAAGGCCCTCAAGGAGGGGGGCGGCATCGACCACACCCTCGCCCGCCACGTCGAGGGCGCCTCGCACATGGCCGAGGGCTACACCCGTACGCACCCGGGCAACATCGGCGTCTGCATCGGCACGTCGGGCCCGGCCGGCACCGACATGATCACCGGCCTGTACTCGGCCATCGGTGACTCGATCCCGATCCTCTGCATCACCGGCCAGGCGCCGACCCACGTGATCCACAAGGAGGACTTCCAGGCGGTCGACATCGCGTCGATCGCCAAGCCGGTCACCAAGGCGGCCACCACCGTCCTGGAGGCCGCCCAGGTCCCCGGCGTCTTCCAGCAGGCGTTCCACCTGATGCGCTCCGGCCGTCCCGGCCCGGTCCTCATCGACCTGCCCATCGACGTCCAGCTCACCGAGATCGACTTCGACCCGGAGACGTACGAGCCGCTGCCCGTCTACAAGCCGGCCGCGACCCGCGCCCAGATCGAGAAGGCGCTCTCCTTCCTGCTGGAGTCCGAGCGCCCGCTCATCGTCGCCGGCGGCGGCGTCATCGGCGCCGACGCCTCCGGCCTGCTGGCCGAGTTCGCCGAGCTGACCGGCACCCCGGTGATCCCGACCCTGATGGGCTGGGGCGTCATCCCCGACGACCACGAGCTGAACGCCGGCATGGTCGGCGTCCAGACCTCGCACCGCTACGGCAACGCGAACTTCCTGGAGTCCGACTTCGTCCTCGGCATCGGCAACCGCTGGGCCAACCGGCACACCGGTTACAAGCTGGACGTGTACACGAAGGGCCGGAAGTTCGTCCACGTCGACATCGAGCCCACCCAGATCGGCAAGATCTTCGCCCCGGACTACGGCATCGCCTCGGACGCCAAGGCGGCCCTGGAGCTGTTCGTCGAGGTCGCGCGGGAACTGAAGGCCGCCGGCCGGCTCCCGGACCGCTCCGCCTGGATCGCCTCCACGCAGGAGCGCAAGGCCACGCTGCTGCGCCGGACGCACTTCGACGACGTGCCCATGAAGCCGCAGCGCGTGTACGAGGAGATGAACCGGGCGTTCGGGCCCGAGACCCGGTACGTCACCACCATCGGCCTCTCACAGATCGCGGGCGCGCAGATGCTGCACGTCTACAAGCCGCGCCACTGGATCAACTGCGGCCAGGCCGGCCCGCTCGGCTGGACCATCCCGGCCGCGCTCGGCGTCGCCAAGGCCGACCCGGAGGCACAGGTCGTGGCCCTCTCCGGCGACTACGACTTCCAGTTCATGATCGAGGAGCTGGCGGTCGGCGCGCAGCACCGCATCCCGTACGTCCACGTCCTGGTGAACAACTCGTACCTGGGCCTGATCCGCCAGGCGCAGGCCGGCCTGGACATCAACTTCCAGGTCAACCTGGAGTTCGAGAACATCAACTCCCCCGAGCTCGGCGTCTACGGCGTCGACCACGTGAAGGTGGCCGAGGGCCTCGGCTGCAAGGCCATCCGCGTCACCGAGCCCGACCAGCTGCTGCCGGCCTTCGAGGAGGCCAAGAAGCTGGCCGCCGAGCACCGGGTGCCGGTCGTCGTCGAGGCGATCCTGGAGCGGGTCACGAACATCTCGATGAGCCGCACCATGGACATCAGCGACATCACGGAGTGGGAGGAGCTCGCGACCGAGCCCGCCCACGCCCCGACGGCCGTCCGCCCGCTCTCCTGACCCGCCCGCGAAGGAGCTGACCCGCCCGCGGGGGAGCCGAGAAGGCCCCCGCCCCGGACATTCCGGGGCGGGGGCCGTTTTTCGTGCCATGGCCGCGCGAAGGCGGGGTAGCCGTATCGCATGAGTGAGATCGTGGACGCGGACGAACTCCTCCGCCGGCTGCGGGCCGCCCGCGACTGGGCCAGGGTGGAGGAGGAGAACGCCGCCGACGAGACGAAGGCGACGGCCTACCGGGCGGTGCGCACGGTCCTCGACAGACTGGTGGACCCCACTCGCCGGACCGACCACTGACCCCCTCCCCGGCCCGCCGCCGGGGTCACCCCTCCTCCGGCGGCGGGCCCCACGCGGCCGGGCCGGACCGGCGCCACCGGCCTCCGGCACCGGCACGGTCAGCGCGCGTGCCGGCGCCGGGGACCGCCGGACCGGCACGGTCGACGCGCGTGCCGGCGCCAACGGCCGCCGGTGGACATGCGAAAGGGCGCGGAGCCGGGACCGTGGGACCGGCTCCGCGCCCTGGCTCTCGCGGTGGACGCGACAGGGGGAACGGCGAGTGGAAACCGTCCGACGGCGCGAGGCTGGCGCGACAGGGCGTTCGCGCCGCCGGACGGGGCTCATGGGGCGGGAGGTTCGGGGGACCGCGGCGGTGACGCGGAGCCTCCGGGACCCTCCTTCAGGTCAGGAAGGCGAACCGGGGCTCCTTCACCACCGCACTGGCGCGCACACCGCCGCGGTCCTCGCTGTCCGTACCCGCGACCACCCCTCATCCGGGTCGCGGTCCGGACCGCGCACGGCGACGGACCTCCCGTCGGCCGCCGTGCGCAGCTTCACGCCCCTCAGTCCTCGCGCAGGGCGCGGACCGCCTCCTCGACGCGCCGGCCGTACTCCGGGTCGGCGGCGTGGAAGTGGGCGAGGTTCTTCTCGATGACGTCCTCGCGGGAGACCTGCGACAGGCTGCCCGCGATGTTCGCGACGAGCCGGCCCTTCTCCTCCTCCGTCATCAGCCGGTACAACTCGCCGGCCTGGAAGAAGTCGTCGTCCTTGACGTGCGCCGGGGCCGGGTGGGTGCCTGTGTGGCCGCTGACGGCGAGGGCGGCCGACAGGGCCTGGTCGGTCTGGGACGGGCCGCCGTACGAGTTGGGCTCGTAGTTCTTGTCGTGGCGCGAGCCGTTGCGGGTGGCCATGAGGCCGTCCCGGCCGTAGTTGTCGGCGACGGTCGCCCTGGGCGCGTTCACCGGGAGCTGCGTGTGGTTGACGCCGAGGCGGTAGCGGTGGGCGTCCGCGTAGGCGAAGAGGCGGCCCTGGAGCATCTTGTCCGGGGACGGGCCGATGCCGGGCACGAAGTTGTTCGGGGAGAACGCCGCCTGCTCGACCTCGGCGAAGATGTTCTCCGGGTTGCGGTCGAGGACCATCCGGCCGACGCGGCGCAGCGGGTAGTCGGCGTGCGGCCACACCTTCGTCAGGTCGAACGGGTTGAAGCGGTAGTCGGCCGCCTCCGCCACCGGCATGATCTGCACGTACAGCGTCCACGAGGGGTGCACCCCGCGCTCGATCGCCTGGAGCAGGTCCGTCTGGTGGGAGGTGGCGTCGGTGCCGGCGACCTCGGCGGCCTGCTCGGCGGAGAGGCAGCGGATGCCCTGGTTCGTCTTGAAGTGGTACTTGACGAAGAAGGCCTCGCCCTCGGCGTTCGTCCACAGGTAGGTGTGCGAGCCGAAGCCGTCCATGTGGCGGTACGACGCGGGGATGCCGCGGTCGCCGAACAGCCAGGTGACCTGGTGGGTGGCCTCGGGGGAGTGGGCCCAGAAGTCCCAGACGTTGTCCGGCTCCTGCTTGCCCGTGAACGGGTCGCGCTTCTGCGAGTGGATGAAGTCGGGGAACTTGATCGGGTCCTTGATGAAGAACACCGGGGTGTTGTTGCCGACGAGGTCGTAGTTGCCCTCCTCGGTGTAGAACTTCAGCGCGAAGCCGCGGGGGTCGCGCACCGCGTCGGCGCCGCCGAGCGAGTCGGCCACCGTCGAGAACCGCGCGAACAGCTCGGTCCGCTTGCCGACCTCGGAGAGGAAGGCCGCCTTCGTGTACGCGGTGACGTCGTCGGTCACCTCGAAGTGGCCGTACGCGCCGGAGCCGCGGGCGTGCACCACGCGCTCCGGGATGCGCTCCCGGTTGAAGCGGGCGAGCTTCTCGATCAGGTGCTGGTCCTGGATGAGCAGCGGCCCGCCGATGCCGGCGGTGGCGGAGTTCTGGTTGTCGGCGACCGGTGCGCCGGACTCGGTCGTAAGCACGCGCTTCTCCATCGTGACCTGGTGACCTTCCGTACGGGGAGCTGCTGGCGGTGCTCAGGAGCGTAGGTACGCCCCGAGGTGGCGTCAACAGTTTGTTGAAATTGGAGAAAGGGGTTCCGGACGGCGCCGGCGCCTGGGCGCGACAGGACAGGTTGTCAGCGCCGGCGCCGCCGGAAGTCTGGGCCGGCCCGGGACGGGTCAGGAGCGCAAGCCCCGGGCCGGGGGCGCGAGGGCGGGTGAGGGACCGTCAGACCTGCTGGCCGGAGAGGCGCTCCACGGCGCGCAGCAGCGCCGAGTGGTCCAGGCCGCCGTCGCCCTGCGCGCGCAGGGACGCGACCAGTTGGGCGACCACGGCGCCGACGGGCAGGGCGGCGCCGACCGCGCGGGCCGCGTCGGTCACGATGCCCATGTCCTTGTGGTGCAGGTCGATCCGGAAGCCCGGGGCGAAGTCGCGCTGGAGGAAGTTGTCCTTCTTGCGGGTCAGCACGGTGGAGCCGGCCAGACCGCCGTTGAGGACGTCCAGGGCCGCCTTGAGGTCCACGCCGGACTTCTCCAGGAAGACCACGGCCTCGGCGCACGCCTGGATGTTGACGGCGACGATCAGTTGGTTGGCGGCCTTCACCGTCTGGCCGGAGCCGTGCGGGCCGCACAGGACGATGGTCTTGCCGAGTGCCTGGAAGATCGGCAGCGCGCTGTCGAAGTCGGCCTGCTCGCCGCCGACCATGATGGACAGCACGGCCTCGACGGCGCCGGCCTCGCCGCCGGACACGGGGGCGTCCAGGACGCGGATGCCCTTGGCCGCGGCGGCCTTCGCGAGGTCGACCGAGGTCCGCGGGGTGATCGACGACATGTCGATCAGCAGCGCGCCCTCCTTCGCGTTCTCCAGGATGCCGTCGGGGCCGTACGCGATCGCCTCGACCTGCGGGGACGCCGGGACCATCGTGATGACGACGTCCGCGTCGCGGACCGCGTCGGCGAGGGACGCGGCGGCGGTGCCGCCGGCCCGGGCGAGCCGGTCCAGCTTCTCCTGCTCCAGCGTGTAGCCGGTGACCTGGTATCCGGCCTTCAGCAGGTTCTCGGACATGGGGGAGCCCATGATGCCGAGCCCGATCCACGCGATCTTCGGGAGGGTGCTCATGTCGGTCCTCTTTCGGAAGCTCGTACGTAAGGTCAGTCGGCGGCGCGCAGTTCCCGGGGGAGCCAGTCGAAGCCGTCCGCGCCGGGGCGGTCGCCGGCCTTGTACTCCAGGCCGACCCAGCCGTCGTAGCCGCGGTCGCGGAGCCGCAGCAGCAGCGCGGAGAGGTCGAGGTCGCCGGTGCCGGGCGCGCCGCGGCCCGGGTTGTCGGCGATCTGGACGTGACCGGTCTTCGCGGCGTACGCGTCGATCACCGCCTCCAGGTCCTCGCCGTTCATCGACAGGTGGTACAGGTCCAGCAGGAACGCGGCGTTGCCCAGGCCGGTGGCCTCGTTGACCCGGTCGACGACCTCGACCGCGGCCGGGGCGCTCACCAGCGGGTAGCGGGGCGACTCGGGCTCGTTGAGGGCCTCGACCAGCAGGGTCGCGCCGATCCGGTCGGCGGCCCGGGCGGCGAGGACCAGGTTCTCCAGGGCCAGCGCGTCCTGGGCGGCAGGCTCGACGCCGTCGACGCGGTTGCCGTAGAGGGCGTTCAGTGCGGTGCAGCCGACGGAGGCGGCGAAATCGGCGGCCACGTCGATGTTGGCCCGGAAGCGGTCCGACTCCTCACCGGGGACGGACAGGGCGCCGCGGTCCGGGCCGGGGAGCTGCCCGGCGTAGAAGTTCAGCCCCACCAGCCGCGTCCCGGCGTCCTCCAGCGCCTTCTTGAGCGCGTCGAGCTCGCTCTGCGGCGGCGTGGGCGCCTCGGGCCAGGGCCACCACAGCTCCACCGCGGTGAAGCCCGCCGCGGCGGCGGCCGCGGGGCGCTCCAGCAGCGGGAGCTCGGTGAAGAGGATCGACAGGTTCACATCGAAGCGCTGGGCCTTGCCTGCGTCTTCTGAAAAGCGGGCCATGAGGCGGCGCTCCTTCCGTATTGCGGAAGTTCATTTCTGCGTGATGGAAGACTGCAAGTGGAGTGCCCACCTTGTCAAGAGCCACCCGCCGGACGGGCGCCCGCCGCGGCGGCGCTACGGTGAGGTCATGGAGCGATTGAGGGTCGAGTTCACGACCGAACCGTTCGACCTCGACGAGGCGCCGGCCCACGCGGTCGTGGCCCGCGAGGTCATCCAGGGCGCCGAGTTGGACGCCGTCGACGTGGGACCGTTCGGCAACACCGCGGAGGGGCGCGCCGACGCCGTGCTCGCCGCCGTGGACGCCCTGCTGCGCCGCGCGTTGGAGGCCGGCGCGACCCGGGTCTCCCTCCAGGTGAACGTCATCGGGGACAGTCGGTGACCGCGCCGGGAGACCACCCCCTGGTCGCGGCGGTGAAACCGCTCGTGGACGCGATGGGCGGGCGGATGCTCCCGCCCGGCGAGGCGGGGCCCGACGACGTGGTGCTCGCCTGGGAGGGCGAGGACGTGCTCGCCGTACGGCTGCCACAGCTCGCCGACTCCCTGGAGCACATCCTCGCCGCCCTGGAAAGACGGCACGGAATGCCGCTGGCCGAACTCGACCGCAAGAGCAAACAGGAGATCGTCCGCGGCCTTGAGGCACGCGGTGCCTTCTCCGTGCGCCACGGGGTGGAAACCGTGGCCGGCGCCCTCGGCGTCAGCCGGTTCACCGTGTACAACTACCTGAACAGGGAGAACGCCGCCAAGGGCAAGTAGAACCCCAGCCGTCGTCCGGGTGTCCGGGCGGCGGCTTTCGCGTCACCGACTTTTCAACAAAGTGTTGACGCCGTGTTGCCGCAGGGCGTTAGCTATCCGCAGCCCGTCCGACGACAGCGAAAAACAGCCACGGAGGCTCCCCGTGACTTCGAGTACTTCGACACCGGGCCTCACCCGGTTCAACACCTCGGCGGACAGCGACGCGCTCGCCGCCCTGCACGAGGTGTGCGCCAGCTCGGCATGGGGGAGCAAGCTGCTCGCCCAACGCCCGTACGCCACCGCCGAAGCCCTCCTCCTCGCCAGCGACGCCGCCACGGCCGAGCTCTCCGCCGAGGACCTGGCCGAGGCCATGGCAGGGCACCCGCCGATCGGCCGCCCGAAGCCCGGGGACCCCACGTCCGCCCGCGAACAGCGGGGCATGGCCGGGGCCTCCGAGGAGCTCAGGGCCGAGATGCTCGAACTGAACCTGGCCTACCAGGAGAAGTTCGGGCACGTCTTCCTCATCTGCGCCACCGGCCGTACCGGCGAGCAGATGCGCGACGCGCTCCGCGAGCGGATCGCGAACACGCCCGAGCGTGAACGCGGGATCGTCCGCGCCGAATTGGGAAAGATCAACCGTATCAGGCTGACCCGTCTAGTGGAGGAAGACCCCGCATGAGCACCGACACGACCGCATCGGTGTCCACGCACATCCTGGACACCAGCGCCGGCCGCCCCGCCGAGGGCGTGGCCGTCTCCCTCGCGGCCCGCGCGGGCCGCGACGCGGAGTGGGTGGTGCTCGGCGCTTCCGCGACCGACGCGGACGGGCGGTGCAAGGACCTGCCGGCGCCGCCGGAAGGAACGACCCACGTACGCCTCGACTTCGAGACCGGGGCGTACTTCGCCAACAAGCAAGCCGAGGCACAGCAGGACGCCCCCGCGACACGGGACAGCGGCGTGTTCTTCCCCGAGGTGGCGATCACCTTCGCCGTCGTACCGGGCGAGCATTACCACGTTCCGCTGCTGCTCAACCCGTTCGGCTACTCCGTTTACCGAGGGAGCTAGCAGCCACATGCCCACGATTCTCGGCCAGAACCAGTACGGGAAAGCAGAGAACCGCGTCGTAAGGATCACGCGGGACGGCGCGACCCACCACATCAAGGACCTCAACGTCTCCGTCGCCCTCTCCGGCGACATGGAGGACGTGCACTACTCCGGCTCGAACGCCCACGTCCTCCCGACGGACACCACCAAGAACACGGTGTACGCGTTCGCCAAGGAGTACGGCATAGACTCCGCCGAGCAGTTCGGCATCCACCTCGCCCGGCACTTCGTCACCAGCCAGGAGCCCATCCACCGGGCCCGGATCCGGATCGAGGAGTACGCCTGGGAGCGCATCGCCACGTCCGACGCCAACTCCAGGTTCATCGGCGCCGACGAGGTCAAGCACTCCTTCGTCCGCAAGGGCCAGGAGACCCGCCTCACCGAGATCACCTACGACGGCGAGAACTGGCAGGTCATCTCCGGCCTCAAGGACCTCGTCGTCATGAACTCCACCAACTCGGAGTTCTGGGGCTACGTCAAGGACCGGTACACCACCCTCCAGGAGGCGTACGACCGCATCCTGGCCACCCAGGTCTCCGCCCGCTGGCGGTTCAACTGGACCGACGACGAGCAGCGGATGCCCCACTGGGAGAGGTCCTACGAGCAGGTGCGCAAGCACATGCTCCAGGCCTTCGCCGAGACGTACTCCCTGTCGCTGCAGCAGACGCTGTACCAGATGGGCGCGCGCATCATCAACAACCGCTCGGAAATCGACGAGGTGCGCTTCAGCCTCCCCAACAAGCACCACTTCCTCGTCGACCTGGAGCCGTTCGGCCTCAAGAACGACAACGAGGTCTACTTCGCGGCGGACCGCCCGTACGGCCTGATCGAGGCCACCGTCCTGCGGGACGGCGTGGAGCCCCGCATCCCGGTCGACCTGACCAACCTCTGACCCGGACCGGCCGTCCGACCCGCCCCGGCGGGCCGGGCCGGACGGCCGGACGGCCCCCCGACCTTCCCCCTCGGCACCCGCGGCCGGCAGACCGCGGCACTCAAATCTCCAGGGTCCTGCCGTGCCCACCCTCGCCATCCGACACCGGAAGGACGCACCATGGCACCTTCGGCAGCCCAGCGCACCGTGATCGAGAACTGCGCGATCGCCACCGTCGACGCCCAGGACACCGAGTACGCCTCGGGCCACGTCGTCATCGCGGACAACCGGATCGAGTCGGTCGGCGCGGGCCGGGCCCCCGAGGGCCTGGCGGACGTGGTCCGCCGCATCGACGGCACCGGCCACCTGGTGACGCCGGGCCTCGTCAACACCCACCACCACTTCTACCAGTGGATCACCCGCGGCCTGGCCACCGACCACAACCTCTTCGACTGGCTCGTCGCCCTCTACCCCACCTGGGCGCGGATCGACGAGCAGATGGTGCACGCGGCCGCCCAGGGCTCCCTGGCAATGATGGCCCGCGGCGGCGTCACCACCGCCATGGACCACCACTACGTCTTCCCCCGCGGCGCCGGCGACCTGTCCGGCGCGATCGTCAAGGCCGCCGCCGACATGGGCGTGCGCTTCACCCTCGCCCGCGGCTCCATGGACCGCAGCGTCAAGGACGGCGGCCTGCCCCCGGACTTCGCGGTCGAGACCCTCGACGGGGCGCTCGCCGCCACCGAGGAGACCGTCCGCACGCACCACGACGCCTCCTTCGACGCGATGACCCAGGTCGCCGTCGCCCCCTGCTCGCCCTTCTCCGTCTCCACCGAACTGCTCAGGCAGGGCGCGGAACTCGCCCGCCGGCTCGGGGTGCGCCTGCACACCCACGGCTCGGAGACCGTCGAGGAGGAGAAGTTCTGCTACGAACTGTTCGGCGTGGGCCCCACCGCGTACTTCGAGTCGACCGGCTGGCTCGGCGAGGACGTGTGGATGGCGCACTGCGTCCACATGAACGACTCCGACATCGAGGCGTTCGCCCGTACGAAGACGGGCGTGGCCCACTGCCCGTCGTCCAACGCCCGCCTCGCCGCCGGCATCGCCCGCGTCCCCGACATGCTGGCCGCCGGCGTCCCGGTCGGCCTCGGCGTCGACGGCACCGCGTCCAACGAGTCCGGCGAACTCCACACCGAACTGCGCAACGCCCTCCTCGTCAACCGGCTCGGCGCCCACCGCGAGGCCGCGCTGGGCGCCCGCCAGGCACTCCGCCTCGGCACGTACGGCGGCGCCCAGGTCCTCGGCCGCGCCGACCAGATCGGCTCCCTGGAAGCCGGCAAGCTCGCCGACCTCGTGCTGTGGAAGCTGGACACCCTCGCCCACGCCTCCATCGCCGACCCCGTCACCGCACTGGTCTTCGGCGCGGCGGCCCCGGTCACCGCGTCGTTCGTCAACGGCCGGCAGATCGTCGAGGACAACCGGCTGCTGACCGCCGACGAGGACGCCATCGCGCGTTCCACCAGGGACGAGGCCCGGCGCCTCGCCCGCATCGCCGCCCAGGGCTGAGCCCGGGCGCGCACCACAGAAGTCCGGCCGGGGGGGACGGCCCCCGGCCGGTCGCCGCGGACCCCAGCGGGGCCCGCGGCAGCCGGACCGGGGGGTGCCGTACCGCAGAGGTACGCCGCCCCCCGGAACGGTACTGGTCGCCCGCACGCGCATGTACCGCCCCTCGCCTCACCTCCGTACCCCCACCCCCACCCTCCGACCTCCCGGATCACCAGCAGCACCTCCCTGAAACCCGTGTCACCGCCGACGCGTCAACCGACCGGAGGAACCGCCGTGGCCGCCATGCCCAGGTCCCACAACGATGCAGGCAACCAGAACCCCGCCCCCGCCCCCGACACCCCTTCCGCCCCCGCGGGCGGGAAGCATCCGGTCGACGAGACGCTCCCGCCCGTCCGCATGCTCACCAGCGGCCTCCAGCACGTGGCCGCCATGTACGCGGGCGTGGTCGCCCCGCCGCTGATCGTCGGAGCGGCCGTCGGCCTCTCCGCCACCGAACTGACCTTCCTCACCGGCGCCAGCCTCTTCACCGCCGGCCTGGCCACCTTCCTCCAGACCCTCGGCGTCTGGAAGATCGGCGCCCGGCTGCCGTTCGTCAACGGCGTCACCTTCGCCGGCGTCGCCCCCATGCTCGCCATCGTCGACACGACGGACGACAAGGCCGACGCCCTCCCCGTCATCTTCGGCGCGATCATCGTCGCCGGCGCCCTCGGTTTCCTGGCGGCGCCCTGGTTCAGCAAACTCGTCCGCTTCTTCCCGCCCGTCGTCACCGGCACGGTCATCACCCTGATCGGCGTCTCCCTGCTGCCCGTCGCCTTCGGCTGGGCGCAGGGGCCGAACCCCGCCGCCGACGACTACGGCTCCACGACGTACCTGACGCTGGCGGCCGTGACCCTGGTGGTCGTACTGCTGCTGCGCCGCTTCACCCGCGGCTTCGTCAAGCAGATCGCGGTCCTCATCGGCCTCGTCCTCGGCACCCTGATCGCCATACCGTTCGGCGTCACGGACTTCAGCCCGGTCGTCGAGGCGGACCTCGTGGGCTTCCCCACGCCGTTCCACTTCGGCGCCCCGCAGTTCGCCGTCGCCGCGATCATCTCCATGTGCGTGGTCATGCTCGTGTCGATGACCGAGTCCACCGCGGACATGCTGGCGCTCGGCGAGATCGTCGGCAGGCCCGCGGACGAGAGGACCATCGCGGGGGGTCTGCGCGCCGACACCCTCGGCTCGGCGATCAGCCCCTTCTTCAACGGCTTCATGTGCAGCGCCTTCGCCCAGAACATCGGCCTCGTCGCGATGACCCGCATCCGCAGCCGCTTCGTCGTGGCCGTGGGCGGCGGCTTCCTGGTCCTCATGGGCCTGTGTCCCATGGCGGCGTCGCTCATCGCGGTCGTGCCGCGCCCGGTCCTCGGCGGCGCCGGTGTCGTCCTCTTCGGGTCGGTCGCCGCGAGCGGCATCCAGACCCTCGTCCGGGCGGGCCTGGAGAAGGACAACAACGTCCTCATCGTCGCCGTGTCGCTGGCCGTCGGGATCATCCCGATCACCGCGCCGGAGTTCTACCACGCCTTCCCGGAGACCGCGAAGATCATCCTGGACTCCGGCATCTCCACCGGCTGTGTCGCGGCCGTCCTCCTCAACCTCGTCTTCAACCACATCGGTGCCGCGGCCCGCCGCGACTCCGACGACGTGACGGCCCCCATGGAGCCGGGCGACGAGATCACCGAGGTCCGTACGGCGAAACCCGCCCCGGCCCACTGACCCGCGGGTCGGCAGCCGCCACGGCCCCGCGCGACGACGTGCGCGCGGGGCCGGAGCCGTCGGTCACCGGGCCCTGTCGAGCTGCTCCGTCAGCACCGCGACCCGCTGCCGCAGCGCCGCCGTCTCCTCCGACCGCCCGGCCGTGGCGGGCCCCTCCGGTCCCAGGGCCTCCACCAGGACGGCCACCTCCGCCTCGGCCTCGGCGGACCGCCCGGCGTGGAGGAGGTTCAGCACCAGGCCGTACCGGGCGTTCAGCACCATCGGCGCGCCCGGCGGCACGACCGGGGCGAAATCGGCCATGAGCGCGCGCAGTTGCTCCACGACCTCGTCGTGCCGGCACAGCCGGTACAGGAGGTGGGCGCGGCGGTCGAGGAGCCGCAGCCGTTCGTCGTGGGCGCGTTCGCGGGCCGGACCGACCGCCCGCCGTCCCGCTCCCGCACCTCACCGCGGGGGCGGGCCGGTCTCAGCCGGGCGGCGTCCCCTTCCACGCCATGAGGTTGCTGAACAGCTCCGCCTGCTCGATCGCGTCGTCCAGCGCGTGGTGGGTGTGCCGGCGGGTCGACAGCAGCTCGCGCGGCATCGTCCGCTTGGCGACGGCGCGCAGCGGAATGCGCGCCTTGGTGGCGTACAGCGTCTTCATGTCCAGGCACCCCGAGTGCCCGAACGGGCTCTCGCCGGTGAACCGGATCAGGTACCAGTACAGGAACGTCCAGTCGAACGAGGCGGGGTAGCCGCACATCACCGGCTGGGCGCCCCGGCCCACCTCCCGCACCCACGCGGTGAACTCCCGCAGCGCCACCGCCGGTTCGGCGCCCTCGGCGCGCAGCCGCTCCCGGTCCAGGCCGCTGACCGCGAGCGCCTCGGGGACGAAGTCGTCGCTGATCGGCCGCAGTTCCCGGTAGAACGTCGCCGCCTCGGGATCGGCCGGTGCGTACCCGTCGGCGCCCTGCCGACCGGCGACGGCGGCGCCGACGCTGAGCATCGAGTACGGGCCGGGGATGGGCCCGTCGGCCTCGATGTCGACGGAGATGTACAGGCTGGGGCGGGGACGCTGGACCATGCCGCGGAGCATGCCACGGCGCGGGCCCGGGTCCCAGCGGATATCCGGAGCCCGCACCGGCCGGGAGCCGTCGGCTCACTCCCCGCAGGCCGTACCGGCGCCGCCGGACCCCGGGGCGCGGGCGGACCGCCGCCGCGCCCGGCACCCGTCACCGTCCCCCCTCCGCCCGCCGCCGGCACTCCTGGGCGAGCCACGGGTAGGCCTGCGCGATCGCCGCGTAGACCCGCCGCCGCAGCAGCCGCTCCGCCTCCGCCCGCCTCGAGGCGGCGAACAGCCCGTCCAGCAGCGCGTCGTACGACCGCAGCGCGCTCCGCAGGTACCCGACCTGCCACCGGGCCAGGCCCCCGGCCGCCCCGTCGTCCGCCCCGGCCCCGCCGACCTCCCGCCGGTACCGCACCGCCCGCCGCTCCAGCTCCGCGGGCGGCAGGATCGGCACCCGGATCGGCTCGGCCCGCAGCGTCGCCAGCACGGCCCGCCGCCTCCGCTCGGCCGCCACCCGCGGCCCCACCAGCCCCGCGGTCCCGCCGGCCCGCGCGCACACCCCGAACTCCCGCGCCCGCTCGACGGCCTCCACCCGCGCCAGCAGGTACAGCCGCACGGGCGCCCCCGCCCCCTGCCGCGGGCTGCGCCCCTGCACGTCCGGCAGTCCCAGGAAGTCCCGCACCATCCCGTCGGTCCACCCCCGCGACCGCAACCCCTCCAGCGACACGAAGATCGTACGATCTGTCACGACTCCCCCTGATTCGACTACTCACGGTGACGAATCCAGTGAAGCGCACCCCACTGACAACGCCCCCGACGGCCCGCCCGGCTCATACGGGACGCCACCGCCACCCGTCCCCGGAGGAGCGAACCCACCGGACACCCCACCGCGAAGGACCACCACATGACCCTCACCCGCCTCACCCGGAAGGCTCTCACCGCCGCCGTCGGCGCCCTCACCGCGGCGTCCGCCGTCCTCGCCACCGCCGGCAGCGCCACCGCGACCGCCCAGGCGGCGCCCTGCTGGCCCAAGAGCGGCAGCTACTTCTACTGGTGCAACAACATCCCCGGCGCGCCCGTGTACTCGCCGAAGGACTTCAAGACGGTCGTCGGCTACATGCACTCCAACCCGTCGTGGTTCCAGTGCCGCTACGAGTACGGCCCGAACCACGGCGGCCCCCACCCCACGCGCTGGCTCTACACGCAGGCCGACAACGGCGCGTGGGGCCACATGAACGACAACCACATCGCCAGCGAGACCGACCCGGTCCCCGTCTGCCCCTGACCCCGCCCGTCCCCCGGAAGGCCCCGCCCCGCACGGGCGGTACGGGGCGGGGCCTCCCGGCCGTGCGCGCCCGCCGGATAACCTCGTGGCCGCGAGCGGACGGTCTGGGGGAGAGCTGCAGAGGGCGCGGTACGACCAGCGGGTGCTGACCCTGGTGGAGGTGAGGGGCCCCGAGCGGGACCACGACGAGGCGCAGGAGTGGTTCGGGCAGCGCGGCTGGCCCGTGCTGGGCCGCTGGCCCTGCGGCGAGGGCCCCACGGCCGGGGTCCTGCGGGCGCGCTCCGACAGCGTCGTGTTCCTGGTGGAGGTGCGTTTCTTTGGCGCGCGCAACAAGCGGACCGGCCAGGCCGCCGCCTGGCGCGTCGACGGCCTGGCCAGGACCGCCAGGCTCCAGATGTACGTACGCCGCACCGAACTCGTCGACCCGGACCGCGAACACCTGCCGCACTGGCGGGTCGTCACGACCGGCCACCGGCCCGCGCCGCCCCCGGCGCCCCGACCCCGCGCGGCGGCAGTCCGCTTCCGCCTCCTCGCGCACCGGACCCGGCTCATGGAGGCACTCGGCCGCCACGACACCGGCGAGTTCGCCTCCGGGACGCCCTCCGAGGCCCGCCGGCTCGCCCGGACGGCACTGGAACCGGGCGCGCCGCCGCCGACCGGTGTGGACGCCCGCCCGACGGACCGCCGGGGGCGCGGTGGCCGCCCCCTCGACAGGGAGGAGCAGGTCGAGCGCGGCGTGCTGCGCCTCGCCCCCTGGCTGGGCCTGCTGTCCTTCGCCACGGTGGTCGCGCGCGCGGCGCGCGGCGGGGCGGTGGCGTTCTGGGTGCTCGTGGCCGCCGCCTCCCTCCTCGCGGCCCTGCGCGCGGCCGACCGCGTCTCACCGCACCGGAAGGCGGAGGGCCGCGCGGCCTGCCTGGTCGCGGCCGCCGTCCTGGTGACGCTGCTCCACACCGACTACCTGTCCGGCACCTCCGTCGCGCTCACCCCGCTCCAGGCGCTGGTCACCTGCGTGACGCTGTTCACCGTCGCCGGGTGCTACCTGCTGGTGCGGCAGTGGACCTGGGGGGACTGGCTGACCTGGGGCGCCCCCCTGGCCGGCTCGCTCGTCGTCTCCGGTGTCGTCGCGTCCGGCTCGGTGCTCCACGCCTTCTACGCGGACGCCCTGGACCTGAACCCGCAGGACCTCGACGTACCCGGACTGTGGCAGGCGGCCTCGGCCGTGAAGCTCCTCAGCTTCCTCGCCCTCGTCCTCCTGGCCCCGGCGGCGTGGGGCACGCTGAAGCACCTCCACCGCATCCGCCCGCGCGACGGGTCCAACGTCGCGCTGTACGCCCTGCTCCTCGTCGCGATCGTCGTGAGCGTCGGCGGCCTGGCGGCCCAGTCGGCGGCGAGCGCCGCCGAAGCCACCAAGGCGGCCGCCCGCGACCGCCGCACACCGCCCCCGTACTTCGGGGTGAAGCCCAAGTGGACCTGCGTCCGCCCCGTCGTCCCGGCGGACCGCCTCCCCTCCGACGGCGGCGCCCTCGCCTCCCCGGCGGCCCGCCCCTACCTCCTGATCTCCGTCGCCGGCGGCAACGCGGTCCTGTGGGACGCCGACGCCACCCCGGACCCGGGCGCCTTCAAACTCCCCGCGAACCGCCTCCAACTCCTCCCGGCCCCCTCCCCGAACACCGACTGCCGTACCACAGCGGCGAAACCACGCACCGCGCCCCGGTGACGCGACCAGCGGGGCCCGTGCCGGTCCAGGACCGCCCACTTCATGGGCCGTTCGCTGCTTCCGGACACGTGCTCTCCACCATGCACCAGGGCAGGGCCGTCGAGATGTCAGACACCTGTTGCAGAATCGTTCGCACACGCGGTGCGACACTCGGACTCCGAAGAGGTTCACGTCAGATGCTCAAGGTGCTTGTATCCCCCTCGTACGGCAGCGCTGAGGCGCGGAAGCACTGGCACGACACCCTTGACCAAGAGGTCGACTACCGGGACCGCCACCGGCGGCGTCTCCTGACGGAAGCCGTATTGGCGGACTTGGACCGGTCGCATCCGCACGGCAAGGCGCGCTTCTGGGGTGCCAGACCCGCTCACGACAAGAAGATGGCGACGGTCACCTCCGGCGACGTGGTGCTTTTCACCGGTGACAACCAAGTACGGGCGATCGGCGAAGTGGGAGTCATCTTCCGCAACGCCGACTTCGCCGCCTGCCTGTGGCCCCCCAAGGACGGGGCCGAGGGGTGGCACACGGTCTACAGCCTCACCGCGTTCGAGAGGACGGACATTCCGTACGAGGAGCTCAACGAAGTGGTCGGCTACAAGAGCAACCACACCTACCCGGGGCAGCTCCTGCTCACCGGAACACGGGCCCGAGCCGTCTGCGACGCCTTCCTGATCGCTCCGCGGCGTGTGCCGGGTCCCCGGGACGCGGCTCCGGCCGAGCGGTCCGTCCGCATCGCCGCGGCGGAGGAGATGCGCATGGCCCACACCACCTACGAACGACCGCGCGCCAGGCAGTTCGTCCGCCGCAGGGAGGGAGCCCTGGTCCGGGCATACCGTGCGGCCCTCGGGCTGACCGAGGGGAGGCGGTACTACTGCCCTTCGGGGGTCACCGACCTGTACCTGGAGTCACCGGTCGCCGAGTTGGTCGAGGCGAAGGGGGACACGACGCGTTCCCACGTCCGGCAGGCGCTGGCCCAGCTCCTCGACTACGCGCCGTACTGCCCCCGGCCGGACGCGCGGCTGACCGCCCTGTTCCCGTCGCCGCTCGACGCGGCGAACGCGGCGTTCCTGCACCGGTACGGAATCGACTGCGTCCATCAGACCGCCGAAGGGTCTTTCGAGCGTCTGCCCGCGCCGGAGGAGTCGCGGCGGGCGATCGGCGCCTTGATCCGCGGAGGCGTGTGAGAGGACCGGCGAGTCGTACGGACGCCACCGCCCCCGGCGCTGTGCGGCGGCGGGGGGCGGTGGTGGCCCCGGGTGGGGCCGTCGGCCGTCGTGCGGGTCAGCCGACGAGTTGTTCGTAGGCGGGGAGGGTGAGGAAGTCGGCGTAGTCCTCGTCCAGGGAGACCTTCAGGAGGAGGTCGTGGGCCTGCTGCCACCGGCCGGCCGCGAAGGCCTCCTCGCCGAGTTCGGCGCGGATCGCGGCCAGTTCCTCCGCGGCGACCTGACGGGCCAGCTCCGGGGTGGCCTTCTCGCCGTTCTCGAAGACGACGCCGGCGTTGATCCACTGCCAGATCTGGGAGCGGGAGATCTCCGCCGTCGCCGCGTCCTCCATCAGGTTGAAGATGGCGACCGCGCCGAGCCCGCGGAGCCACGCCTCGATGTAGCGGATGCCGACCTGCACCGCGTTGACCAGACCGGCGTACGTCGGGCGGGCGTCCAGGGAGTCGACGGCGATCAGGTCGGCGGCCCGGACGTCGACGTCCTCGCGCAGGCGGTCCTTCTGGTTCGGCCTGTCGCCGAGGACCGCGTCGAAGGAGGCCATGGCGATCGGCACCAGGTCGGGGTGGGCCACCCACGAGCCGTCGAAGCCGTCCGCGGCCTCGCGGTCCTTGTCGGCCTTGACCTTCTCGAACGCGACCCTGTTGACCTCGGGGTCCTTGCGGGACGGGATGAACGCCGCCATGCCGCCGATCGCGTGCGCGCCCCGCTTGTGGCAGGTGCGGACGAGGAGTTCGGTGTACGCCCGCATGAACGGGGCCGTCATGGTGACCGCGTTGCGGTCCGGGAGGACGAACTTGGCGCCGCCGTCGCGGAAGTTCTTGACGATGGAGAAGAGGTAGTCCCAGCGGCCCGCGTTCAGCCCGGAGGCGTGGTCGCGCAGCTCGTACAGGATCTCCTCCATCTCGTACGCGGCCGTGATCGTCTCGATGAGGACGGTCGCGCGGACGGTGCCCCGGTCGATGCCCAGGTGGTCCTGGGCGAAGACGAACACGTCGTTCCAGAGGCGGGCCTCCAGGTGCGACTCGGTCTTCGGGAGGTAGAAGTACGGGCCCTTGCCGAGGCCCTGCAGCCGCCGCGCGTTGTGGAAGAAGTACAGGCCGAAGTCGACCAGGGCGCCCGGCACCGGGCGGCCGTCGCAGACCAGGTGGCGCTCCTCCAGGTGCCAGCCGCGCGGGCGCATGACGACGGTCGCCAGCTCCTCGGCGGGGCGCAGCGCGTACGACTTGCCGGTGCGCGGGTCGGTGAAGTCGATCCTCCGCTCGTAGGCGTCGATCAGGTTGAGCTGGCCGAGGACGACGTTCTCCCAGGTGGGGGCGGACGCGTCCTCGAAGTCGGCGAGCCAGACCTTCGCGCCGGAGTTGAGCGCGTTGATGGTCATCTTGCGATCGGTCGGGCCGGTGATCTCGACCCGGCGGTCGTCGAGGGCGGCCGGGGCCGGGGCGACCTTCCAGCTGTCGTCCTCCCGGATGTGCGCGGTCTCCGGGAGGAAGTCGAGCGTGCTGGTGCGGGCGATCTCGGCGCGGCGCTCGGCGCGGCGGGCGAGGAGCTCGTCACGCCGGGGCGTGAACCGCCGGTGCAGCTCCGCCAGGAAGGCCAGGGCGGCGTCGGTGAGGACCTCCTCCTGCCGGGGCAGGGGCTCGGCATCGACGATGGCCAGCGGAGACGGCGCTGGTGCGGACATGAGCTGTCACTTCCTTCAGCGGGCTTGGCGGTGGCGGCGGTGCGGTGCGGTGCGGCCGCCGGGGCCCATGCGCGCGTGGCACGGGGTGCCGCATGAGCCGCGGGGCGGTCGCGGGCGCCAGTGGACTGACTGGTCCTTCTGATCAGTGGATAATAGTTTCCTCATGGTGGAAGTTCAATGGTTTGTTGATGTCGAGATTCTTCGGGTCGACACAACGTGGCGCTCGGTGCCGCGCCGTGTACGCCCCGTTCACCCCGCCCCTTCAAGGTGCGCCAGATCCGCCGCCGTGTCGATGTCGTACGGCTCCGCCACGTCCCCGCACGGCACGAGCACGACCTCCGCCTCGTGCGCCCGCAGATAGGCCCGTGCCCCCTGGTCGCCCTCCGCGCCCGCCGCGACGTCCGCCCACCGGTCCGCGCCCAGCAGCACCGGGTGCCCGCGCCTCCCGCCGTACGAGGCCGAGGCCAGCGAGCCGCGCCCCCGGTACGCCCCCGCCACCCGCGCCATCGCCTCCGCGCCGATCCCCGGCTGGTCCACCAGCACCACCAGCGCCGCGTCCACCCCGCCGCCCGGCGCCCCCTCCAGCGACGCCAGGCCCGCCCGCAGCGACGAGCCCATGCCCCGCTCCCACTCCGGGTTCTCCACCACCACGCACCCCGCGAGGTCCGCCCGCTCCCGCACGGTCCGGGCTGCGGCGCCCAGCACCACGTGGACCACCCCGCACCCGGCCGCCCGCAGCGCGGCCACCGCGTGCTCCACCAGCGGTCGCCCGCGGTGCTCCAACAGCGCCTTCGGCCGCCCCCCGAGCCGTCTGCCGCCGCCCGCCGCGAGCAGCAGGCCGGCGACCGGCGGTGGGGCGGGAGGGGCCGCTTCGGCGTCGTTCGTTCTCGTACCGTCCATGGGGAGTGCATACCGCACCCGTTCGCGCGTGGAGCCGGGGCACCTCGCTTGGATAGGGTGCGGATCTCCGGCACCGCAGTGCCGTTCCCACACGCACCGCGCGCGGTGAGTCCTTTTCAGGAGACATGGATCGATGAGTGGTGGTCAGCACCATGGGGGGACCGTCTTCCAGCCGCTGGAGGAGGACGACCCGCGCTCCGTCGCGGGGTACCGGCTCGCGGCCCGCCTCGGCGCGGGCGGCATGGGCAAGGTCTATCTGTCGTACACGCCGGGCGGTCGCCCCGTCGCCATCAAGGTGATCCGGCCCGACTTCGCGCAGGACGCCGAGTTCCGGCGCCGCTTCGCCCAGGAGGTCCAGGCCGCGCAGCGCGTCCAGGGCCTCTACACCGCGCCGGTCATCGACGCCGACACCGACGCCCGCGAGCCGTGGCTCGCCACCGCGTACGTCCCCGGGCCCTCCCTCGCCGACGCCGTCCAGAAGCACGGCCCGATGCCCGTCGACACGGTACTGCTGCTCGTCGCCGGCATCGCCGAGGCCCTCCAGGTCATCCACGGCGCGGGCATCGTCCACCGCGACCTGAAGCCCGGCAACGTCCTCCTCGCCTCCGACGGGCCGCGCGTCATCGACTTCGGCATCGCCCGCGCCGCCGACGCCACGTCGCTCACCAGCAGCGGCGTCACCATCGGCACGCCGTCGTTCATGGCCCCCGAGCAGGCCGCCGGCAGCCAGGTGACGCCCGCGACGGACGTCTTCGCGCTCGGGCAGGTCGCCGCGTACGCCTCGCTGGGCAGCCCCGCGTTCGGCGAGGGCACGTCGCACGGCGTGCTCTACCGCATCGTGCACGAGGAGCCCTCGCTGGACGGGCTCCCCGAGCAGTTGCGCGAACTGGTCGGCCGCTGCCTGGCGAAGGACCCGGCCGAACGGCCCTCCGTCGCCGAGGTGCTGACGATGTGTCAGCGGGCCAGCGACCAGACCGCGCTGCGCCGCCCCGACGAGTGGCTGCCCGGCGCGGTCGCGGCCGACATCACCACCCGCGCCGCCGCCCCGGCCCCGGCCGCCGCCACGACGCCGCCCCCGCCGCCCCCGCCGGCCGCGCCGCCCGCGGAGCAGCCCCCGTCCGTCGCCCCGGCCGCCGGTCACGCGACCCCCGCCCCCACGCACCCGGCCACCGCCCACGCCGCGCCCTCCGCGCCGCCGCAGGGCTTCGGCCCCCCGCCGACCACGGGCCCCGGCCACGCCCACACGCCCCCGCCGCACGCCCAGGGGTACCAGACCCCCGCGCCGCACCCGTACGCCCACCCTGTCGTCGGCGCCGCGCCGTACGGCCCGGGCGCCCCCGGTGCGCCCGCCCCGGGCGCGCCGGCCCCCGCGCCGAAGCGCAGGTCCCGTGCCGCGCTGATCGCCGCCGCCGCGGTCGTCGCCTTCGCCGTCGCGGGCGGCGTCACGGCGTACACGCTCCTCAAGGACAACGGGAAGGACGGGCGCGGCGACCAGGCGCAGGGCGCGACCTCCGGCACGCCCGGCACCCCGGCCGCCAGCGCCGACACCACCGGCCAGGACGAGGGCGACCAGGCCGGCGAAGGGACCGGCACGGGCGCCGACGCGGGCGCCGGCGGCGGCACCCCGTCACAGGACGGCGCCACCGCCGCCCCGCCCCAGCCCGTCGACTACAAGGGCATCGACCTCACGGAGGGGTACGAACTGTCCCTCGCGGACGACCCGGTGAAGCCGAAGGAGGACGACGGCGACGTCCGCTACGGCATCTCCGGCATCTCCACGCCCAGCAGCAGCGGCCGCATGGTGCTCCTGCGCAACGGGCAGGCCGGCACGCTGGAGACCTGCCTCGACGAGACGCGCTTCACCACCTCCATCAGCACGTCGCAGATGACCAAGGGTTCCCGCGTGTGCCTGCAGAACGGCGCCGGGGACGTGGCCCTGCTGACCGTCGGCGGCTTCTCGCCCGAGTCCGACCCCAGCGACTACATCACCCTCGACGTGACGGTGTGGCGCGGCGCGATGGACGTGGAGCAGACGAACTGAGCGAGCCGGGCGGCGCCCGGTCCGGCCCCTGCGGCCGACCGCCGCCGCCCGCTCCACGAGGGCCGTCGCCACCGTGGCGGTGGCCCGGGGTCGCGCTCGGTGGCGGCCCGGTGAGGGTTCCCGGGGGCGAGGGGCGTCCCGCGGGCCGCGTACGTGGGGACCGCCGTGCCCCGGCCGCCGGGGTCAGGACGAGGAGGGCGGCGTGTCGGCCAGGGCGGTCGCCACGGCCGCGACCGCGCCCGGCGGTGGCCCGCCACGGCTGCGCCCGGCGGTGGCCCGGGGCCGCGCCCGGTGGCGGCCCGGTGAGGGCTCCCAGGACGAGGGACGCCCCGGGAGCCGCGTACGCGGGGACCGCCGTGCCCCGGCCGCCGGGGTCAGGACGCGGGGGCCGACGTGTTGGCCAGGGCCGTCGACAGGTCGCGGGCCACCTCCTGGAGGACGGGGACGATCCTGTCCGTCGCCGCCTCCGTCACCCGCCCCGCCGGGCCCGAGATGGAGATCGCCGCCGGGGTCGGCGCGTCGGGCACCGACACGGCGAGGCACCGGACCCCTATCTCCTGCTCGTTGTCGTCCACGGCGTACCCCGCCGCCCGCACCTGCTCCAGCGCCGAGAGGAACCCCTCGGGCGTGGTGATGGTCTTCTCCGTCGCCGCCGGCATCCCCGTGCGGGCGAGCAGCGCCCGCACCTCCTCGGGCGGGGTGTGCGCGAGCAGCGCCTTGCCGACGCCCGTGGAGTGCGGCAGCACCCGCCGCCCCACCTCGGTGAACATCCGCATCGAGTGCTTGGACGGGACCTGCGCGACGTACACGATCTCGTCCCCGTCGAGCAGGGCCATGTTCGCCGTCTCGCCCGTCTCCTCGACGAGCCGCGCCAGGTACGGCCGTGCCCAGGTGCCCAGGAGGCGGGAGGCGGACTCGCCGAGGCGGATCAGGCGGGGGCCGAGCGCGTACCGCCGGTTGGCCTGCTGGCGCACGTACCCGCAGGCGACGAGGGTGCGCATCAGCCGGTGGATGGTGGGCAGCGGCAGCCCGCTGCTGGCGGAGAGCTCGCTCAGCCCGACCTCGCCCCCCGCGTCGGCCATCCGCTCCAGGAGGTCGAAGGCACGCTCAAGGGACTGCACGCCGCCCGTGCCGGTGGCGGGCTTGGCGGCGTCGGTGGTGCTGGCGTTGGACGACGGCACGTCAACGGTCCTTTCGAGGCGGATGGACAAGGCAGCAGCCTACCGGGCCGCCCCGCCGGGCACATCGCCCGCGACGGGGCGTCCCGGCCGGTCAGGGCCTGTTTGTCCGTGTGTCCGCGGCGTCGCCCCCCGGGTTTTGGGCGCCTCCCCCGTACGGAGCTACGTTCTTCTGTGCGAAATTCTATTTCCACTTTGTGGAATCTGCCAAGTGGGTCTCCCCGCTCCGGACCCCCCTTGACGCCGCTCGGCGGGCGGGTGAAGACTCCTTCAACAGTTCGTTGAATTTTCGCGGAGGGGAGAGCGTGGACGTGAGCGTGGACGTGAGCGGCGACGTGGATCTGGTACTGCGCTCGACGCGCGTCGTCACCCCGGACGGCACGCGCCCCGCGTCCGTCGCCGTGGCCGGCGGCACCATCGCCGCGGTCCTGCCGCACGATGCCGAAGTGCCCGCCGGGGCCCGGCTGGAGGACGTGGGCGACCACGTCGTCCTCCCCGGCCTGGTCGACACCCACGTCCACGTGAACGACCCCGGCCGCACCGAGTGGGAGGGCTTCTGGACCGCCACCCGCGCCGCGGCCGCCGGCGGCATCACCACCCTCGTCGACATGCCGCTCAACTCGCTGCCCCCCACGACCACCGTGGAACACCTGCGGACCAAGCAGGACGTCGCCCGCTCCAAGGCCCACGTCGACGTGGGCTTCTGGGGCGGCGCCCTCCCGGACAACGTCAAGGACCTGCGTCCGCTGCACGAGGCCGGCGTCTTCGGCTTCAAGTGCTTCCTCTCGCCGTCCGGCGTCGACGAGTTCCCCCAGCTCGACCAGGACCAACTGGCCGTCTCCCTCGCCGAGATAGCCGGCTTCGGCGGCCTGATGATCGTGCACGCCGAGGACCCGCACCACCTCGACGCCGCCCCCAGCAGGAGCTCGGCCAAGTACGCCGACTTCCTCGCCTCCCGCCCCCGCGACGCGGAGAACGCCGCCGTCGAGAACCTCATCGCCCAGGCCCGCCGCCTCGACGCGCGCGTCCACGTCCTGCACCTGTCGTCCGCCGACGCGCTGCCGCTCATCGCCGCCGCCAGGAGCGAGGGCGTCAAGGTCACCGTCGAGACGTGCCCGCACTTCCTCACCCTGACCGCCGAGGAGGTGCCGGACGGGGCGACCGAGTTCAAGTGCTGCCCGCCCATCCGCGAGGCCGCCAACCAGGACGCGCTGTGGCGGGGACTCGCGGACGGCGTCATCGACTGCGTCGTCTCCGACCACTCCCCGTCCACCGCTGACCTCAAGACCCCCGACTTCTCCACCGCCTGGGGCGGCATCTCCTCCCTCCAACTGGGCCTCCCCGCCGTCTGGACCGAGGCCCGCCGGCGCGGCCACACCCTCGACGACGTGGCCCGCTGGATGTCCACCGCCCCCGCCTCCCTCGCGGGACTCGACCGCAAGGGCGCCATCGAGGCCGGCCGCGACGCCGACTTCGCCGTCCTCGCCCCCGACGAGACCTTCACCGTCGACCCGGCGCTGCTGCACCACCGCAACCGGGTCACCGCCTACGCGGGCCGCACCCTGTACGGCGTCGTCACCTCCACCTGGCTGCGCGGCGTACGCATCGCCGACCGCGGCCACCCCGCCGCACCCAGCGGGCGACTGCTCGAAAGGAACAAGTGAATCCCGTGACCGACACCGGAGCCGGCTCCACCGGCATACCGCGCTTCACCGGCGACGCCAGCCCGTACGGCGGCGGCGACCCGTACGCCGACTACCGCACCGCGGACTTCCCCTTCACCGGCCTCGCCGACCTCGCCGACCGGCGCCTCGGCGGCGGTGTCGTCGCCGCCAACGACGAGTTCTTCGCCGAGCGGGAGAACCTCCTCAAGCCGGAGCCCGCGGAGTTCGACCCCGAGCACTTCGGCCACAAGGGCAAGGTCATGGACGGCTGGGAGACCCGCCGGCGGCGCGGCGCCTCCGCCGACCGGCCGCACCCCACCGCCGACGACCACGACTGGGCGCTCGTACGGCTCGGCGCGCCCGGCGTGATCCGCGGCATCGTCGTCGACACCGCCCACTTCCGCGGCAACTACCCGCAGGCCGTCTCCGTCGAGGGCGCGTCCGTGCCCGGCTCGCCCTCGCCCGAGGAACTGCTCGGCCCCGACGTCGAGTGGACCGCCCTCGTCCCGCGCACCGCCGTCGGCGGGCACGCGGCGAACGGCTTCGCCGTCGACGTGGAGCGCCGCTTCACCCACTTGCGCCTCAACCAGCACCCCGACGGCGGCGTCGCCCGCCTCCGCGTGTACGGCGAGGTCGCCCCCGACCCGGCCTGGCTGGGCACGCTCGGCACCTTCGACCTGGTCGCCCTGGAGAACGGCGGCGGCGTCGAGGACGCCTCCGACCGCTTCTACTCGCCCGCCACCAACACCATCCAGCCGGGCCGCTCCCGCAAGATGGACGACGGCTGGGAGACCCGGCGCCGCCGCGACCAGGGCAACGACTGGATCCGCTACCGGCTCGCCGAGCACGCCGAGATCCGCGCCGTCGAGATCGACACCGCCTACCTGAAGGGCAACAGCGCCGGCTGGGCCGCCCTGTCCGTACGCGACGGCGAGGACGGCGCGTGGACCGAGTTCCTGCCCCGGACCCGGCTCCAGCCCGACACCAACCACCGCTTCGTGCTGCCCGCCCCGGCCGTCGGCACCCACGTCCGGATCGACATCTACCCCGACGGCGGCATCTCCCGCCTGCGCCTCTTCGGCTCCCTGACGGAGGAAGGGGCCAAGCGCCTCACCTCCCGCCACCAGGAGCTGGGCGGCTGACCCACCCCCGGCCCGGGCGGCGGACGACACCCGCCCGGGCCGGCGGGCGGGGCGCACGGCCCGACAGCACCGCGCGCCCCGGCCGCCCGGTGGCAGGCCCGCCCGGCGGCGCGGCCTCACCCGCCCGGAGACACGGCCCCGGCCGTCCCCCGCGCCGGGCCGGACCGGCGGGGGTGTTGCTCCTGCGGAGGGACACCCCCGCCGCGTCGCCGCGCGGCGACGGGTTCCGCGGCGCGCGAGGGTCTGAGCTGGTGACGGAACACCGGCGAAAGGCGCGTGCCATGGCTCAGCTCACCCTCACCACCTTCCTCTCCCTCGACGGCGTCATGCAGGCCCCCGGCGGTCGCGACGAGGACCGCAGCGGCGGCTTCGACTACGGCGGCTGGCTCGTCCCCTTCGCGGACGAGGACATGGGCCGCTTCGTCAACGAGGTCTTCGGCCGCGCCGACGCCTTCCTCCTCGGCCGCCGCACGTACGAGATCTTCGCCTCGTACTGGCCGCGGGTCACCGACCCGGACGACCCGGTCGCGAGCCGCCTCAACAACCTGCCCAAGCACGTCGTGTCGCGCACCCTGCAGAAGGCCGAGTGGAACAACTCGCACCTCGTCGAGGGCGACCTCGTCCAGGCGGTCGCCCGGCTGAAGGAGGGCCCCGGCCGAGAGGTCCAGGTCCACGGCAGCGCCCGCCTCGCGCAGGGCCTCATCGCCCACGGCCTGGTCGACGCGCTCAACCTGCTGGTCTTCCCCGTCTTCCTCGGCAGGGGCCGCCGGCTCTTCCCCGACGGCGGCACCCCGATCGCGTTCGAGCTCACCGACCACCGCACCACGTCCACCGGGGCGACCGTCCAGACGTACCGGCCGACCGGCCCGGCCCGGTTCGGCACCTTCGCCCCGGGGGAGTGACCGCCCGGTGCCCGGTGCCCGGTGCCCGGTGCCCGGTGCCCGGGTGCTCTACGCCCGGCCCCGCCGCCCGGCGAGCGCCCAGAGCGCGACACCGGCCGCGGCGAGCACCACGTGCGCGAACAACGGATGGTCCCGCAGCAGCGGCACACCCCCCACCAGGTGGCGCGTGAAGCCCATGAACGCGAACCAGCCGCCGGTCAGTTCGCGCAGGACCCCGCACCCACCCACGACGACCAGGACCGTGCCGAGCAGTTCGATGATCTTCTTCATGCCGTCGATCCTCGGGCACGCGCGGCCGGCGGCGCCTCCACCCCCGGGATGAGCCTCCCGGTGATGAGCCTCTCGGTCCGGAAGTCCGCGCCTCCCCGACTTCGGTAGCCGGCCGCGGAGACCGGGCGGTTCCCCCCCGCCCGGCCGCGTGGCGCGGAGCGCGTGACCGTCGCCCCGGCCGGCCCCGTGCCCGACCCCGCCCGGAACACCCGGCAGCCGGCCCCCAGCCGCCTCGCGGCGCCCGCGCCACCGCCTCCGGCGACGGGGAGGCCGTCCCGGGGCGGCACCGGCCCGTGCCGCGCCGGCGGAACGGCTTCCTCCACGGCGGGACCCCGCCGTACGCGGCGGACCGCGCCGCCACCTCCGCGGCGGGCACCGCACCCGGCACGGCCGTGCCGCCCGCCGTGCCGGGCGCGGTACCGATCGCCGTGCCGCCCGCCGGTCCCTCCCGGGGCTGAGCAGCCGCGCCCGGCCGCGCGGACGAGGGGGTCGCGGCGGCACGCCGCCCCCCGGACCGGGCCCCGGCACACCCGGTGGCCGCCCGCCGGAGCCCCATGACCGATACTTGGGCGGTCGGGAAGGGACGAAACGCCCACCCCCGCAGCGGCAGGACCACAACGGACAGCAGGAGGGCACGGACTCGTGGCAACGGTTCGGACAGGAGTACGCGCGGTCGCCGCCGTGCTGGCGGTGGCACTCGGAGTGACCCTGACCGCCTGCAGCGCCACCGGTGGCAAGCGCGCCGAGGACGCCAGGAAGGCCGCCGCGGCGGCCGCCGAGGGCCGGGCCAACGTCACCACGCCCCGCTGGACCTTCGCCATGGTCACGCACTCGGGCGACGGCGACACGTTCTGGGACATCGTGCAGAAGGGCGCCCGCCAGGCCGCCGCCAAGGACAACATCAACTTCCTGTACGCCCACAGCGACGAGGGCCAGCAGCAGGCGCAGCTCGTCGACTCGTACGTCGACAAGAAGGTCGACGGGCTGATCGTCACCCTGGCCAAGCCCGACGCGCTCAAGGCGTCCGTCGCCCGGGCCGTCGCCGCCGGGATCCCCGTCATCACGGTCAACTCCGGCTCCGCCCAGTCCAAGGCGTTCGGCGCCCTGGTCCACATCGGCCAGGACGAGACCGTCGCCGGCCAGGCCGTCGGAGACGAGCTCGACAAGCGCGGTCGCAAGAAGGCCCTGTGCGTCCTGCACGAGCAGGGCAACGTCGGCCACGAGCAGCGCTGCGCCGGGGTGCGCGAGACCTTCGACGGCACCCTGGAGAACCTGTACGTCGACGGCACCAACATGCCCGACGTCCAGGCGTCCATCGAGGCCAAGCTGCAGAGCGACCCGGCCCTCGACGCCGTCGTCACCCTCGGCGCGCCCTTCGCGGACGCCGCCGCCCAGGCCAAGCGCACCGCCGGCTCGAAGGCCGAGATCGACACCTTCGACCTCAACGCCAAGGTCGCCGCCGGCCTCGACAGCGGCACCCTCGGCTTCGCCGTCGACCAGCAGCCCTACCTCCAGGGCTACGAGGCCGTCGACCTGCTCTGGCTCCACCGCTACAACGCCGACGTCCTCGGCGGAGGCCGTCCCGTCCTCACCGGCCCGCAGATCATCACGCGCGAGGACGCGCCCGCCCTCACCGAGTACACCCGGCGGGGGACGCGATGACCGCGACCGCCCCGCCCGCCGAGCGCGGCCCCGCCCGCGACGAGCGGCTGCTGCCCGCCTCCCCCCTGAAGAAGCTCCTCGCCCGCCCCGAGCTCGGCTCGGTCGTCGGCGCCGCCGCCGTCTTCGTCTTCTTCGCGCTCGTCGCGGACGGCTTCCTGCGCCCGGCCAGCCTCGGCACCGTGCTCTACGCGGCGTCCACCATCGGCATCATGGCCGTACCCGTCGCCCTCCTCATGATCGGCGGCGAGTTCGACCTGTCGGCCGGCGTCCTCGTGACCTCGTCCGCGCTGGTCTCGTCGATGTTCAGCTACCAGATGACCGCCAACGCCTGGGTCGGCGTCGCCGTGTCCCTGTTGGTCACCCTCGGCATCGGGTTCTTCAACGGCTTCGTGCTCACCCGCACCCGGCTGCCCAGCTTCATCGTCACGCTCGGCACGTTCCTGATGCTGACCGGCCTCAACCTCGGCCTGACCAAGCTCATCAGCGGCACCGTCTCCACCAAGACCATCGCCGACATGGAGGGCTTCGCCTCCGCCCGCGCCCTCTTCGCCTCCGAGGCCACCCTCGGCGGCGCCACCCTCAAGGTCACCGTCCTGTGGTGGCTCGGCCTCGTCGCCGTCGCCACCTGGATCCTCCTGCGCACCCGCTTCGGCAACTGGGTCTTCGCCGTCGGCGGCAACGCCGACGCCGCCCGCGCCGTCGGCGTCCCCGTGCGCCGCACCAAGACGCTCCTCTACATGGGCGTCGGCTTCTGCGCCTGGGTCTCCGGACAGCACCTGCTGTTCTCCTTCGACGTCGTCCAGTCCGGCGAGGGCGTCGGCAACGAGCTGATCTACATCATCGCCGCCGTCATCGGCGGCTGCCTGATCACCGGCGGCTACGGCTCCGCGATCGGCGCCGCCGTGGGCGCGGTCATCTTCGGCATGACCAGCAAGGGCATCGTCTACGCCGAGTGGAACCCCGACTGGTTCAAGTTCTTCCTCGGAGCGATGCTCCTCCTCGCGACCCTCCTCAACGCCTGGGTCCGCAAGCGGGCGGAGGCCACCTCATGACGACCCCCCTCGTCGAACTCGACGGCGTCAGCAAGCACTACGGCACCGTCCGCGCCCTCCAGGACGTCTCCCTCCAGGTCCACGCCGGACAGATCACCTGCGTCCTCGGCGACAACGGCGCCGGCAAGTCCACCCTCATCAAGATCATCTCCGGGCTGCACGCCCACGACGCCGGAACGCTCCGCGTCGACGGGGAGGAGACCACCCTCTCCTCCCCGCGCGAAGCCCTCGACCGGGGCATCGCCACCGTCTACCAGGACCTCGCCGTCGTCCCCCTCATGCCGGTCTGGCGGAACTTCTTCCTCGGCTCGGAGCCCACCACCGGAAAGGGCCCCTTCAAGCGCCTCGACGTGGCCCGCATGCGCGCCACCACCCGCGCCGAGCTCCTCCGCATGGGCATCGACCTGCGCGACGTCGACCAGCCCATCGGCACCCTCTCCGGCGGCGAGCGCCAGTGCGTCGCCATCGCCCGCGCCGTCCACTTCGGCGCCAAGGTCCTCGTCCTCGACGAGCCCACCGCCGCCCTCGGCGTCAAGCAGTCCGGCGTCGTCCTCACGTACGTGGCCGCCGCCCGCGACGCCGGCCTCGGCGTGGTCCTCATCACCCACAACCCGCACCACGCGCACCTCGTCGGCGACCGCTTCGTCCTGCTCAAGCGCGGCGCCATGGCCGGCAGCCACACGAAGGACTCCGTCACCCTCGACGAGCTCACCCGGCAGATGGCCGGCGGCAGCGAGCTGGAGGCCCTGCGCCACGAACTGGAACGGGCACCGGCTCCTGGCAGAATCGACGACGGCGGGCACCGTCCGCCGCCGGACCCGCAGCGCGCCCGGCCCACCGACCGGCAGGGACGACAGGACCCGTGAGCACGCACCGCGACACCCACCGCGTCACGGAACGCGGCACCGTCCTGCGCACCGTCGGCAGCCGCGAGCGGCGCTCCCACCTGACCGCCCCCCGCGTCCCCACGGTCGGCATCGACATCGGCGGTACGAAGGTGATGGCGGGCGTGGTCGACGCGGACGGCTCCATCCTGGAGAAGATCCGCGCCGAGACCCCCGACAAGTCCAAGAGCCCCAAGGTCGTCGAGGACACGATCGTCGAACTCGTCCTCGACCTGTCCGACCGGCACGACGTCCACGCCGTCGGCATCGGCGCCGCCGGCTGGGTCGACGCCGACCGCAGCCGCGTCCTGTTCGCCCCCCACCTCGCCTGGCGCAACGAACCCCTGCGCGACTCCCTCCAGGCCCGGCTCGCCGTCCCCGTCATGGTCGACAACGACGCCAACACCGCCGCCTGGGCCGAGTGGCGCTTCGGCGCCGGCCGGGGCGAGGACCACCTCGTCATGATCACGCTCGGCACCGGCATCGGCGGCGCCATCCTGGAGGACGGCCGCGTCAAGCGCGGCAAGTACGGCGTCGCCGGCGAGTTCGGCCACATGCAGGTCGTCCCCGGCGGCCACCGCTGCCCGTGCGGCAACCGCGGCTGTTGGGAGCAGTACAGCTCCGGCAACGCCCTCGTCCGCGAGGCCCGCGAGCTCGCCGCCGCCGACTCCCCGGTCGCGTACAACATCATCGAACGCGTCAAGGGGAACGTCCCCGACATCACCGGCCCCCTCATCACCGAGCTGGCCCGCGAGGGCGACGCCATGTGCGTCGAGCTGTTCCAGGACATCGGCCAGTGGCTCGGCGTCGGCCTCGCCGGCCTCGCCGCCGCCCTCGACCCGTCCTGCTTCGTCATCGGCGGCGGCGTCAGCGCCGCCGACGACCTGCTCATCGGTCCCGCCCGGGACGCCTTCCGCCGCAACCTCACCGGCCGCGGCTACCGCCCCGAGGCCCGCATCGCCAAGGCGGAGCTGGGCCCCGAGGCCGGCATGGTCGGGGCCGCCGACCTCGCCCGGCTGGTCGCCCGCCGCTTCCGCCGCGCCAACCGGCGCCGCGTCGAGCGGTACGAGCGGTACGAGCGGTACGCGCAGGCCCTGCGGGCCGGAGGCGCCCGCACCAGGAGCACCACCGAGGAACCAGGAGCATGAGCCACACCGACACCCGCACCGACCCCGCCACCCCCGCGCCCACCCCGGCCCGGACCCCTCCGGGCCCCGCGGGCGAGACCCGCGGCCAGACGGTCCGCCGCCGTTGGTTCACCGCCCTCGTCATCGTCCTGCTCATCGGCATCCCCGCCGGCTACCTGGCGATCTCCGCCGAGCAGAGCCGCTCCAGCGGACGCGACAAGGAGGCCGAGTCCTCCGTCACCGGCCTCCAGGACAGCTGGCCGTCCAAGATGAAGCGCCGCGTCTTCGAGGTGCCGATCCCCGCCCGTTCCCGGGACGTGGCCTACTTCGAGACGAGCAACTGGAAGTCGAGCCGGCTGTACGTCCAGTTCACCACCACCGGCGCCGGGCTCGACGCGTTCCTCGCCGACAGCGGCACCAGCCGCGCCGCACTCCGGGCCGGCGGCGTCACCGTCAGCGACCGCGACGCCGGCGTCGTCGGCTGGACGTTCCCGCCCGACCGCCACTGGTCCGGCACCACCCACCGCCAGGACCGGCCCCGGCCCACGCGGGACATCACCGTCGACCTGACCGACCCGGCCGTGCCCCGCGTGTACGTCGTCTCCACCGCGACCCCCTGACCCCGCCGTCCGGCCCCCGGTCCCCGGTCCCGTCGGCCGGGACGCTCCGGCGGGGCCCACCGCCGTACCCCGGACCTGCGCTTCCGCGCACGCGGAAGGGCGGACGCGGCGGCGGGCCCGGGGCGTGGTCCCCGCCGAGCAGGGCACGGGGCCGTCGGCGTGCCCGGCCCGGGCGGGGTGCCCGGGCCGGACCGGGGTGGTCGGCGGGCTCAGTGGACGTAGGGCCAGCCCGCCGAGTCGTAGGCCAGCCAGTTGATGCCCAGCAGGGACGCCCCGCTGTCGGCGTAGTAGTGGTACGCGAGGATGTCGCTGTCGGTGTCGGTGAACACGTCCTGGTGGCCGGGGCCGTGGACGCTGCCCTGCCCGGCCAGCACTTCGGTGCCGCCGCCGGAGGTCATCGGGACGCCGTTGCGGTCGTGGTAGGGGCCGGTGACGCTGGTGGAGCGGCCGACCATGACCCGGTAGGTGCTGGCTGCGCCCCGGCAGCACAGGTCGAACGAGACGTAGAGGTAGTAGTACGCGCCGCGTTTGACGATGGTCGGGGCCTCGATCGCGCCGCCCCCGCGTCCGGCGAGGGAGTGCAGGGCGGTGCCGGTCCGCTTCCCGGTGGACGGATCGATCTGGATCATCTTGATGCCGGACCAGAAGGAGCCGAACGACAGCCACCAGCGGCCCCGGTCGTCGACGACGAGGTGGGGGTCGATGGCGTTGAAGTCGTCCGACTGCCGCGACTCGATCACCAGGCCGTGGTTGGTCCAGGTGCCGGCGTTGCCGCTGGGGCTGGTGGCCAGGAAGATCCCCGACCGGTTGGACCCGAAGGTGGAGGCCGAGTAGTACATGTAGTACCGGCCGTTCTGGTACGACAGGTCCGGTGCCCAGAGGTTGCGTCCGCCGGCGGTGTACGTGGTGGTCCAGGGCGCTCCGCCGGGGAAGGCGGCTCCGGCGTTGCGGAAGGCCGTCCGGTCGGTGGAGGTCTTCAGCGTGATGTTGTCGCCGGTGTGGGCGACCAGGTAGCTCCCGTCGGGACGCTTGACGAAGCTGGGGTCGTGCACCCCGATGTCCCCGGTGACGTGGCCGGGGTAGGGGTAGGCGGCGGCGGCCGGGACGTCGGCGGCGGCTCGCTGCCCGGTCGTACCGATGAGGGACGTGAGGGTCAGTGCTCCTGCGGTCGCGAGGACGCCCAGGAACCGGCGCCGGGGCGGTCGCGCGGGCCGGTTCACAGATCGCTCTGTCACGGGTGTGTCTCCTTCTTCCGCGGTGGGGGGGAGGGGATGGGGGCATCGCACGAGCTGCTCCGATGCCGGTGCCGAGGCCGGTTCCGGCGGTGGGGACCGCCGAGCTCACGCCGGGGCGTGACCGGACGGGGCTGGTGGTTCGCGGAGGGCAAGGCCGTCCCACGCCGGGTGGTGGGGCAAGTGAGCGGCCCGGCGCCGCGGCTTTCCCGAGGGCTCGAACGACCGCGGGGTGCAGCGGTTCGTTCGATATATCGAATGAGAGTCGACTTCTCGGACGTGAAGATAGGGAGCGGGCCCGGGGGCGTCAATGCTCCGCGCACGGAAAACCTCGAAGGGCGCGGGAGTGGCACCTGCACGTGAGCGGCCCCTGACGCGGAGGCCGATCGGCCTGCCACGTCCTTCGGCACCGCGGCGGCGCCACCCCGCAGGGACCCGCGAGGGAGCTGCTTGCGGCGGACGGAGCCGCCGGCGGTGGGGCCGGAGGACCCACGGATGGAGGGCTTCAGCCGGTTGCCGGACGGGCGCAGACCGCGTGCCGGCTTCCAGGCCCAGCGGGCGCATCCCGCACATCCCGCACCTGCATTCGCACCCCGTGCCCCGCGTCCCCCGACCGGCGACCCGTCGCCGGACGAGCCGACGACCGCCCCGGCGGCCCCGGGCGCCTCCGCGTCCCCGGCGTGGCCGCACCGGCCCCTACGGCACCACCGGCCCGCTCCCGGAAGGCGGGTCGAGGAGGTCCTCGGGCGTGGGGATCCCGAGGGCCGCCAGGAGTTCCCGGGCCTGGTCCCCGTACCGCCGGGCTTCCCGGTGCCTGCCGGCCGCGCGCAGGGCGCGGTGGGCCTCGACGGCCGCCCGCATGTGCCCGTAGCGGTCGGAGCAGGAGCGGGCGAGCTCGGCGGCGGTGGTGGAGTGGTCGATCGCCGCATCGAGGTCGCCGTTGGCCCGGCACGTCTCGGCGAGGTCGGTCAGGGCGGTGCAGCGCAGGCTCGGTTCCCCGATGTGCTCGGCGGTCTCCAGGGCCCGCCGGTGGTGTTCCACGGCTTCGCGGTGGCGGCCCCCGTGCCGGAGCACGACGCCCAGGCCGGTCAGGGCTTCGGCCTCGCCCCGGCGGTAACCGATCTCCCGGTGAAGGGCCACGGCCCGCTCCAGGTGTTCGCCGGCCGCGGCGGGGTTGCCGAGTCCGAGGTGGACCCTGCCCAGGTGTTCCAGGGTGTGGGCCTCGCCCCGCCGGTCGCCCACCTTCTCGAAGAGCCTCAGGGAGTGGCCGAAGTCGGCCAGCGCCTCAAGGTGGCTGCCGAGCCTGAGGTGGCACAGGGCGAGGTTGCCGAGCGCGTTGGCTTCGCCGCGCTGGTTGCCGAACTCACGCTGGAGGGACAGGGCCAGTTCGAAGAGGCGTTTCGCCTCCGCGTACCGGCCCCTCCAGATCTGGGTCGCACCGAGGTTGGTGAGCGTGCTGGCCTCTCCGAACCGGTTGCCCACCTCTCGGTGGAGGGGGAGGGCCCGCTCGTTGTGGCCGACGGATTCCTCGTACCGCCCCGCCAGGTGGAGGGCGACGGCCAGGCTGGTCAGCGTCTCGGCGTGCCCGTACCGCTCGGCGCGGCCGGCGGTGGCGGCGAGGGCCGCCTCATGGGTGGCGATCCAGTCGTCGAGGTGGCCGCGCAGGTAGAAGAAGCGCCACAGCGTGTGGCTCAGTCGCCAGGCGTGTCCGGGGAAGCCGTGCGCGGCGGCGTGGAGGACGGCGGCGCGGAGGTTGGCGCGTTCCTTCTCCAGCCAGCGCAGCGCGTCGTCGTACCCGCTCGGCTCGGGCAGCGCGAGGCCGGGGCTCGCGGGGTCGAGCGGGGTGGGGCGGCGGTTCGGGTCCAGCAGGTGCATGGCCCTGGTGGCCCCGTGCAGATACCAGTCCAGCAGCCGCACCAGGGCCGTTCGGCGCGTTTCCTCCGCGCCTTGGGCCGCGCGCTCCGCGGCGTAGTCGCGCAGGAGGTCGTGCAACTGCCAGCGGCCCGCGGCGTTCCGGCCGATCAGGTACGTGTGTTCCAGCCGGGCGAGCAGTCTCTCGGCCTCCCGCGGGGTGTCGCCGGACAGGGCCGCGGCGGCGGAGGTGTCGAGATCGGGCCCCGGGTGGAGGCCGAGTAATCGGAACATGCGGCCGGTCGGCCCGTCGAGCGCCTCGTACGACAGGGTGAACGCGGCCCGCATGGCGGCCGTGGGGTCACCGGGGATCTCCAGGGCCGTCAGTCGGTCGCGACGCAGCTCGGCGCAGTACTCGGCGAGGGCTTCGTGCGGCCGGGCGGCCAGATGGGCCGCGGCGAGGCGCAGCGCGAGGGGGAGGTGCCCGCACAACGCGGCGACCTCGGCCAAGGCGTCGCGGTCCTGCCCCGCCGCGTGCCGCACGCGGTCGCGGCCCAGGAGTTCGGTCAGCAGCGTGCGGGACTCGGGCTCCGACAGCAGGCCGACCTGGACGATGTGCGCGTCATGCGACGCGGCGAGGCCGTAGAGGGCGGTGCGGCTGGTGATGACGACGTGGCACGTGTCCGTCCCGGGCAGCAGGGGGCGCACGTGGTCGGCCCCGGTCGCGTTGTCGAGCACCATCAGCAGCCGCTTGCCCGCCACCAGCGAACGGAACAGGGCCACCCGCTCGTCCAGTTCCCGGGGGATCCGCTCGGCCGGCGTGCCCAACGCGCGCAGGAACCGGTGGAGCGTCTCGGCCGCGGACAGGGGGTCCGCGGAGTACCCGCGCAGATCGGTGAACAACTGCCCGTCGGGGAAGGCCGCCGCCGACCGGTGCGCCCACCGCACCGCCAGGGCGGTCTTGCCCGCCCCCGCCGGTCCGCACAGCGCGGTGAGGGCCGCGGTGTCGAGCCGGGCCAGTACGTCCTGTCTGCCCACGAAGACGGTGAGATCGCGCGGTAGCTGCCGCGGCAGCGGACCGGCCGGGAGGGAAGGGGCGGGCGGGGCGGGCGGAGCCGATGGGGCGGCGGGCGCCGTCGCGGACACGCGCTCGGGAGAGGGCGGCATGAGGCCGGGGTCGGCCCGCAGCATCCGCCGGTGCAGCTCCCGCAGGTCTCGTCCCGGTTCGACCCCCAGCTCGGCACGAACGCGTTTGCGTACGGTGTCGAAGTGGGCGAGGGCCTCGGCGCCGCGCCCGCACCGGTACAGCGCGAGCATGAGCTGGGCCGCCTGGCGCTCCGCGAGCGGGTGTTCGGCCGCCACCTTCGCCAGTTCGGGGACGATCTCCTCGTGGTGGCCGAGCCGCAGCTCCGCGTCGTGGAGCCCGCCCCACAGGCCGAGCCGTTCCTGCCCGAGGGCGGACCGCATCCGGTTCGCCCAGTCGCCTCCCACGCCGGCCAGTGCCTCCCCGCGCCAGAGGGCCGCTGCCTCCCGGTAGAGGCGTACGGCGCGCGCGTGGTCCGACCGCTTGGCGGCGTCGGCCGCGTCCGCGCACAGGCGGCGCACGGAGTGGACGTCGATGTGCTCGGGGTCGACTTCGAGGAGGTAACCGCCCGACCGGCTCAGAAGCCTGCCGCGCGGGTCGGAGGACCCGGTCTTCTCCAGGAGCCTCCGCAGTCGGGCGACGTAGCTGTGCAGACCGGCCCGGGCCGCCGGCGGGGGACCGTCCCCCCACACCCGGTCGATCAGGCTCTCCACGCTGACCGGCTGGTTGGGGTGGAGGGCGAGGACCGCGAGGACGCACGACTGCTTGGCGGGGCCGGCCGGTGTGCTCGCGCCGTCGGCCAGGCCGATGTCGACCCGGCCGAGCAGCCTCACCACATGGGGGGACCCGGAGGGCCCCGTGGGATTCCGTCCATCGACCATGGGGTCATCCGACAGGAGGGTGACGGCGCTCACAAGGCCGTTTTGAGCAACGGTACGGAGTCGTCCGCTCCACCGCGCGGGGACGGCGGCCACCCCGCCCGCGGCGGGCGCGGGCACGGCGGGGCCGGGCCGGGGAAGCGCCCGGTGGTGCCCTGCTCCCGGCTGCGGCGGACCCGGAGGCCGCGACCGTGTCTCCCCCGGCGCCGGGAGCGGTCCCGGTCGGACGCCCCGCGGCCGGCGGCCACGGCGTACGGCGCCTTCCCGCGAGGGCGCGCCCGCGCGGACGGCGGGACCGCCCGCACGGGCGCCGGGGAGGCCCGGGGAAGGAGGCCGAGCGCCTCCCGCGACTTCGTGCCCGGCATCGAGAAGGCGCCGGTGGGCGGCGCGGCGGCCGTTGAGGTGGCGGAACCGGTGCCGCCGAGGGGCGCCCGCGCGGGGGCGGTCGCCGGCTCCGCGCCCCCGGACGACCCGCCGACCAGGGGGAGCCGCCCGCGCGGGGTGGCCGCCGGAGGCGGCGGGGCGGAGGGGCCGCCTCGGTCACGGGGCGGGGGAGGAGCCCTGCCCCGTGACGGTGAGGGCCGCGGCCGGGCAGACCCCGGCGGCGAGGCGGACGGCCGCGTGCTGCTCCCGCGGCGGCCGGGCGTCCAGCAGGAGGACCAGGCCCTCCTCCTCGTCCTGGTCGAAGACCTGGGGGGCGGTCAGGGCGCACATCCCGGCGCCGAGGCAGCGGTCGCGGTCGGCGTGGACGTCCACGGGATCAGCCCTCGTCCCAGGTGACCGGCAGCCGGTGCACGCCGTAGACGTTCATGTTCGTCCGCAGGGGCACCTCCTCGGCCGGCACGTCCAGCCGCAGCGTGGGGAACCGCCTCAGCAGCGCGGGCAGGGCCACCGTCATCTCGACGCGGGCCAGTTGCTGGCCCAGGCACTGGTGGATGCCGTGTCCGAAGCCCAGGTGCCCCGTGGCCCTGCGGCGCAGGTCCAGGACGTCGGGGTCGGAAAACCGCCCCGGGTCCCGGTTGGCGGCTTCCAGCGAGAGGGTGACGCTCTCGCCCGCCCTGATGAGCCGCCCCTCCAACTCGACGTCCTCCAGCGCGGACTTCACGTTCGTGTGGGCGACGGTCAGATAGCGCATCAGCTCCTCGACGGCCTGGGGGGCGAGGTCAGGGTCCGTGCGCAGGGCGTCGGCCTGGGCCGGGTCGGTGAGGAGCGCGAACGTCCCGTGGGCGATCATGTTGGCGGTGGTGTCGAGCCCGGCGGCGAGCAGGAAGCCCCCGACGCCGACCAACTCCTCGTCGGTGAGGTCGGAGTCCTGGGCCAGGTCGCCGAGCAGGTCGTCGGAGGGGGCGGCGCGCTTGGCGGCGACCAGCCCGGCCATGTACTCCTGGAGCCCGACGGAGGCGGCGTACCGGTCCTCGGGCGTCGCGTCCATGGACATGAGCGTGTGGGCGTGCTCCTGGAACCGGTCGCGGTCGGCGTAGGGCACGCCGAGCAGTTCGCAGATCACCAGCGCGGGGAGGGGACGGGCGAACGCCTCGACCAGGTCGGCGCCCGGGCCGCGGCGCTCCATCGCGTCCAGGTGCTCGGCGGTGATCTCCGTGACCCGCTCGGAGAGCCGCCGCATCCGACGGACGGTGAACTTGCCCGTCAGGAGCCGTCGGAAGCGGGTGTGCTCGGGCGCGTCCATCCCGGTCATGTCACCGACCGGGGCGGGCGGCAGCGGGCCCTCGGGGCCCCCGGGAAAGGGGTGGTGCATCAGCTCGTACCGCGAGCTGAAACGCGGGTCCCCCAGGATCGAGCGGACCGTGGAGTAGCCGGTGGCCAGCCAGCCGACGTGCCCGTCGGGGTACGTCATGCGGGCGAGCGGCCTCTCCTCGCGCAGCTTCGCCAGTCCGGCGGGCGGGTCGAAGGGGCAGCCGGCGGCGCGCTGCGTGGGGAGCGTGACGGGCTCGGCGGTCCCGGGGCGGGCCGACGGTTCGTGCTGCATGGTGTCCTCCGTGGAGAGCGACGTGCGGTGAACTGTGAGGTGCGGTGCGCAGGAGTTCGCGGTACGCAGGTGGAGCGGTACGCAAGGGTTCGCGGTACGCAGGTGGAGCGGTGGCGCGTGGCGCGGGAGCGAGGACCGCGGCTAGCAGGCCCAGCCCCGGTGGCTCCGGCCGTGACGGGACGCCCGGCCGGCCGGTCGGGCCGGTCCGCAGCCCGGCTCCAGGGCGACGGCCACCGCCCGTAGGAGCCAGGCGTTGACGGACAGGCCCTCCTGGCCGGCCGCGTCCTCCACCCGGGCCTTGAGGGGCGCCGGGAGCCGGAAGTTGACGCGGGCCGTGCTGTCTTCGTCGCCGTCCGCCAAGGATGGCGCCATAGATATCGACGGTGGCGCCATTGATGGCGCCATGGAGGGTGCGACCTCGTCGGGAGCCTCCGGAGCGGGCGGCGCCGTCACCGCGAACTCGGGATCGAGCCCCCGCAGCCGCACCTCCACCGAGCCCGGGGCCAGCTCGCGGGTGATCTCCCGCGAGGCGGTGGAGAGCGCGTTGAGGAGGGTCAGCCGGGCCGTCGACTCCAGAGGAACGGCCAGCCGTTCGGCCAGTGCCCGCACTTCGTCCCCGCCGATGCTCGCGGCGACCAGCAGCTCGCGGCGGAGGTGGTCGACGTAGGGGGTCAGGTCCATGGAGAGAGAGTGGCACCACTGTGGTGCCATTGCAAGTCCGTTTGGCGTCGAATGGCGTCTTGTGGTGCCATCAGTGTCATCGCTGGGAGCCGGGGATGCCGTCGCACCCGCCGCCCCTCGGCCGGCGCCCTCGGCGGCCGGTCGGTCCCGTTCCCGGGGCGGGTCACGGCGGATCCGCCCGGACGGCGCTCGCGCGAGCCGCTTCCCGCACGCCGCGAACGGCGCGGCGCCGGAGGTGGGGAAAGGTCGCCGATGCCATGCTGCAAGCGCTTACAGTTGAGGAACCATCCAGTTTCCAACGATCCGGTCGCTCCCGATCCGTTGGATGTGAGAAGAGGGGGGAGCTCTTGCTCCGCCGATTAGTCTCCGCGGCGCTGGTGATAGCCGCTCTGGCAACGTCACTCGTCGCCCCGGCCGCCGCCACCGATTTCCCCGCGGCCTCCACGCCCTTGATCTCCTGGAACATGCAGGGGGCCGGCAACAGAGACGAGGACGGCAGCAAGTGGTCCAACACGGTCCATCAGCTGGCCTTGCAGGCACCGATCCTGATGCTCCAGGAGGTCGGCCCGCACCCGCCTCTGAACAGCGCCCAACAGCCCAACCAGACCTTCACCACGGTCGACAGCCAGGGCGGCACGCACCAGTACACCGTGCTGCACCGCACCTGGACCGTCGGCAGCGGTTACCGCAATGCCATCCCGACCCGTGAGGTCTACTTCCTGCAGTCCGAGGACGACGCGACCAACCCGCGCCGGATCGGCGGCCGGGTCAACAACGCGCTCGTCCTGACCGAGGCGCCCGACGAGCTGATCGTCGTCGGCAATCCGATCGACGCCGGCCGGAACGCGCTCGGCGCGCGGTTCGGCAACGAGTGGTACTTCACCATGCACGGCCTGTCCAACGGTGGCGGTGACTCCGGGACGATGCTGAACGCCATCGACGACCAGATCGAGGCCCTCGGGAACCAGCGCGGCGTCACCTACCACGCGACGATCGGCGGCGACTTCAACGTCGACCCGCAGGTCCTCGCCGGCCGGGACAGCTTCCCGCCGACCATGCGGATCCACCGCTCGGGTCAGGCGACCCACCAGAACGGCGGTGAGCTGGACTACTTCGTCACCACCCACTTCGACCACACGCCGCCGGTCACGGTCCGGTCCGAGGGCAACTCCGACCACCGGCCGGTCCAGTCCGGCCAGCTCAACGCGGCCGGCACCAGCCCGTCGCCCAGCCCCAGCCCGTCACCCAGCGCCAGCCCGACGATCGACGAGCTCCGGGTGATGCCGACCGGCGACGGGATCACGGCCGGTGTGCACAGCACCGACGGCGACGGCTACCGGGACGAGCTGGGCACCCAAGCGAAGGGCATGACCCTCGCTACGCTGTTCGTTGGCGCACTGGTCACCGCCATCTTCAAGCGCACGGATTTCGTCGGTGAGCTGAAGAGCGGCGACAGCGGCGACCCCGACCACATGGGGTTCGACGGCAAGGGCATCGACGACATCAAGGCCGAGGCGATCCCCGCGCTGCGGACACTGCGGCCGAACATGATGACCCTGGTCGCGGGCACGGCCGACCTGGCCGGCGGTGCCGACGGCGCGGCGACGGCCGAGAAGATGGAGAGCTTCCTGGACGAGATCCACCGGACCTCGCCGACGACCACGGTCCTGCTCGGGACCCTGCCGCCGTCGACGAACCCGACGTACCAGGCCCGCATTGACGCCTACAACAGCGCGCTCCGCACGATCGCCCACGCCAAGATCGAGGGCGGCGCACGGCTGGTGCTGGTCGAGCTGGGCTCGGTCACCCCGCAGGACATCACCCACGAGATCTACCCGACCGACGCCGGCCACCAGAAGATCGCGGACGCCTTCGCCGCAGGCATCCGGATCGCGTTCCTGCAGAACATGATCAGCGGCCGCTCGTACGCCTGGAAGCCGATCGGCAAGATCAGGGACGCCGCCGCGACCGGCTCGAAGATCGCCTTCCCCGACCTGAACGGCGACGGCAAGGCCGACTACGCGGTGGTCGGTACGGACGGCACGGTCACCGGCTGGCGCAACGACGACCCGACCAAGGAAGCGGTCTCACTGGGCGACATCAGTCCGGCCGACCGCGGGAACAACCCGGATGAGGTCTATTTCGCCGACCTGGACGGTGACGGCAAGGACGACTACATCCGGATCCTGCCGCCGGCCGACTCGCCGACCGGCATCGTCGCGATGCGGATGTCGCGCAACACCAGCAGCGGCGACGGGGTCAGCTGGGGCACCGCGACGATCGTCGCGAACAACCTCGGCTACCCGCCGCAGATGTACTTCACCGACCTCGACGGTGACCACCGCGACGACCTGATCACGGTGGACCGGATGAGCTTCCCGACCGCCTGGCAGAACAAGGGCGAGGAAATGCCGACCCCGGGCGGCTGGGACAAGGTCGAGGGTTTCGCCACTCCGGGTGAGTCACGCGCCGCGCAGGTCGCCTTCGCCGACATCACCGGTGACGGCAGGGCCGACACGGTCCGGGTCGAGTTCACCACCGGTGACGTCCGGGCCTGGGAGAACACCGGCGCTCCGTGGAGCGTCACCACCGGCTGGAAGTCGCTGGGCGTGATCCGCGCCGGCGACCCGTTCCAGGGCACCACCGGGACCTTCGCCGACCTCAATGGTGACGGGATCCAGGACTTCACCCTGACCCGCTCCGGGGCTACGACTACGGCTACGACGGCGAAGACCGCCCTCAAGGCAGCCAAGGCGGCCCAGGCGGCCGCGGCGAGTGAGGCCGGTGACATCGAGGGGTGGCTGGTGCCGAGCTACGGCGACGGCAGCCGCACCCCCGGCGGCGCCGGTGACCTCGGTGTCAACGGCGGCGTCGGCGACCCGATGGAGTCGCACCCCGGTGGCGACGACGGCGGTCCGCGACCGGCCGCGTCCGGCGACTGCCGGCCGGCCGGTCTGGCGCCCACGCCGGGCGTGGCGACGCCGTACTGCAAGGTCTATCAGAGCGACGGCCGGGAATGGCTCGGTCAGGGCCGGGACCGCCGGGTCGTCGGCTACTTCAACGGTGGCCGCACGGGCGCCGACGGCACGCCGCACTACCTGGTGAAGAACATCCCGTGGTCGAAGGTGACCCACCTCAACTACGCCTTCGCGACGGTGGAGAACAACCGGATCAAGGTCGACTCGAACGCCACCCAGATGGAGTGGCCCGGCGAGGTCGGTGCCGAGATGGACCCCTCGCTGCCCTACAAGGGGCACTTCAACCTGCTGACGAAGTACAAGCGCCTGCACCCGCGGGTGAAGACGCTGATCTCGGTCGGCGGCTGGGCCGGTTCCGGTGGCTTCTACGCGATGACCACCAACGCCGACGGCTCGGTCAACCAGGCCGGGATCGACACGTTCTCGAACTCGGTCGTGGACTTCCTGCGGACCTACGGGTTCGACGGCGTCGACATCGACTTCGAGTACCCCACGGTCCTCGAGGACACCGGCAATCCGACCGACTGGGCGGTGGCGAACCCGCGCCGCAAGGGTCTGCCCACGACGTACGCCGCGTTGATGAAGACGCTGCGGGACTCGCTGAACCGGGCTTCGGTCGCGGACGACAAGTACTACCTGCTCACCTCGGCGTCGTCGGCCTCCGGCTACCTGGTCCGCGGGATGGCGAACCAGACCGCGCTGGACCACCAGGACTTCACCAACCTGATGGCCTACGACTACCACGGCACCTGGAACGACGTCGTGGGACCGAACGCGGCGCTGTTCGACGACGGCAAGGACCCGGAACTGGCCGACCAGTACGCCACTCCGGAGTACGGGAAGATCGGGTACTTCAACACCAGTTGGGCGATGACGTACATGCGTGGCGCGATGCAGGCCGGGCGCGTCAACATCGGTGTGCCCTACTACACGCGCGGCTGGCAGAACGTCACCGGCGGTACGAACGGCCTGTGGGGCACGTCGCGGAAGCCGAGCGGCTGCGAGCCGGGCACGGGACTCAAGCGGCCGTGTGGGGACGGTGCCTTCGGCATCGACAACATCTGGCACGACGAGACCAACAACGGCAGCGAGCTCGGCTCCGGGACGAACCCGCTGTGGCACGCCAAGAACCTGGAGAAGAACATCACGCCGGTCTACGCACGCAGCGTCGGGCTGACGCCGGAGACCGACATCACCGACCGGCGCACGGGCCGGTACACCCGGTACTGGGACGACACCACGAAGACGTCGTGGCTGTGGAACGCCGAGAAGAAGGTGTTCCTGTCGACCGAGGACGAGCAGGGCATCGACGCGGTCACCGACCTGGTCAAGTCGACCGGTGCGGGCGGCGTGATGATGTGGGAGCTCGGCGGCGACTACTCCTGCCCGGCGGACGTCCAGCCGGACACCCCGTGCGGGATGGGGTACACGCTGACCACCCGGCTGAACGAGAAGCTGGGCAATATCGGCGCCTATGACAACAATCTGCGCACCGGCAGCGTCGGTGTCGCGCCGGCGGTGACCGCCAACCTGAGCGTCGAGATGGTCAACTACCCGACCGCCACGGCGAACCTGTGGCCGCTGCAGCCGACCGTCCGGATCACCAACAACACCGGGCGCACGCTCGGCGGTGGCAAGGACACGAAGCTGTCGTTCGACATCCCGGCCTCGACGTCACCGCTGGTCAAGGACGCCAACTGGCAGACCGGTGCCCAAGGCGGCCAGTGGCAGCTGACGCCCGGTACGACGTTCCACCGGGTCAGCACGACACTGGACTACTGCCAGATCATCCCGGCCGGGAAGTCGCTCGACCTGCCGATCATCTACTTCCTCCCGATCACCGGTCCGGTCAACACGAGTCTGTCGATCGGCGGTACGGCGTACGCGCCGGCGACCGACAACCTCAAGGGACTCGGTACGGCGACCCCGCCGGCCGGTGGCTGCAATGCCGCGAACTGGGACGCGACCAAGATCTACTCCCCGGCCAGCCAGCCGATCGAGCAGACCACGGTCAAGTACAACGGCAAGGTCTGGAAGGCCAAGTGGGAGACGAGGGGCAGTGCCCCGGGCACCGGGGTCGACGCCGACCACGAGCCCTGGAAGCTGATCGGCAGCGCCAGCTGACCGCTCCCAGCCACCCGGCCTGACGCACCACGTCTTGATCAAATAACCGGAGAGTGCTTCTGACCTGCAACGGCGGGACTTGTCTCAGGTCCTGTTGGCTGCACGGGAAGAAGCACTCTCCAGTTGAGCGAGCGCATCGGGTCGTACCCGCGTGTTCGTGTCGAGGGCGGTGGCAGTGGGGTGGTCTCGCAGGCCGGGGCGGTGCTGTTGGGGGGGCAACCGGTTGCGCTGACCGGACCGACCGCACTCAGCCACGACCTGGTCCACCAACTCCGGCGGAAACGACCTCGTCAGCAGCCCGACCGCAATGCGGTCCGACAGACGCTCATCCGTTTTCGGCCTGACCTGCCCCGGCCGCGGCATCCCAGCACCTCTCGACTGGGCACCCTACCGGCCCGGAGCCTTAAATCACTGGTATTGAGGCTAGGCTCGGACAAACCAGCGAGACGAAGGGGGCCCGACGCCCCCTTCGTCGAGTTGCGGAACAGCCCTTAGTCAGCCCTCACGTGCCGTACGCCAGATACAGCAAGCCCAACCCCTACCATGATCACCGCGATCGAGTAGGGAACCGTGGCGACGATGTCAAGTAAATAAAGGCTGAGGAGGGCCAGCCCTGCCGCGATTTCTGCGACTCCAGCAAGTGTCTTACTCATTGATGTCTCGTTTCAGGTCAGCTGTCAGCGGGGGCGGGCGGCAGCCGGCCCCCGCTGTGTGTGAAATGATTTAGCTCATGGTTCTCCAGAAGCGCATGTTCCTGAAGGACCGCCAGCCGGAATAGACCTTGTGTCTCCGGTACCTGGCTCCGGAGAACTTACCGGATCTGCCTACTTTGATGGCGTTAGTCCAGGTTCGCCCAAAGAATCCGCCGGCTGCACCCCACCCAGCCGCCGATGCCGTGCCTCTCCATGTTTTTCTCCCCTTTGAGCCCCAATATCCCATTGCGCCGACCGCAGCGCCGGCGGCCACTCCGCAAACGATGGACACGCCACAGCCAAGCGCTGCTGCGACAGTTACCCCGATCGCGCCGACCTTCCACACGGTGCGCCAGCCGCGCCACCTCACGAACTTACTCTTACGGAAGCTCTTCCACTTGCTCTTGGCCTTGTTTTTTACCTTGCCCCAGGCACAACTCCAGCAGATTTTCCCGTCAAGGTCGTATTGATTCAGCGGGTCTGCGTAGACGTAGTCATAGGCATTTGCGTTTCCGCTGTATACGGGGTCGGCAGAGAGGAAACGCCCAGTCGAAGGGTTATATAGGCGGGCACCCATGAGTGTAAGGCCGGTGAGAGTCTCGGTGGAGCGCTGCTTGGCACCGAGCCAGTTGTAGCGGGTCGCCGCCTGGCCCTCGCGGGGGTTGCCGTATTCGTCGCTGTCCAGAATCGTCGGAGCTTTGCTTGCGGTCAGCGGGAGTTGGAGGGCCACGTCGCCATGGATGGTGGTCATCTGGAGGACGGTGTCGCCCGTCTTGCCGGTGGTCGCCGCCAGGTCGCCGGAGGCCGATTCCACGTTACGGGTGAGGACACCCGTTGCCGTGTTCTCTACGATCCAGCGGGGGTTGTCGCCGTCGCTGTCGTAGTGGTTGAGCTTGGATTCGGTCTGCGTCCACGTAGTGCCGCTGCCGGTCTCGACCGTCCAGGAGCGGAAGCGATGGGTCGCGTCGAGTTGCCAGGTCTGGCGCTTGCCGTCGGCGGTCTGCTGGTGGACCAGGTCGCTGGTGTAGTAGCCGATCGTGCCGTTGTCCGGAACGGTGGTGGTGCGACCGAAGGCGTCGTAGACGTAGCCGGTGTCGACGAGGCGGTCCGCGGTGTCGTAGGTGTGATTGGTGGTGGTGCCTCCTGTGGTCGGGCAATCCGCGCCGGGAGCGCCGGTCGCGGTAGTCAGCGACTTGCGGTTGGTGCGGTTGTCGAAGGTGTAGGTGCGCTTCGTGCAGACCGTGTCGTAGGTGTCCTCGACGACGGTCAGGCGGCCGGTGGTGTCGTAGCGGTAGGTCTGGTCGGACCAGCCGGTGTGGCTGGTGACCTGGCCGTGGATGGACTCGGTGACGGTGTCGGAGTAGACGACCGTGCCGTCGCTGTCACGGGTGTACGTGCGCTCCACCGGTGAACCGGTGGTGTCTTCGGTCTGCTTGAGCGTGTATCCGCCGGGCAGTTTCTCGCTCGTCACGGAGCCGTCCGCGTCGTAGGTCGCCTCGAAGGCGCCGGCGACGGAGTCGATGGTCTTCGTGGCGAGGCCGCGCGGCTCGACGGTGTGGTCGTAGGTGTAGGTGACGGTGGACGGGGCTGTGTCGGTGGTCTTGACCGGGCGGTCGAGCAGGTCGTACTCGGTCGTGGTCGTGCCGCCGTCGGCGTCGGTGTAGGAGATCTGACGGCCGAGCTTGTCGAACTGCTTGGTGATCGTGCCGCCGGTCGGCGAGACCGTCTTGACGGCATGGCCGGTGGCCGGGTCGTACTCGGTGGTGGTCTCCGGGACGGCCTGGCCGACGCCGCCGGTCACAGTGGTCTTCACCGCGCGGCCCGCGTCGTCGTACGTCGTCGTGGTCGTGCGGGTGACGCCGTTGGCGGTCTCGGTGACCTTGGCGGGGTTGCCGAACCAGTCGTACTCGGTGGTCGATGTGGGGAGCTGTGCCGGGTTGGTGCCGCCGCCGGTGATGGCTCCGGCGGGCCCGGTGGAGCAGACCAGGTCGGCCCACTCGGGGCGTCCCTGGCAGGCGCCGGTACCGGTGGCGGACCAGTACGTCGTCACCCGCGTGGCGGCGTCGGTGCCGACGGCGCCGGGCAGGAGCTGCTTGGTCACACGGCCCTGGGTGTCGTACTCGGTGGTCTCGGTGATCGCCAGACCGCCCGGGTCCTTGACCGTCTTGACCGGCAGGCCCTTGACCCAGTCGTAGACCGTCTGGACGACACGGACCTCACCCATGACCGACGGGTGCTCGCGCACCTCCGCGCCGGCGGTGACTTTGGTGATCTGGTCCTTCACCTTGGCCGTGCCGTCGGTCGGGCGACCCGCGTCGTACTCGTTGACCGTCCACGAGCGGGCGGTCACCGATGTGGCGGCCGGAACGAGGGTCGTGGTGCCCGACTTCAGGTCCGCGGTCAGCTCCACGCGGCGCAGCGGGCCGAACTCTTCCAGCTCGCGGGTGCCGGTCTCGTTGTAGAGGGACTCAGTGGAGAGCGCATCGGCGCGCTCGGCGGCGGTCATCTGGCCGATGCCGAGGTCCGCCTGGGTGGCCTTGTCGTCGGCGGTCAGGCCGAGCGCGACGGCCCGATTGGCGGCCGACAGTTCGCGGACGGTGTTGCCGAAGCGGTCGTACTCCGTGGTGGAGATGTGCCCGCCGGGCGCTGCCGTGTTGACGCTGCGGCCGGAGACACCCAGGTAGGTGATGTCCGCCCGCTCGTAGTCGGTGGCGGCGAGGGAGGTGCCGGTGTGCGAGGCGGGAACGGCGTCGGCGGGGAATATGGCAGTCGCGTCCGTGGGCGCGTCCGTCTGGCCCCACGTCTTCACATCGGCGGCGCCCATCTTGTGCGGGGCGGCGGTGCCGGTCAGTGGGACGTCGTAGACGACGCTGGTGGCGGCGGTGCCGGACTCGGTGCCGGTCGTACCCTGCTGGAGGCTGGGGCGGGATGCCTTGAGGAGCATGCCGTCACTGGCGGTGGCGGCGTTGCCCGCCTTTCCGTAGGTGAACGACCAGGGCAGCTCCCCCGGCGGGGTCAGGCCGGTGACCCGGCCCGCCGCGTCGTAGCCGTAGGTGGTCAGAACGTTGTAGCCGATCTGCGGGTTCCACGTCTCGCGCAGGCGGCCGGCCGAGTCGTACAGGTATGCCTGCACAGCCTTGGAGGTCGCCGCGGTGGCGCCGGGGGCGGTGGCCCACAGGCGGACCTCCTTGACCTGGCCCGCGTAGTCGCCGAAGGCGCTCGCGGTGGCCGTGGTCGTGGCCGCGTAGACGAACTCCATCACCCGGCAGCCCCGGGTGGCCGGGTTGGTGGTGCAGGCGGCGGCGGTGGCGGCGGAGGTGGGGGCGATGATCCGCTTGGGACGGGCGAGCTTCTTGCCGTCCACGGTCACCGTCTCGGACACCACGGTGGTGGTGGAGTTCGACAGGCCGTCCAGCAGCGTGCTGGAGACCTGCCAGGTGGTGGCCGCCGCGTCCGGCTTGGTGAACTCGGTGACCGTGCCCTCGGTGTCGGACAGCGTGAACGACCCCGTGGTGGCCCCCTTCAGGGTCAGGTCCTCGGCACCAGGCTCGGGGATCCACCCCGTCTTGGCCGCGTTCGCGGTGAAATGGGTCTCCTCGCCCTCGGAGTCGACGAGCGCGACGGCGGTGTCGGAGACCTTGCGGATGTGGGAGAAATCGGACTCCGTCAATTCGGCGGCGGTGCCGGCGACCCACTCCTTGCCGAAGATCGGCGCCTGGCCTTCCTGCTTGGCGCCCTTGTCCGGGGTGCGGGAGGAGGCGGTGCGGGACACCGACAGGTCGAAGCCGGAGGCGTCGGTGGCGGACAGGGTGTAGTCACCCGTCAGCAGGTTGACCGATCCCGGACCGACCTCGCTCGTGGCGGCGCCGGAGGCGTTGCGGTCCACGACCACGGACAAAGGCACCGTGCTTCCGCTGGCGCCGTTGGGACCGGTGAAGTCCGCCTTGATCTGGACACTGCCGTCGGGGTCGACGGTGTCGGTGACATTCCAGGCCAGCGGCGTGTTCTTGCCGCTGGTCATCGGTACGGGCCACGCGGTCAGTGGGGTGCCGCCGGAGGTGACGTCTCCTGCGGGAATCTGCACCCAGGGGTCGGCTTCGGAGCGGCGCCAGGAGAAGGACACCGCGTCGTACTTGCCGGACTCCGCCTCCGCGACGAGGGGCAGACGACGGGCGGTGCGCTCGCCGTCGGTGGGCTGGATGAATCCGCCGGGGCCGGTGTGGAAGGTGTAGTCGATGGCCTCGGACTTGTTGTCGGCCTTGTCGACCTGGCGGACCTGGAGGGTGTGGGTGCCGTCCTTGGGCGGGGTGACGCTGATGGCCTTGGCGGCGGTGGAGCCGCCGGTGGCGGTCTTGGTCCAGGTCACGCCGTCCAGGGACCACTCCAGCCAGTGGTGGTCGGTGCCGTTCGGGGTGACCGTGAAGGTGCCCGCCTGACCGGCGCCCTTGACCCACTGGTTCGTCGGGTAGTCCGTGGAGACGATCTTCGTGGGGGCGGAGGGGTTGGTGGTGTCGACGGTGAACGTCTTCCACTCCGACCAGCCCAGGTTGTAGTGGGCTCCGTCATACGGTGACGTGCGGAACTTGTAGGTCTTGCCGTTGGTCAGGACGCCGGTGGGCACGGTGACCGAGGCGACCTGGCCGGAGGCGACCCAGGGGGAGACCAGGACGTTGCCGACCTGGGTGTCGGTGGCGTTGTCGAAGATCTGGAAGGTGCCGTTGACCTTGTCGCCGTTGGCGTCGACGAACGTGTCGCGCAGGGTCGGGGTCGTGGTGTTGACCGTGTAGGCGCCGCCGTAGGAGAAGTACGGTGGGCCGGCCTCCTGCTTGGTGCCGGTGCGCGGCCGGTAGTTGTAGGTGACGACCAGTTTGGGCGGGTTCGCCGCGGCGTTGGCGGAGTTGACGCGCTTCCACTGCCCGGTCACCGCCTCGTCGGCGGCACGGATGCCCATGCCGGCCTGGGACCACTTGTTGTTCGCCCAGTGCTGGGCGAGGCTGGTCACATCGGCGTTGATCCAGCCGTCCGGCTGCGTCGAGCAGCTCGCGTTGCCGCGCGTCTCACTGGACGTGGCGTACTTGGCGGTCATCGTCGGACGGTTCGTCCAGCGCGAGGAGGTGGAGGCGTTGTTCGCCGCCCACACCTCCCACGGCTGCGCCGGGCACGTGGTCCCGGTGTAGTTGCCGGAGTGGAAGTTCCACAGCGACAACGTCGCCTTCGACACCAGCGCGTCGGCGATCGGCGCCGTCCGCCACGTGATGTAGGACTGTGCGGTGCGGGGGGTGCCGTCGGCGTTCTTCGTGCCCGGGTTGCCGAAGTCCAGCTCCGTCTCGGCGGACGTGTCGTAGGTGACGCCCTGCTGCACATAGGTGTCGAACAGGCTGCTCAGCGACGACGTCGACGGATCGACCGTCACCGGGTACTTCGTGGCCGGGTCGGCGAGGAACTTCGCGTCCGGGGTGACGACCAGGTCGATCGACGAACCCTTCTGTACGACCTCCATCGCCACCGGCACCTTACGGGTGTGCTCGCCCGAGACCGGGTCCACGGTGGCGTCCCACATCACCGGCGCCGGCATCAACGCCCGCTTGCCGCCCTTGGCGTCGGTGAACAGCACACCGCCGTCCGCCTGCGGAACGGCCTTGAGGCCCTTGGCCTTCAACGGGAGCGTGTACGTATAGCCGTCGGTCGTCGGCTTCTGCTTGATCTCGACGAACTGCTCGAACCCGGTACGCGTCGCCTCCACGACCACGTCCGCACCCGGCACGGCGTTGACGTACTCGGCGCGGTTCCCCTCCAGCTTCGGCGCGGGCAGACCACCCTTCCACTGCAACGTGACTTGCTCGTTCCCCTCCCCGAGGGTGACCAGGTCGACAGGCTTCGCCCGCCGGGTCGCAGCCAGCGACGCGGCGGGGCCGCCACCGGACTTCCCGGCGAGCCTCAACCCCTCCGGATGGGCGATCGGTTTGACGGAACCGTCCGAACCGGCGACCAGGTCCAGGTCGACATCGCGCCACTCACCCGTCGACTCGTCGGCGAACCGCACGGGGCCCGCGGCGATCTCCGTGGTGAGCGAACCGTCCTTGTTCACCCACGTCGTCGACGTCTCCGTCCGCTCCGACAGCGCCTCCACCCGCCTGCCGGACAACCGCGCGGCCACACGCGCGGACGCGATGTCCGCGGCCTGCGCGATCGCCGCCTCCTGCGGCTTGGCGGGAGCCTCCGGCGGATCAGCCGCCGCAACCCCTTCCATCAAGGTCACGGCCAGGACGAGGGACAGGCCCCCCGCTATCCAGCGAAGGCTCCTCCCGGTCCAGAGCCGCCCACGCTCATCTGGCGCGGATATGTGAATCGTCATGATTCCTAGGTCCCTTGTGACGTTCTGCGTCACTTCTGTAACGCGCCCGTGAAAGTAGCGAGCGGACGCATGCGCACTCCACACAGTTAGGGCGTGTTGACCGAGAACTACCTGTACATCGACCCAAAAAATGGTTCGTCTACCCTCGATCCGCCATTCCATGCGCGTGACTGCGATGGCATAGGTCAGGTGTTTCTCACGTTTGTGACCTAGAGGCTGTAACTGATTGTTCAGAATGAGTTGACCTGCGGGTCTTGTGTTCGACGATCTTGATCGGCAGGGTGTCCGGAGCGCGCGCTGATCTTGTTCTTGAGGGCCTGTGAGCGTGGATGACCCCGCTGCTGCCGCCCGCTCCCGAACGGCGCCATCGTCACCTCAGGCGGCTACGCCTCCCTGACCAGTGGCACTCGCTGGTGTGATGTATGTGTTGAGGACCGGTGTGGTGCGGCGTCATGTCCCTGCGGAGACGGTGGGCTGCTCCGGTGTGACAGCCTGGCATCGACTGCGGGACTGGGTCGAAGCAGACGTGTGGCCGCGCCTGCACGCGGCCTTACTGGCCGAGCTTCGTCGTTCCGGTCTGCTGGACCTGGACGGCTGCTCTGTGGACAGGGAGGGGGCACGTCCGGGCTCTCAAGGACATCTCAGAGGGCTAGGAAGTCAAGCCGCCTGCTCGGTCGGGGGGATCACGTCGGCCCCTCACCCGTCGACCGCGCCCGTCGTGGCCCAAGCTGAGGTTGATCCCCGGGAGTGGACACCGGGTTTCACGCCACGAGTGACAGAGTGCGTGAGGCGCTGCAGGCGTTGCGGGCCACGCGGGCGAAGGAACGCCCGGCAACGGGCGGAGGGGACGAGAGCGGCGGGTACCTGCTCGTGGACGAATTCCGTGCCGCGCCGAACGGCCGACGGCTCCGGGTCCGGACCTACAAGATCATGGGCGAAAACGGACTTCGCAAGGTCCGTCTGTACGATGCTCGGGCGTCGTGTTCGACCTTCCTGGCGAACAACGGGTGCCGGATCACCTGCTTGCCGTGCGGGCCGGGCACACGAACGTGAGGACGACCGAGAAGTGGTACGTGGAGCCGGACGTGGCGGACTTGCTTCCCGCAGCGGAGGCACGGGGAGGTCGCGCGGAGGGGGCGCGTGACAGATCGTGACAGGCGAAGGTGTGAACCCGTGAGCGAGACCGAGATCAGAACCCTGCAACACGGCTCCGACGGGCCGGAACAGGCCCCGGTCCTGGTCCTGGGGCCGTCCCTCGGTACCACACGCCACATGTGGGACCGTCAGATGGCGGAGCTGTCCACGCGCCACCGTGTGATCCGCTTCGACCTGCCCGGCCACGGCGGTGCCCCCGCCGCTCCCGTCTCGTCCGTCTCCGGGCTCACCGGCCGGCTCCTCGCCACCCTCGACGCCCTCGGTGTCCAGCGCTTCGGGTACGCCGGTGCCGCGCTCGGCGCGGCGGTCGGCGTCGACCTCGCCCTGCGCGCCCCGCACCGGCTCGCCTCCCTCGCCCTGGTCGCCGCGTCACCCCGCTTCGGCACCGCCGACGAGTACCGGCAGCGCGGCGTCGTCGTCCGCGCCCACGGCCTCGAACCGATGGCCCGCCTCGCCCCCGAACAGTGGTTCACCCCGGCCTTCGCCGCCGCCCAGCCCGCGATCGTCGACTGGGCCGTCCAGATGGTCCGCACCACCGACCCCGGCTGCTACATCGCCGCCTGCGAGGCCCTCGCCGCCTTCGACGTCCGCGCCGACCTCGGTCGCGTCGGCGTCCCCACCCTCGTCCTCGCCGGCTCCGACGACCGCGTCGCCGGGCCCGCCGAGGCCCGCACCCTCGTCGCCGGCATCCCCGACGCCCGGCTCGCCGTCGTCCCCGGCGCCGCGCACCTCGCGCCCGTCGAGCAGCCGGCGGCCGTCACCGACCTGCTCGTACGGCACTTCGCCGGGTCCTGGCAGGACACCCTCGCCGGGGTCCCCGTACCGCCCCGGGCGCCCGCCGCCCCCGCCCCCGCCCCGGCCGCGTCCCCCGCCCCGGCCGCGTCCCCCGCCCCGGCCGCGTCCCCCGCCCCCGCGGCCGCGCAGCCCGCCCGGGTCCCGGCGCCCGCCGCCCCGGAGAAGCCCGCGCCGCACCGGCCCGACCCGTACGGCGCGGGCCTGGAACTGCGCCGGGAGGTCCTCGGCGACGCCCACGTGGACGCCGCCCTGGACGCCGCCGACGACTTCACCCGCGACTTCCAGGAGCTGGTCACCCGGTACGCGTGGGGCGAGGTGTGGACCCGCGACGGCCTCGACCGCCGCACCCGCAGCAGCGTCGCCCTCACCGCGCTCGCCGCCCGCGGCCACCTCGACGAGCTGGCCGTCCACACCCGCGCCGCCCTCCGCAACGGCCTGACCCCCACGGAGATCCGCGAGGTCCTCCTCCAGACCGCCGTGTACTGCGGCGTCCCCGCCGCGAACGCCGCCTTCCGCGTAGCCGCCCGCGTCATCCGCGAGGAAACCACCCTGGAGCACTGATCCCGGCGCTGACCGGACGGGCCGCGCGGGGCAGGATGGGGACATGAAGCTGACCAAGAACGCGCACGCCTGCGTGCGGCTGGAGAAGGACGGACGCACCCTCGTCATCGACCCGGGCGGGTTCAGCGAGCAGGACGCGGCCCTCGGCGCCGACGCGATCCTCGTCACCCACGAACACCCGGACCACTTCGACGAGGGCCGCCTGCGCGCGGGGCTGGAGGCCAACCCGGCCGCGGAGGTCTGGACCCTCCGCAGCGTCGCCGACCAGCTCTCCGCCGCCTTCCCCGGCCGCGTCCACACCGTCGGGAACGGCGACACCTTCACCGCCGCCGGCTTCGACGTGGAGGTCCACGGCGAGCTGCACGCCGTGATCCACCCGGACATCCCCCGGATCACCAACGTCGGCTACCTCGTCGACGGCGCCGTCTTCCACCCCGGGGACGCCCTCACCGTCCCCGGCAGGCCCGTCGACACCCTGTTCCTCCCCGTCATGGCCCCCTGGAACAAGATCTCCGAGGTGATCGACTACGTCCGCGAGGTGAAGCCGCGGCGGGCCATCGACGTCCACGACGCGCTGCTCACCCCGCTCGCCCGGCCCATCTACGACCGGCAGATCGGCGCGCTCGGCGGCACCGACCACCGCCGGCTGGCCCCGGGGGCGTACACGGAGCTGTGAGCGGCCGTTGTCGGACCCCGCGGCTAGGCTGTCCGACATGCGTATCGCCACCTGGAACGTCAACTCGATCACCGCTCGGCTGCCCCGCCTGCTGGCCTGGCTGGAGAGCAGCGGCACGGACGTGCTGTGCGTCCAGGAGACCAAGTGCGGCGCCGAGCAGTTCCCCGAGGCCGAGCTGCGCGAGCTCGGCTACGAGTCGGCGGTGAACGCCACGGGCCGGTGGAACGGCGTGGCCCTGGTCTCCCGGGTCGGCCTCGACGACGTCGTGCGGGGCCTGCCCGGGGGACCCGACTACGAGGGCGTGCAGGAGCCGCGGGCGGTCTCCGCGACCTGTGGCCCCGTGCGCCTCTGGTCGGTGTACGTGCCCAACGGCCGTGAGGTGGCCCACGACCACTACGCGTACAAGCTGCGCTGGCTGGAGGCCCTCCGGGCCGCCGTCGCCGGGGACGCGGCGGGCTCGCGCCCCTTCGCGGTGCTCGGCGACTTCAACATCGCGCCCACCGACGACGACGTGTGGGACCGCTCCCTCTTCGAGGGCTCCACCCACGTCACGGCGCCCGAGCGGGCCGCGCTGGAGGGCCTGCGCGGAACGGGCCTGCGCGACATCGTGCCGCGCCCCCTCAAGTACGATCACCCGTTCACGTACTGGGACTACCGCCAGCTCGGCTTCCCGAAGAACCGCGGCATGCGCATCGACCTGGTGTACGGCAACGAGCCGTTCGCCGACGCCGTCAAGGACGGCTACGTCGACCGCGAGGAGCGCAAGGGCAAGGGCGCCTCCGACCACGCCCCCGTCGTCGTCGACCTCGACCTGTAGCCCGGTACCTCCCGCGGCGCCCCACGACGTCGCGGCGCCCCGCGCGCGCCCCGTAGTGCGAGCGCCCCCGGGGTGTCACGCTGGGCCGCATGAACATCCCTTTCCTGGACTCCTGGCGCAAGCGGCGCGGCGGCGGACGGAGCACGGCACTCGTCTCCGTCTTCGAACGGGACCCGGAGGGCGCCGCCGGCCTGCTCTCCGAGTGCGCCCTGCTGCGCTCCCGGGCCCAGGAGGCGGGGGTGCCGCTCGACGACACACCGCGCTCCCTGGAGGCCCTCGACCAACTGCCGCCGCGCTGGCGCGAGGACCCCGAGGAACTGCCGTGGCTGGGCAACGACGCGGGCCTGTACCTCGGCACGGTGGTCGTGCGCACCGTGCCGGGCGCCGTGTGGGACGTGCTGCCCGGCGGCCGCGTCGTGGTCCGGCTGGCCTCCGGGCGGGAGATCGACGTCGTCGGCGCGGGGCTGGACTGGGCGATCACCGGCTCGCCGCAGCTCTCCCAGATGTACGGCGAGGCGGCCGAGGGTCGTTAGCACCTTCTGTCGCGTATGCCCGATTTCTTCATGAAATACCGCTAATGCGTGATTTACGTGTCGGGGCGTGAAGTGCCTTGGCCCGCTGGATAGTTTGCGCTGGCCCCCCGGAGCCCGCGAAGGGAGAGGAAGGTCTCCAGTACGTCCGGCAGCGGCCGGAGATCACTCCGCGCGCAGCGGCACCGACAGGTACGAGGGGTCGGACGGCGGCGAGGAGAAGGTCAGCCGCGCGCCGGCCGGGTTGTGTTCGATGTACAGCGGGTCGGCGGTGTCGACGACGAGAGCGAGCCGGTGCCCGGCCGGTACGTCGTACGCCGTCGAGAACAGCTCCAGGTCCACCGTGAACGGCTCGCCCGGCGTCTTCCCGTGGAAGGTGTGGGGCGCGTTGCTCACCAGCCTGCCGACGCCGAGGGGGCCCACGTCGTACAGGTACGCCACCAGGGTGCCGCTGCTCGCCGTGCTGGTGACGGTGGTGTGCAGCTTCGCCGTGCCGCGCACGCGCTGCGCCGCCGCATACCGTTCCGACTGCCAGACGGCGGCGTGCGCGCGGGGGAGCAGCGGCACCGACACGGTCGGCGGGAGCCGGAGGAACTGGTCGAGGGCGTTGGACAGCAGGACGACGCCGCCGTTGGCGCCCGAGTCCGTACCGGTGCGGACGTGCTGGTCGCCGCCGAGGGCGAGGCGCTCCTCGCGGGCGCCGACCGACTTCCAGTCGGGGTAGCCCTCGTAGCCGCCGGAGGTGCGGGACTTGAGCCGGACGGGCGGTTCGCGGTCGACGCCGTTGTCGGCGCCCTTGAGGTGGTGGTCGAACCAGCGGCGGGCGCTGGTCCAGGTGTCGTTGGGCAGTCCGAACAGGCCGGTGGCCTCGGCGGTGGCGTGGTCGCCGGGGCGGAGCTCCAGGCGCTTGGGGCCGGTGAGCCGCTCGTAGAAGGAGGCGTACTGGTTGGGCGGGAAGATCGTGTCCCCCCAGGCGTTGCCGAGCATGATGGCGGCGCCGTTGGCGTTGATGCGGTCGAGGTGGGCGGCGGGGGAGCGCTTGCGGCCCCAGTCGATCATCTCCTGCTCGCGGTCCAGGTCCGAGGAGAGGAAACCGGTGAGGATGCTCTGGAGTTCGGGGCCGGGGCGGCCGGTGAGGTGGCCGGCGCCGCCGAGCAGGGCGGCGGCCTGGAGGTGCTGCGTGCGCCCGCTGTAGATGGAGTCGATGAGGTCGGCCCAGCCGCTGAGCGCGACGACGGCCTTGATCCGCTTGTCGTGCGCGGCGGCGAGGAGGCTGATCCCGGCGCCGTACGAGACGCCGGCCATGCCGACGCGGTCGGGGTCGGCGGGGGTGTGGGCGAGGGCCCAGTCGACGACCTTGGAGGCGTCGGCGATGTCGGGCGGGCCGGCGACCTCGATGTGGCCGCCGGACTGCCAGAAGCCGCGCGAGTTGTAGCTGACGACGACGTACCCGGCGTCCGCGAGCTCGCGGGCCTGGGCCAGGTACTCGATCTGCGGCATGGCCCAACTGGTGGGGAGCACGATGACCGGGTAGCGGCGGGTGCCGTCGGCGCCGGCGGGGGTGACGACGTTGGCCTTGAGGACGGTGCCGCCGTCTCCGGCGATGTCGACGAACCGTATGCCGGCGGTCCCGGCCGGTGCGGTCGCCGGGGCCGCGGTGGTGCTCGGGGCCGCGGTGGCGGGGGCGGCCCCGAAGGCCGCTCCCGTCGCCAGGACCGCCGCGGCGGTGCCGACGGCCGCCGTCCGCATGGCCGTGCGCGCGTGTCCCACGGGTCACTCCTCACTCGCGTGTCTACGACGGTGGAAAGTGACCCGAAGGTAACCTCATGGCTTTACCGGTGGTAACACCCCTGCTGGTTACGCGACGGTAACAATTGGCTCCCGGCCCGCCCGGACTCCCCGAACCCCCGCGAGGTCCGGCCCGGCCGGCTCCGGCTCAGCGCAGGGCGCTCTTGGCCTGCCACTCGCTCCAGGAGAGGTTCCACTCGCCGTAGCCGTTGTTCAGCGCCTGGGTGCCCTTGGCGTCGGCGCCCTCGATCTCGAACGGGTCGCCGACCTGCACCTGGCCGTACACCCACCGGGCGTCGTCGTCGGTCATGCCGATGCACCCCGAGCTGCGGTTGGCGTTGCCCATGTACCGGGCGTTCCACGGCGCGGCGTGCGCGTACATCCCGGACCAGGTGAGCCGCATCGAGTAGTCGACCATCTTGTCGTACGCGTCGCCGAGGCCGACCGTCTCGGAGCGCATGTTGATGGTCCCCTCCTTCGACATCAGCACGGTCCGGCCGCGCCAGGACGCCTTCTCGCCGCCGGGCGTGCCCGCCGACACGGGGACCTCCCTGACGAGCCGCCCGTCCCGCAGGAGCTTCAGCCGGTGGCCGTCCAGGTCGACCTTGACGACCTGGTTCCTGCCGACGGTGAAGCCGGTCGTGTAGTCGCGGACGAACCAGCCGCCGTCCGGACCGGAGTCGACGCCGTTCAGCCGGGCGTCGAGCGTCACCTTCGTCCCCGGCTTCCAGTACTCCCGGGGACGCCAGTCGACGCGGTCCTTGCCGGACCAGTCCTGCATCCAGCCCCAGGAGCCCTCGGTGCCGTTCGAGGTGGTGACCTTCAGCGCCCTCTCGACGGCCGCCTTGTCCTTGACCGGGTGGTCGAAGACGATCGACAGCGGCTGCGCCGTGCCGACCGTGCTGTTCTTGCCGGGGGCGAGACTCAGCTTGTTGACCTTCTGGGGCGCGGCGGTCGCGAAGTCCGCCTTCGCGGTGCCGCCGTTCGCGTCGCGCGCCTCGACGGTGTAGCCGGTGCCGGGGGCGGCGTTGCGGACGGACGTCCAGGTCCGGCCGTCGGCGGACACCTTGCCGTCGAGGGTCGTGCCCTTGGAGTCGGTGACGGTGACCCGGGTCAGCTCGCCCTCCGCGAGGGTGACCTCGATCGGGCTGCCGGGCCTGGCCCGCTCGCCCGTCAGGTTCACCGTGATGCGGGTCTCGGGCTCGGCCTTGCCGTTCCCGCCGGCACCGCCGGCCGAGGGCCCGCCGCCACCGCCCGAGCACGCGGTCAGGGCCGCGGTCAGAACCGCGGTACCGGCGAGGGCGGCGGTGCGGAGCGGGGTGCGGGCGTGTGTGCGGCTCAACGGGACGACCTCCTATGCGTTCTGTGTCGCAAGGGGAGAGGGCGAACGGGGGCGCCGGGTTGCCGGGGAACCGGAGATTTCACGGAGACCGGGCGCGGGACGCCGGGAGCGGCGCCCGGGACCTGAAGGTCGACACGGGCGCGGAGGCGGCGGAGGCGTTCACCGACGGCGACGGCGACGGCGACGGCGACGGCGACTGCGAGGTCGTCATGCGCGCCGGCGCGGTGCTCATCCGCATGCAGGGCGTCGGAGTGACCGACGAGGAGACCCCCGGGAAGTTCGCGCGGCTCCGGGTCGAACGCGTCCGCAAGACCGCGAACGGGCAGAACCCGGACGCCTGACGGGTGGCCCCGGCCGCCCCTCACGGGACGCCGGCCCCCGCGTCCGCCGGGTCGGCCGCGCCCCCCGCGTCCCCCGCGTCCGGAGCGCCCCCCGCCTCCGTCGGGGCGGGGGCCGGCCGGGTGGCGGCGTCCGTGATGTCGGCCACCGGCTCCACCACGTCGGGGCCGTACGCCTCCGAGTTCACCACCCTCAGCAGCAGGACGAACGGCCCGCGGCCGTACCGCCGGGCCAGCTCCTCGTGGTGGCGGACCAGGTAGCGGGTCGCCGCCTGGTTCGTTATCGCCTTCTGCCCGCAGAACAGGAACACCGGCCGCCGCCCCTCGCCGGCGGTGAGCCGCGCCAGGACGACGTACTCGCTCACGCCGTGCTCCGCCCGGTACGCCTCCCCGCCGATCCGGTACACGTCGGGACTCCTGCCGGGACCCTGCTCCACCACCAGCCCCGGCAGGAGGGTGCGCAGGTGCGCCCCCATCCGCTGGTTGGACACGGGCCCGCCGAGGCAGAACTCCGTGCGCTCCCCGAAGCCCTGGACGGCCTGGTCGTGCCGGACGATCCGGGCGTGCGCGCCGCAGTCGCGGATCAGCGCGGACAGCTCCAGCAGCGCGAAGACGTCGTTGCGGTGCACGCCCTCGCCACCCGCCTCGCGGTTGACGACCAGCAGGCAGTCGGAGTCGTGCGGGAGCCCGAAGAACCCCTGCCTGCGGTGGAGCCGGCGGCGGGACAGCGCCGCGCGTGCCAGCCATCCGAGTGACGCGCTGAGCCCACTGGCGGCCACGCCGAGCACGATGTTCCACAGGTCCTGGTCCATGGGCGCGCATGCTAGCGGTCCTGACGTGCCGCGCGATGTGAAGTTAGGCTGCGCGGACGGCCGTTGACTGGAGGAACCCGAATGCGTCGCTCCACCGTACGGAACGTCTCCCTCGCCGCCGTCGCCGCGACGGTCCTCGGGGTCGGCGCGGCGGCACCGCCACCCGGCTCCGCGCCGGCCGCCCCACCGCCCGCCGCCCCGACGCCCGTCAAGGAGCCGGTCGCCGTCGGGTACGGCGGGGCCGTCGCGAGCGTCGACGCCGACGCGTCGGCGGCCGGGATCGAGGTGCTGCGCGCGGGCGGCAACGCCGTGGACGCCGCCGTCGCCACCGCCGCCGCCCTCGGCGTCACGGAGCCGTACTCGGCGGGCATCGGCGGGGGCGGCTACTTCGTCTACTACGACGCCCGCACCCGCACCGTCCACACCGTCGACGGCCGCGAGACCGCGCCCCGTTCGGCGGACGCCTCCCTCTTCCTGGAGGACGGCGAGCCCATCCCCTTCGAGGAGGGCATGACCAGCGGCCTCGGCGTCGGCACCCCGGGCACCCCCGCCACCTGGGACTCCGCGCTCGACGCCTGGGGCACCAAGCCGCTGAAGGAACTGCTGGACCCGGCCGTACGGCTGGCCAGGAACGGCTTCGTCGTCGACGAGACGTTCCGCGCCCAGACCCGCGACAACGAGGACCGCTTCCGGGACTTCCCGGCCAGCGCCGAACTGTTCCTGCCCGGCGGCGAACTGCCCGCCGTCGGCTCGGTCCTGAAGAACCCCGACCTCGCCCGGACGTACGAGAAGCTCGCCCGCCAGGGCACCGGAGCGCTCTACCGGGGCGACCTGGCCCGCGACATCGTCCGCACCGTCCGCACCCCGCCCGTGCGGCCCGGCGCCACCCGGACCGTGCGGCCCGGCGACCTGACGACGCGGGACCTCGCGGAGTACGAGACGGTGCCCCGGCGCCCCACGAAGGTCTCCTACCGGGGCCTCGACGTGTACGGCATGGCGCCGTCCTCCTCGGGCGGCACCACCGTCGGCGAGGCGCTCAACATCCTGGAGGGCACGGACCTGTCGCGCGCCTCCCAGGAGAAGTACCTGCACCGGCTCATCGAGGCGAGCCGCGTCGCCTTCGCGGACCGCGGGAGGTGGGTCGGCGACCCGGCGTTCGAGGACGTGCCGACGCGGGGGCTGCTGTCGCAGCGGTTCGCGGACGCGCGGGCCTGCCTCATCCGTGACGACAAGGCGCTGACCAGCCCGCTCGCCCCCGGCGACCCGCGTGACCCCGAGCCGTGCGCCACGGGCGGGAAGGCGGCGCCGACGACGTACGAGGGGGAGAACACGACGCACCTGACGGCAGCCGACCGCTGGGGGAACGTCGTCGCGTACACCCTCACCATCGAGTCCACCGGCGGCAGCGGCATCACCGTGCCGGGCCGCGGCTTCCTCCTCAACAACGAGCTGACCGACTTCTCCTTCGCCCCGGCCGACCCGGCGGTCCACGACCCGAACCTGCCCGGCCCCGGCAAGCGCCCGCGCTCCTCCATGTCCCCGACGATCGTCCTGGACCGGCACGCCCGGCCCGTCCTCGCGCTCGGCTCGCCCGGCGGCGCCACCATCATCACCACCGTCCTGCAGACCCTCACCGGCGTCGTCGACCGGGGCCTGCCGCTGGTGGACGCGATCGCCGCGCCGCGCGCCAGCCAGCGCAACCAGCCCACCACCGAACTCGAACCCGGCCTGTACGGCAGCCCGCTGCGCGCCCGCCTCGCCGCGCTGGGCCACGCCTTCCGCGTGAACCCGGAGATCGGCGCCGCCACCGGGGTCCAGCGGCTCCCGGACGGACGTTGGGTGGCCGCCGCCGAAACGGTTCGCCGGGGTGGCGGGTCCGCGATGGTCGTCCGCCGGGCGGGCTGACGGGCGAGCCGGTTCCGGGTGGAAAACCGGCTGTAGCCGTGCCGTAACACGGTTGGGTTCGAATGCTCCGGACCGGGTTCCCACCGGGTTCCAGTCGACGGGGACAGGGGCGTACGTGACGGAGCATCACCCCACCGGCGCGATCGGCGCCTTCGCGCGGTGGCTGCGGGGGCTGACGGCGCTGCTCGACCCGGACGGCGGCTGGTACGGGACCTTCCGGCGGCGCGACCCCCACGGGACGCGCGCCTGCCTGGACGGCACGGACGTGCCGCCGTGGGACGTCGTCGAGTCGCTGCTGCACGACGTCGCCGCCCTGCACGGCGTCGCGGCGGCACGCGAGCGGGCGGGGCGGGCGCGGCACCTGCACGCCGAGGCCGCCGCCGCCCACGACCGCCGCCCCGGCGGCGGCGCCGCGCTGGAGGCCGGGTTGCGCCTGGCCGTACGGGAGCGGGCGTACGCGGCGCGGCGCGGCCGCGAGGTGACGGACCTCCTGGCGGCCGTGCCCGGGGGCACACCGGAGGCGGGGCGCCTGGCGAACGAACTGGCCTGGCTGCGCGACGACCACGCCCGCGCGGCGTCCCGCGTCGCGGAGCTCCGCGCCCGCCTCGCCTCCCTGCCCCGATCGCCGGAGCACCCCGGCACCCTTCCGGGACCGGAACCAGGACCCGGTTCCGACCCGGGAGGCGGCTTCGGGCCCGGCCCGGGATCAGGGGTCGGCCTCGGCCCGGGACCAGGGGACGGCCTCGGTTCCGGCCCGGGCCCGGGGGTCGGCCTCGGCCCAGGAGTCGGTGCCGGCCCCGGTCCGGCCCGTGGACTCGACCCGGGTCCAGGACCCGGCCCTGGGCCCGGCTCCGGTCCGGTGCCAGGGGCAGGACGAGTGCCCGAGGACGCCCCCGGAGCCGCGGCCGGCCCCGTGACGGGCCCGGCGCCCGCCGCCGCGCCGGGGCGCGCGGCTCCCGCCGGCAAAGGGGCGCGGGGGCGGGCGCGGGGAGCCCGGTACGCGTGGCCGGACGCCCCCGACGGCGACGGCGATGCCGCCCGGCCCGACGCGCAGGCCGGACCGCCCGGCCTGGCGGTCCCCGTCCCCGTCGCCTCGCCGCGCGGCGCGCGGTTCGGGGGCGGGGGAGGGGGCCGGGAGGGAGCGCCCGCCCCCGGGGCCGCCGCCCCGGACGGGGACGAGGCGGAACGCGCCCTCGTACGGGACGCCGTCGCCCGGCTGGTCGGGCTGCGGGCCCGGGGGCGGAGCGGGGAGGCGCACGCCCTGCTCTGCGAGGCCGCGCTGTGGCCCGCGTCCCGCCTGCCGCCGCTCGCCGCCGAACTGGACCGCGCCGGTCTCGCCGCCGACTGGGCGACCCTCCTGTGGGAGGCCGCCTCCCTGCCGTCCGGCCGGCTCGCCGCGCTGGCCGGGGCGCTCACCGCGGCCGGCCGGGACCGGGACGCCCGGCAGTTGCTGCGCCAGGGCGTGGCGCGCCCGCCCGCCGAGACCGCGGGCGCCGTCCTGGCCCTGTACGGCGAGGGGCGCGCCGCGGACGCGCGGGTCCTGGTCGAGGCGTTCGTGGGCGCCCGCCCGCCCGAGGAGGCGGCCCGGTTCGCCGCCGAGGACCCGCACCGCCTCGTGCCCGAGGTGCTGGCCGCCGTCCGCGCCGCCGCCCCGGCGCGCGAGCCGGCGTTCGTCCACGCCCTGCGCGTCGCCGGCCTCGTCACCCGCTGACCAGCGAACGGCCCGGAACCCGTACCGGAGCTGTTCTACGTCAGAACGAAAAGTGATCGCTATGGATCGATTCGATACGAAATGTGATCGAGTCCGGTGGGAGGCGGTGGCGGTCTTGCTCCGCGGTGTGACGAGGCTTACGTTCTCCTCCTACGGATCGCTCTACGTGCGTAGAGGCTCTCTGGCGCCGTGCCGAAGGAGCAGCTCATGTCCCCCACCGTGCGCGCCGCGCTCGTCCAGGCGGCCTGGACCGGCGACACCGACTCGATGGTCGCCAAACACGAGGAGTACGCCCGCGAGGCCGCCGCCCGGGGCGCGCGGATCATCGGCTTCCAGGAGGTGTTCAACGCCCCGTACTTCTGCCAGGTACAGGACACCGAGCACTACCGCTGGGCCGAACCCGTCCCCGACGGCCCGACCGTGAGCCGCATGCGGGACCTGGCCCGCGAGACCGGCATGGTCGTCGTCGCCCCGGTCTTCGAGGCCGAGGGGCCCGGCTTCTACTACAACACGGCCGCCGTCGTCGACGCCGACGGCACCTACCTCGGCAAGTACCGCAAGCACCACATCCCCCAGCTGAAGGGCTTCTGGGAGAAGTTCTACTTCACCCCCGGCAACCTCGGCTGGCCCGTCTTCGACACCGCCGTCGGCCGCGTCGGCGTGTACATCTGCTACGACCGCCACTTCCCGGAGGGCTGGCGCCAACTCGGGCTCAACGGAGCCCAACTGGTCTACAACCCGTCCGCCACCCACCGCAGTCTCTCCGCCCACCTCTGGAAGCTGGAGCAGCCCGCCGCCGCCGTCGCCAACGCGTACTACGTCGCCGCCATCAACCGCGTCGGCCAGGAGGAGTACGGCGACAACGACTTCTACGGCACCAGCTACTTCGTCGACCCGCGCGGCCGCATCGTCGGGGACACCGCCTCCGACCAGGACGAGGAACTCCTCGTGCGGGACCTCGACTTCGGCCTCATCGAGGACGTACGGCAGCAGTGGGCCTTCTACCGGGACCGGCGCCCCGACGCGTACGAAGGGCTGGTACGACCGTGAACGACCGCACCCTCCACATCCACCGGCACCTCCACGACCGCCACAGGGCCGTCATGCCCGACTGGCTGACCCTCTACTACGACAGCCCCGTCGAGATCACCCACGGCGAGGGCCGCCACGTCTGGGACGCCGAGGGCAACCGCTACCTCGACTTCTTCGGCGGCATCCTCACCACCATGACCGCCCACGCCCTCCCCGAGGTCACCAAGGCCGTCACCGAGCAGGCCGGGCGGATCCTCCACACTTCGACGCTCTACCTCAACCGCCCCATGGTGGAGCTCGCCGAACGGGTCGCCGCCCTCTCCGGCATCCCCGAGGCCCGCGTCTTCTTCACCACCTCCGGCACCGAGGCCAACGACACCGCCCTCCTCCTCGCCACCGCGTACCGCCGCACCCACCAGATCCTGGCGATGCGCAACAGCTACCACGGCCGGTCCTTCTCCGCCGTCTCCGTCACCGGCAACCGCGCCTGGGCCACCACCGGCCACTCCGGGCTGCGCACGCTGTACGTCCACGGCGCCGTCCGCGGCCGGGGCCCCTTCGCGCACCTCTCCGACCCGGACTTCACCGCCGCCTGCGTCGCCGACCTGGAAGACCTCATCGGCCAGACCGGCGACATCGCCGCGTTGATCGCCGAGCCGATCCAGGGCGTCGGCGGCTTCACCCTCCCGCCCGACGGGCTGTACGCGGCGTTCCGCGAGGTCCTGAACCGGCACGGCATCCTGTGGATCAGCGACGAGGTGCAGACCGGCTGGGGACGCACCGGCGAGCACTTCTGGGGCTGGCAGGCGCACGCCGCGAGCGGCCCGCCGGACATCCTCACCTTCGCCAAGGGCATCGGCAACGGCATGTCCATCGGCGGCGTCGTCGCCCGCGCCGAGGTGATGAACTGCCTCACCGCCCACTCCATCTCCACCTTCGGTGGCTCCCCGGTCACCATGGCCGCCGGCCTCGCCAACCTCTCGTACCTCCTCGAACACGACCTCCAGGGCAACGCCCGGCGCGTCGGCGGCCTCCTCCTCGAACGGCTCCGCGCCATCGGCGCCGGCATCGACCGCGTACGGGAGGTGCGCGGACGCGGCCTGATGATCGGCATCGAACTGGCCGACCCCGCCACCGGCGCCGCCGACCCGCAGGCGACCGCGGCCGTCCTCGAAGCGGCCCGGGAGTACGGACTGCTGATCGGCAAGGGCGGTGGCCACGACACGAGCGTCCTGCGCGTCGCCCCGCCGCTCTCCCTCACCGTCGCCGAGGCCGAGGAAGGCGCCGCCCTCCTCCAGCAGGCCCTGCGCACCCTCCGGTAAGCCCACAGCAAGGGGCCGACACGCCATGACCACCCGCACCCTCGTCCGGGGCGGCCTCGTCGTCACCGCCGCCGAGGAGACCCACGCCGACGTCCTCGTCGAGGGCGGCCGGATCGCCGCGCTCGCCGCCCACGGCAGCGGGGCCGCCGCGGCGTGGACCGCCGACCGCACCATCGACGCCACCGGGAAGTACGTCATCCCGGGCGGCGTCGACGCCCACACCCACATGGAGTTCCCCTTCGGCGGCACGTTCGCGTCCGACGACTTCGAGACCGGGACGCGCGCCGCCGCCTGGGGCGGCACCACCACCATCGTCGACTTCGCCGTCCAGGGCGTCGGCCACACCCTGCGCGAAGGACTCGACGCCTGGCACGCCAAGGCCGACGGCAGGTGCGCCGTCGACTACGCCTTCCACATGATCCTCTCCGACGTCGACGACTCCTCGCTCAAGGAGATGGACCTGCTGGTGGAGGAGGGCGTCACCTCCTTCAAACTCTTCATGGCCTACCCCGGCCTCCTCTACAGCGACGACGGCCGCGTCCTGCGGGCCATGCAGCGCTCCGCCCTCAACGGCGGGCTGATCATGATGCACGCGGAGAACGGCATCGCCATCGACGTCCTCGTCGAGCAGGCCCTCGCCCGCGGCGACGCCGACCCCCGCCACCACGGCGAGGTCCGCCACGTCCTGCTGGAGGCGGAGGCCACGCACCGCGCCATCCAGCTCGCCCGGGTCGCGGGCGCGCCCCTCTACGTCGTGCACGTCTCCGCCGAGGAGGCCGTCGCCGAGCTCGCCGCCGCCCGCGACAAGGGGTTGCCGGTCTTCGGCGAGACCTGCCCGCAGTACCTCTTCCTGACCGTCGACAACCTCGCGGAGCCGGACTTCGAAGGCGCCAAGTACGTGTGCAGCACGCCCCTGCGGCCGAAGGAGCACCAGGCGGCGCTGTGGCGGGGGCTGCGGACGAACGACCTCCAAGTCGTCTCCACCGACCACTGCCCGTTCTGCTTCCGGGGCCAGAAGGAGCTGGGCCGGGGGGACTTCTCGAAGATCCCCAACGGGCTGCCGGGGGTGGAGCACCGCATGGACCTGCTCCACCAGGCCGTGGTCGACGGGCACATCTCGCGGCGCCGCTGGATCGAGATCGCCTGCGCCACCCCGGCCCGCATGTTCGGCCTCTATCCGAAGAAGGGCACCATCGCGCCCGGCGCCGACGCGGACATCGTCGTCTACGACCCGCACGCCACGCAGGTCCTGTCGGCCCAGACGCACCACATGAACGTCGACTACTCGGCGTACGAGGGGAGGACCGTCACCGGCCGGGTCGAGACGGTCCTGTCGCGCGGTGAACCCGTCATCGACCGCCGCACGTACACGGGCCGCGCCGGACACGGCGTGTACACGCCGCGCTCCACCTGCCAGTACCTCGGCTGAGGAGGCCGCCGCCATGGACTTCGGACTCGTCCTGCAGACCGACCCGCCCGCCTCCCGGGTCGTGGGCCTGATACGGCGCGCGGAACGCAACGGCTTCCGCTACGGCTGGACCTTCGACTCGGCCGTGCTGTGGCAGGAGCCGTTCGTCATCCACAGCCGGATCCTGGAGCACACGAGCAGGCTCACGGTCGGCCCCATGGTGACCAACCCGGGGACCCGCACCTGGGAGGTCACCGCCTCCACCTTCGCCACGCTCAACGACATGTACGGCAACCGGACCGTGTGCGGCATCGGCCGCGGCGACTCCGCCATGCGCGTCGCCGGCCGCGAGCCCGACACCCTGGCACGGCTCGGCGAGGCCATCGACGTCATCCGCGACCTCGCCGAGGGCCGGGAGGCGGTCGTCGGCGGGCAGCCGCTGCGGCTGCCCTGGGTCCGCGACGGACGGCTCCCGGTGTGGATGGCGGCGTACGGGCCGAAGGCGCTAGCCCTGGCCGGGCGGAAGGCCGACGGGTTCATCCTCCAACTGGCCGACCCGTATCTGACCGGGTGGATGGTCAGGGCGGTGCGGAGCGCGGCGGCGGACGCCGGACGCGACCCCTCCGGCCTGGCGGTCTGCGTGGCCGCGCCCGCCTACGTCACCGCCGACGACTCGCCGGAGGCCCTCGCACACGCCCGGGAGCAGTGCCGCTGGTTCGGCGGCATGGTCGGCAACCACGTGGCCGACCTGGTCGCCCGGTACGGCGAGCACTCCGGCCTGGTGCCCGAGGCCCTCACCGCGTACGTCAAGGAGCGCCGGGGCTACGACTACCGCCACCACGGCCGCGCGGGGAACCCGTCGACGGACTTCGTCCCCGACGAGATCGTCGACCGGTTCTGCCTGATCGGACCGGCGTCGGCCCACGTGGAGAAGTTGCGCGCGCTGGGGGAGCTGGGCGTGGACCAGTTCGCGCTGTACGCGATGCACGACGCGAAGGAGGCGGTGATCGACGCGTACGGCGGGGAGGTCATCCCCGCGGTGAACGCGTAACCGCGGGCGCCCCGTCCCGCCCCGCCCCGAAGCGCCGCGGACCGCGGGAGGGCGCGCCCGGCGGGCGACCGGCGCCGACCGCCCGCCCGCCCGCCCGCCACCGGCTCGGGACCGGCCCGTCAGACGCCGGCCCGCCCGCCACCGGCTCGGGACCGGCCCGTCGGGCGCCGACCGACCGCCACCGGCTCGGGACCGGCCCGTCAGGCGCCGACCGACCGCCACCGGCTCGGGACCGGCCCGTCAGGCGCCGGGCCGGGCGGCCCACGCCCCGGCGAACAACTCGTGCGGCGGCACCAGCGGCAGCAGCCGGACACCCGCCGACGACACCTCCTTGCGCGAGACCGACGCCCGGTGCGCCGCCAGCTTCGCCGTCTCCAGCGGCAGCTCGGGCGCCTTCACCTCCGTCCACGGACCCGGGACGAACGCCGTGCGCCCCGCCCGGGCCCGCCGGCCCGTCTCGACGGCGCCCACGGCCACCAGCTCCGCCTGGGCGGCCCGGTGCCGGGCCGCCGACCAGCCGTTCCAGCGGCGGACGTTCCGGTCCGTGGGCCGGGCCAGCGCCAGCAACTGGAGGTACAGCGCCGCCGCGTCCGCGCCGACCCCGAGCGCACCGGCCGCCTCCGCGACCAGGCCGGGGACGCTCAGCGCCGGGTTCGGCTCGTACCCGCCCGGCCGCACCGGGGTCGCCGCCGCGCGCTCCACCATGCGGACCACCCCGCCGGCGCGTATCTCCACGAGGCGTTCGATCTTCTCCAGCAGCCACCGCCGGCCCAACCCGCCGCAGAGCCGGACCGCCCGCTCCAGCCGCTCCGGATCGCCCAGCGCGGCCGTCCGCAGGAACACGTCACCGCTGGGCACGGCGACGACGAACGCCCCGTCGTCGTACACACCGGTCACCGGCGCCGCCCCCTCGACCGGCGGCTGCGGGCAGGGCAGCACCGAACCCGTGTACGGCGGGACGGCCGGGTCGGCGGCCAGCGTCTCCGCCAGCCTCCGCTCCCCGTACAGCGGGACGAGCGTCCGCGGGTCGTCCATGAACCCCCGCAGCCACGCGTGGAGCGCCACGGCGGAGGCCACGGCCGGATCGCCGACGGGCCGCTCGGTGAGCGCCCACACGACGAGGGAGACGAGCCGCTCGTCCAGGACGCGCGGCCCCACGTACGCGCCGGCCGTGCCGTCCGCAGCCGCCTCGTGCACGGTGAGGCCGCCCATGCGGTTCCCCACCAGCACGAACCCGGTTCCGTCGCGGCCCGGCACCCCCGCGGGCGGCTCCCCGGTCACCAGGCTCCGCGCCCAGTCCGGGCCGAGCCCCAGGTCCGCCTCCACCGCACCGGCCAGTTCCTCGTCGACGTACACCGCCGAACCGACGAGCTCCGTCCACACCCGTGCCATCCGCTCGGCGGCCGCGGTCATCCCGCCGTCCGCCCACAGCTCCGCCGGGTCCTCCGGCACGCCCGCGGCGAGGACCGCCGCACGCTTCCGCGCGTCCAGCCCGTTCCACAGCGTCACGTACGCCTCGGCGACCGCCTTCGGCACGGCGTACGGCTTCGACCGCAGCATCTTCCGGTCGTCGTCGTACCGCTCGCGGCGCGGCAGGCCGCCCAGCACCAGCGCCGCGAAGGGGCGCCGCACGCCCGTCCGCCGCGCGAAGACGTCCAGCGCCTCCGGCGCCAGCGGCAGCGGTCCGTGCCGCTCCACCAGTTCCAGCAGCCGCGGCAGGCGCGCCGCGTCGTCCCGGTCGACGGCGACCGCCACCACGTCGTCGGCGCCCTCGGGCACGGGGTCGGCGGCCCGCTGCAGGAACCGCGCCGTGCCGCCCCGTTCCGCGCCGGTGACCAGCACGCCCCCGGCGGACCGGCAGGCGTCCAGGCTCCCGTACGGCGCCCTGCCCGTACGCCACCGGCCGCCGCGCTCGGCGAACGGCTGCCCGCTCCACGTGCGCAGCAGCGCCGCCAGGGCCGCCCGCTCCCCGCCGTCCGTCGTCTCCACCGCCGCCCGCCAGGCCACCGCGTCGATCCGGCCCACCAGCGCCGCCCACTCCCCGGGCGGTGCCGGCGGCGCCAGGGAGCGGGTCTCCTCGTCGATCTCCCCGCGCAGACGGCGGCCGTCCGCCGCGACCGCCGTGAGCGTCGCCGGGAGCGGCCGGGCCGTGTGCGCCTCGTACGGCCGCAGCGCGGGCAGCAGCCCGTGCAGCGCGGGCAGCAGCACCGTGTCCGGCACCTCGTCCGGCAGCGCCACCACCGGGCCCGACCGCATCGCGGCCACGCGCCGCGACAGCTCCTCGCGCCGCCGCAGCACGTCCGCGGCGAGCAGCGACGCCCGCACCACGCCGGCCGCCACGCGCGGCTCGGTCACCTCGGGCAGGACGCGCGCCAGTTCGGCCCGCACCGCCGCCCCGCCGCCCTCGCCGCGGGCCGCGTCGAGGAGCGCGCGCACGGCGCCGTCGTCCACCGCGCGCAGCGCCTTGGAGGACGCCTCGTCCCGCGGGGTGAGGAAGTGCCAGTACGCGGGCGGGGGCACCGGCCCGACGGCGTGCCCGGACGGTCTGCGCCACCTGTGCCGCTCGCCGCCCGGGAACCCGTGCGCCTCCCACAGCAGGGAGCCGTCCTCCACGGCGTGCACCCGCACGTCGTCCGGTTCGACCAGCACCGCGTCCTCGCCGCCGGCCGGCATCCGGACGATCCCCCACGGGCGCCGCCCCGGCTTCACACTGCGGAACCGGCCCCGGCGGCCGTCGATCCCCTCCAGCAGGAAGTCCGTCGGCGACGGCCCCGCGTACGGCGTCCGGTACAGCACCCGGCAGCCGACCAGCCGCCCGTCCTGCCCCAGCGGTGACGGCGGCGCGCCCGGGGGCAGGGCCGCCAGCGTGAGCGAGTCGGCGAACACGGCCCGTCCCGGCGGCACCTCGCCGTCCCGGTGGAACGCGGGCGGCGTGCGGTCCCCCAGCAGCGCGCCCGTGACCGGGTCGACGCGCTCCCAGTCGCCCTCGAAGACCCGGGCGCTCCACAGCCGCGTCCCGTCGCTCATCTGGAGCTCGCGGTGGTCGACGCCGTCCCGGTCGCCGGGCCGCAGCACGCGGCTCCCGTCGTGCCGACCGCCGCCGTCCGCCGAGGCGAACTGGTAGCCGAACGCGCCGTCGACGAGCCCGTCGAACGGCCGCAGGCCGATGCGGTGCTCCGGCTCGAACACCTCGTCCGGTCGGTCGGACCAGAAGGCGTGCGTCCCATACGAGCCCCCCTCCTCCGTCGTCCAGCTCACCAGGAACCGGCCGCCCGCGAAGTGCGCCACGTGCATCGTCGCGTCCTCGGGGACGGCGAACGCGCACGAGGCGCGGCGCCCCGCGTGGTCGACGGCGACGGCCCGGTCCCGCCCGTAGACGGTCAGCACGGGCCACGTGCAGGTCACGCCGCGCACCCCGCCGGGCCCGAACCCGTCGACGACGGCCTCCAGGGCGGGCCAGCCCAGCTCCTCGGGCAGCCCGGCCCGCAGGGCGCGCGCCAGGGGGCCGGACAGGTCGAGCGCGGCCAGCGCCTCCTCGACGCCGTCCAGCGCCGTCGCCGTGGGCCGGTCCAGGAGCTTCGCCAACTCGTCCACCGCCTCGTCGGCCGCCGCGACCCCGCCGCCGCGCACCTCCCCCAGCAGGGCCTCGACGCGGGCGCGCACCTCCGCCGCGATGCCCGCGTTCTCCGGCATCCGCGTGATCGCCGTGCCGCCGCCGCGCAGCCCGGCGTGGACCGTGCCCTCCAGGCGCCGCCCGAACACCGGGTCGGCGGCGAGGGCCTTCAGGTCGCGCCGCGACCGCGCGCCCCAGAACTCCAGCCGCACCGCGTCCCCCGGATCCTCCACGGCGACCCCCTCGGCCAGGCAGGCGTCGAGCAGGTCCGCGTCGAGCCCCGGGTAGCGGTAGCGGTCCTCGTGCAGCCGCACCGGCACCCCCGCCGCGCGCAGCCGCGGCGCGAACCGGGCCACCAGGTCGAACAGCTCCTTCGGCATCCGCTGCCGGAACACGCCCCCGCCGCGCCGCCCGTGGGAGTACGCGCGCGTGTACCGGCCCAGCCACCCGGCGACCCCGCCCTCGGGCGTCACCCTCCCCGCCACCACCGCGTCGGCCGCCCCGGACCGCAGCAGCAGCCGCAGCCAGGCCGCCGCGTCGCCCCGGGAGTCCGGGAACACGTCCACCAGCGCGGCGTACACCCCGTCGTCCTGCGGATGCTCCTCCAGGAGCGCGGCGACCGCGTCCAGCAGCGCGTCCGGCAGCGCCCTGCCGCGCGCCCCGCCCACCGCGCGCGCGAGGACCCGGGCGTCCTCCGCCGTGCCCAGCCCGGCGGCACGGGCCGACGCCCGGACGCGGCGGGCCAGGTCGGCGGGCAGCTCACCCGGCGACGCGGCCCACGCCGCCAGGACGCGCAGGAACTCCTCGTGCGCCTCCCCGGCGTCGAACACCGACGCCAGCCAGCGCTGATGGTCGCTCAGCTCCTTCGCGGGCAGCGCCCCCGCCCCGGCGAGCAGCCGCACGTTCGCCGCGTGCCACGCCGTGTCCACCGGCAGCGTGTGCTCCCGTACCGCCTTCCGGGCCAGGGCGAACGCCCGGCCCGCGTACCGGTCGCTCCAGCCGCACAGCCGGTGCGCCACCGTGTCCCAGAACCACGGCCGGTGGGCCGGCGGCAGTTCCCGCGCCCTCCGCTCCAGGCCCTCCACGTACCGGCCCGGCTTCTCCCGGGCCCGGTGCACCCCCCGCCCCACCTCGTCGAGCAGCGCGAGCGCGGCGGGCTCGGCCCCCGGGTCGTGGGCGCGCACCCAGTCGACGTAGACCTGCGACCTGTGGAGCTCCGAGGGGAGCGGGACGTGGACGTTCATGCCGCCGATCCTGACAGGCCCCACCGACAACGCCCCCGCCCGGGGCGGGAGTCGGGCGCCGCACGGCCGCCGGCGGTGAATCCCCGGGGAACGGCGGGTGGCGGCGCGGGCCGCCCGCGCCACCGGGCGTCACCGTCCGTGAACCCCGCACGTCAGTGGGGCGTGGTGTGATGGACACATGATCGATGACCTTCTGGACGACACCGGTTTCCTCTCCGCCGTCGAGGACGCGGTCCGCGGGGCCGCCGCCGACGAGGTCATGCCTCGCTGGCGACGGCTGGCCGCGCACGAGGTCGACGAGAAGTCCGGCCCGCACGACCTGGTCACCGTCGCCGACCGCGCGGCCGAGGAGCGTCTGACGAAGTCCCTGAGCGGACTGCTGCCCGGCTCCGCCGTGGTGGGGGAGGAGGGCGTCCACGCCGACCCGGGCGCGTACGACGCGGTGCGCGGCGACGCGCCCGTGTGGATCGTCGACCCGGTCGACGGCACGCGCCAGTTCGTCCGCGGCGAGCCCGGGTTCTGCACGCTCGTCGCCCTCGCCCGGCACGGCAGGCTCCTGGCGTCCTGGACGCACGCGCCCGCCCTGGGCGAGACGGCCGTCGCCGTACGGGGCGGGGGCGCCCGGCTGAACGGCGAGGAGCTGCGGGCCGGTACGCCCGGTCCGGGAGCGGTGCTCCGGGTCGCCACGGCGCACCCCGACCACACCACGCCCGCGCAGAAGCGCGCCCTCCGGGGGCTCGCCGTCGAGGGCGTCGACCCCCGGCCGTGCGGCTCGGCGGGACTGGCGTACCTGGCGGTGGCGCGCGGCGACTGCGACGCGGTCGCCTTCACGTGGGAGTACGCCTGGGACCACGCGGCGGGCCTCCTCCTCGTCACGGAGGCGGGCGGCGCGCACCGCACGATCGACGGCGTCCCGTTCCGCGTCACCGGCGGCAACGCCCTGCCGTTCACGGCGGCACGGGACGCGGCGACGGCCGCGCGGGTCGCCTCCCTCCTCCGCCCCCAGTGACGCACCACCGCCCGTCGACGGTCGCCGGCCGCCGCTGTCCGCCCCGTCGACGGTCGCCGCTGCCCGCCCCGTGAGGGCCGCTGTCCGCCCGGCGACGGCCGCCCGCCGCCGGGCGGCCGGACGCGGCGTCCTATCCTGGGCTGTCCTGGCCGTCGGCTGACGAAGGAGTCCGAAGGTGCCGTCGATGCTCGATGCCGTCGTCGTGGGGGCGGGCCCCAACGGGCTGACCGCCGCCGTCGAGCTGGCCCGCCGCGGCTTCTCCACGGCCGTGTTCGAAGCGAAGGGGACGGTCGGCGGCGGAGCCCGCACCAAGGAGCTGACCCTCCCCGGCTTCCGTCACGACCCGTGCTCGGCCGTGCACCCGCTGGGCGTCGGCTCGCCCGCCTTCCGCGCCATGCCGCTCGACCGCTACGGCCTCGAATGGCTCCACGCCCCGCTCCCCATGGCGCACCCCTTCGACGACGGCACGGCCGCCGTGCTGTCCCGGTCCGTGTCCGAGACGGCCGCTTCGTTCGGGCCGCGCGACGCCGGCGCGTACCGCCGCCTCGTCGCCCCGTACACCGGCAAGTGGGACACGCTCGCCCGCGACTTCATGTCGCTGCCGCTGACCGCGCTGCCCCGCGACCCCGTCACGCTCGCCCGCTTCGGCGTCGACGGCCTGCCCCCGTCCACCTGGCTGATGCGCCGCTTCCGCGACGACCGCGCCCGCGCCCTGTTCGCCGGGCTCGTCGCCCACGTCATCGCCCCGCTCGGCGGTTTCGCGACCGGCGCCATCGGCCTCGTCTTCGCGCTCGCCGCGCACGCCCGCGGCTGGCCCCTGCCGCGCGGCGGCTCCCAGTCCATCTCGGACGCCCTCGCCGCGTACCTGAGGGACCTCGGCGGCGCCGTCCACACGGACTACGAGGTGAAGCGGCTCGACGACCTGCCGCCCGCCCGCGCGTACGTCTTCGACACCTCGCCCACGGCTCTCGCCCGGATCGCCGGCCTCGGCGGCCTCTACGACGGCTACCGGTACGGCGCCTCCGTCTTCAAGATCGACTATGCGCTGGACGGCCCCGTCCCCTGGACCGCCGAGGAGCCCCGCCGCGCCGGCACCGTCCAGGTCGGCCCCTCCAGCCGCGACATCGGCACGGCCCTGCGCCAGGCGTCCGGCGGCACGGCGCCCGACACGCCGTTCCTGATCACCGCCCAGCCCAGCGTCGTCGACCCGGGCCGCGCCCCGGCCGGCAAGCACGTCTTCTGGGCGTACGGCCACGTCCCCAACGGTTGGGAGGGCGACCTCACCGAGGCGATCGAGCGGCAGATCGAACGCTTCGCGCCGGGCTTCCGTGACCTCGTCCTCGCCCGCGCCACCGCCGGCCCGCCCGAGATGGCCGCCCACAACGCCAACTACGTCGGCGGCGACATCGCCTGCGGCGCCGCCCGCGGCCTCCAGCTCCTCCTCCGGCCCCGCCTCACCCTCCGCCCCTACCACACCCCGCACCCCGCGGTCTTCCTCTGCTCCTCCGCCACCCCGCCCGGACCCGGCGTCCACGGCATGTCCGGGCACAACGCCGCGAAGGCGGTCTGGCGGCACCTGCGCCGGCAGCCGCGCTGAGGACACGCCGGGCGGGACCGGGCAGGACCGGGCAGGATCGCCCCATGACGAAACTGACCCTGACCCGCGGGGACATCACCCGCCAGCACGTCGACGCGGTCGTCAACGCCGCCAACTCCTCCCTCCTGGGCGGCGGGGGCGTCGACGGCGCCATCCACCGCGCCGGCGGCCCGGAGATCCTCGCCGAGTGCCGCGCGCTGCGCGCCTCCCACCACGGCGGCGGCCTCCCCACCGGCCGGGCCGTCGCCACCACCGCCGGCCGCCTCCCCGCCCACTGGGTCATCCACACGGTGGGCCCCGTGTACCGGGAGGGCGGCGGCGAACCGGAACTGCTGGCGTCCTGCTACCGCGAGTCCCTGCGCGTCGCCGACGAACTCGGCGCGCGCACCGTCGCGTTCCCCGCCATCTCGACCGGCGCGTACGGCTGGCCGGTGGACGACGCCGCCCGGATCGCGGTGGAGGCGGTACGGGACGCGCGGACCGCGGTCGAGGAGGTCGTCTTCGTCCTGTTCGACGAGCGGGCGTACGAGGCGTTCGCCGAGCACGTCCGCACGCCGCGGCACGGCGGTGGGCACCACCGCCCCGGCGGCTCGCCGGACGCGAGCGGTCCCGGCGGACGGGCGTCCACCGGGGCCGCGGAGTGAGGGTCAGGCCGGGCAGCCGGGGTCCGCGAGGACGTAGTGGCCGGGCGCGGTCTGCTTGAGGGTGCGGACGGTGAACGTGTTCCACAGCCCCATGGCCTGCTGCGAGCCGTTGGCGTAGGTGTGACCGCCGCTCTGGTACGCCCGACCGGCCGTCGTGTGGGCGTAGTTGCTCGCCGTGTGGCACGTGGGCGTGAAGCCGGTCGTGGTCGCGGTCACCGCCGCGGAGACCGCGCCCGCCGTGCCGGCCGCGTCCACCGCCGCCACCGTGTAGCCGTACGTCGTGCCGGTGGTCAGACCGGTGTCGGTGTAGGCGGTCGCCGTGGTGGTGCCCACCCTCGTGCCGCCGCGGTGGACGGCGTACGAGGACGCGCCGTCGACCGCCCGCCAGCTCAGGGCGACGCTGGTGTCGGTGGTCGCGGTGACGGCCAGGCCGGTGGGTGCGGGCAGGGACCCGGGGTTCTGGCCGCCGCCCCCGTCGCCTTCGCCGTCGAGGCCCCAGAAGCGGGCGGTGTGGTAGCTGGAGCAGATGCTGTCGAGGTAGTAGGTGCCGGCGGTGCCGCACTGCCCGTCGCCGCTGCCCGGGTCCACCGCGAGGCCGTGCGCCATGCCGGAGACGGAGTACACCTCGACGGCGGGCCGGCCGGAGGCGTCGTCGTAGACGCTGAGCGTGGTGCCCCCGGTGAGGGTCTCGGTGCGGCTGGGGGTCTGGCCGACGCCCCACACGTTCGTCCACTGGTCGCGCAGCTCCGCGGCGTTGGCGGGCTTGACGGTCGTGTCGGCGGTTCCCTGCCAGATCGCGACGCGGGGCCAGGAGGCCGTGCCGGACGGGGCGGCCGCGCGCACCAGGTCGCCCCATTGGGCCGGGGTCCTGTCCGGTGGGGCGTACATGCAGGTGTACGCCGCGGAGACGCTGCGCGCGCAGGAGGCGGGAAGCCCGGAGTGGACGGAGCCGCCCGCGAAGACGTCGGGGTAGGCGGCGAGCATGTTCGCGGTCATGCCGCCCCCGGCGGACAGGCCGGTGATGTACACCCGCCGGCTGTCGCTGCCGTACCGGGCGACGGCCTCGTCGACCATCTGCTTGATCGACAGGGCCTCGCCCCGATCGCGCCCGCTGTCACCGGGCTCGAACCAGTTGAAGCAGGAGTTGGCGTTGTTGGCGCTGCTCGTCTGCGGGAGGACCAGCGCGAAGCCGTAGCGGTCGGCGAACTTCGACCAGCCGGAGTGCGCGTGGTAGTCGTGCGCGCTCTGGGTGCAGCCGTGCAGCGCGACCACCAGGGGGGCGCCGTCCGGCAGCGTGTCGGGCGCGTAGGCGTACATGGACAGATTGCCGGGATTGCTGCCGAAGGACGTGATCTGGGTGAGTCCCGCGGCGGTCGCCTGCGGGGCCGCGATGACCGGGCCGGCGGTCAGGGCCAGGGCGCCCACGACGGCGGTGGCCCAGCGGCGGATGCCTCTGGCGAGGCGGCGGCTCCCGGGGGGACGGGACGGAGGGTGCGACGGTCCCATGACGACTGCCTCCTGGAGTGGTGGGAACGGCCGTGCGCCGACGCCGGACACGGACCGGTGGGGGGTGAGGTGCATCGTCACGGCGCCCTCGGAGCGGTTGACATGTGCTGGACAGCCAGGCTTGCCGGTTGCCCTGTGTGACAGATGTCCATGGCCCACGGCAGGACCGGCCGGCTGGGGACGGGACCCGGGAGACAAGGTCCTTCCCCGCCCCTACTCACGGAGTGGCGGGGCCCACCATGACCAGGCCGTGGACAATGGTCCGCAGACCTATGTATCGAGCCGAAACCCCGTCATAGCCTCCGCGCGTCCGATCCGCGACCCATCCGCGACCCCGGAGGCACCCGCATGCGTCTCTCCTTCCGCCCCACGCCACGCCCGCGACGACGGGCGGGCACGGCGGCCCTCGCCCTGGCCGCCCTCACGCTCGCGCCGGTGCCCGCCGCGGCCTCCCCGGCGGCCCCGGTGCCCCCGGGCGGCCACTGCGCCCGCCTGGGGCAGTTGCACGTACCGGGCGCCGAACACCAGCGGGCAGCCTGCCTGGACGAACTCACCACGGCGGGCACGACCGGCTCGGGACACACCGACCCGGCCGACTGGGCGGGACTGACGCCCGCGGACCTGGCCGTCCCCACGGGGGTGCCCGGCATCCAGATCGACGGCTACTTCCCCGACACCTCCGCCACCAACACCAACCACGGCTGGAAGCACGACGCCCAGTTCGTCATCCGCCTGCCCGACCGGTGGAACGGCGGCCTCGTGACCGCCGGCACCCCCGGCAACCGCGAGCAGTACGCCAACGACCGGGCCATCGCCGACTGGGTGCTCTCCCGCGGGTACGCCTACGCCGCCACCGACAAGGGCAACACCGGCCCCGCCTTCCACAGGGACGGCAGGGCACCGGGCGACGCCATCGCCGAGTGGAACGACCGGGTCACCCAACTCACCCGCGCCGCCCGCGCCGTGGTCGCCCAGCGCTACCACCGCCCGCCCGCCCGCACCCTGGTGACCGGCATCTCCAACGGCGGATACCTGGTGCGCTGGCAACTGGAGAACCACCCCGAGCTCTACGACGGGGGAGTGGACTGGGAGGGCACCCTGTGGCGTTCCGACGGCCCCACCCTGCTGGACTTCCTGCCCCGGGCCCTGCGGAACTACCCCGTCCACGCCGCCGGCGGCGAAGGCGCCGAGCGGGCGCGGCGGGCCCTGCACGCCGCGGGGTTCCCGGCCGGGTCGGAGTTCCTCTGGCCGTACCACCACAAGGTCTACTGGGACCTGACCCAGCGCATCCACCGCGAGGAGGTCGACCCGGACTTCGACGGGCCCATCGAGGCGGGCACGCCGTACTGCGCGCCGGGCACCCCCGCCTGCGACGCCGACTACGACTACGCGGCCCGTCCCGACGGGGTCAGGCGGGCCGTGGCGAAGATCGCGCTGACCGGGCGGATCGGCAAGCCCCTGTTCACGCTGCACGGCACCCTGGACGTGCTGCTGCCGATCGGCGAGGACTCCGACGTCTACGCGCGCATGGTGCGCGAGGCCGGCCGCGGGCACCTGCACCGGTACTACCGCATCGAAGGCGGCACGCACGCCGACTCCCTGGTCGACGCGTTCCCGGGCCGGCTGCGTCCGCTCACGCCGTGCCACCGCACCGCGTTCGCGGCGCTCGAACGCTGGCTCGCGTCCGGGCACCGGCCGCCGGCCTCCGGCACCGTCGCCCTGCCCACCGGGACGGACCCCGTCACCCTCGCGAACACCTGCTCCCTCAGGTAGACCCGCCCGTTCTATGGTGTGCAGCACCACCTATCGGCAGTGGTTTATGGCTGTCGCTTACATGGGAGGAGCCCCGGGAGCTCCCTACTGTCTCCGGCCATGACGAAGACATCTCCCACGCCGGTTCCCCTGCCGCCGCCCGCCGCCGCGATCGACCTCGGCGGGCGCACGGCGCTGGTGACGGGGGGCGGCAGCGGCATCGGCCGGGCCTGCGCGCTGGCGCTGGCGCAGGCGGGGGCCGATGTGCACGTGGTCGACCGCGACGGCGCCGCCGCGGAGGCCGTCGCGGAGACCACCGGCGGCACGGCGCACGTGGTCGACCTCGCGGACGCCGAAGCGGTCTGGCTCCTCCCCTCCGAGGCGGACATCCTGGTCAACAACGCCGGCCTCCAGCACGTCGCCCCGCTGACGGAGTTCCCCGTGGACCGCTTCGAGCTGATCCAGAAGGTGATGGTCACCGCTCCGTTCCTGCTCATGCGCCAGGTGCTCCCGCACATGTACGAGCGGGGCTGGGGACGTGTCGTGAACGTCTCCAGCGTCCACGGCCTGCGGGCCAGCGCCTACAAGTCCGCCTACGTCGCCGCCAAGCACGCCCTGGAAGGACTGAGCAAGGTCGCCGCGATCGAGGGCGCCCCGCACGGGGTGACCAGCAACTGCGTCAACCCCGGGTACGTCCGGACCCCGCTCGTCGAAGGCCAGGTGCGTGACCAGGCCGCCGCCCACGGCATCAGCGAGGACGAGGTCCTCTCCGGCGTCATGCTCGCCCGCTCGCCCGTCAAGCGGCTCCTGGAGGCCGAAGAGGTCGCCGCCGCCGTCCTGTGGCTGTGCGGCCCCCACTCCGGCTACCTCACCGGAGCCTCCCTGCCGCTCGACGGCGGCTGGACCGCGGGCTGAACCACCGCCCGGCAACACCCCCGTACCGCCCCGTTCCCGTCCGTTCGTGAAACCGGTGAATCCATGCCTGACACCACCACGCCGAGAGGCGGCATCCGCCGCATCGTCGCCGCGAGCCTGATCGGCACCACCATCGAGTGGTACGACTTCTTCCTCTACGGCTCGGCCGCGGCACTCGTCTTCAACACGCTGTTCTTCCCCACCGCCGATCCGCTGGTGGGCACGCTCATCGCCTTCATCACCTACGCCATCGGGTTCGCGGCCCGGCCGTTGGGCGGCGTCGTCTTCGGCCACTTCGGCGACAAGGTCGGCCGCAAGAAGCTCCTGGTCGTCAGCCTCCTGATGATGGGTGGCGCGACCTTCGCCATGGGCCTGCTGCCCACGTACGAATCCATCGGGGTCGGCGCACCGATCCTGCTGACCGTGCTGCGCCTGGTCCAGGGCTTCGCGCTCGGCGGCGAATGGGGCGGGGCGGTCCTGATCGTCTCCGAGCACGGCGGGGACAAGAACCGCGGCTTCTGGGCGTCCTGGCCGCAGGCGGGCGCTCCCGGCGGCAACCTGCTCGCCACCGGCGTGCTGGCCCTGCTGGCGGCCTTCCAGTCGGACGCGGCCTTCCAGTCCTGGGGCTGGCGCGTCCCGTTCCTGCTGTCCGGGCTCCTGGTGGTGATCGGCCTGTGGATCCGCGTCTCGGTGTCCGAGTCCCCGGTGTTCCTGGAGGCGCAGGCCAGGGCCGAGGCCGCCGCGGCGGGGGGCGCGAAGGAGAAGGCCCCGGTCGTCGAGGTGTTCCGGCGCAGCTGGCGGGAGGTCCTGGCCGCGATCGGCACCCGGTTCGGCGAGAACATCTCGTACTACATCCTCACCTCCTTCCTCCTGGTGTACGTCACCGCGCACCTCCACCTGCCGAAGAGCACCGCGCTGAACGCCGTGCTGATCGGTTCGGCCGTGCACTTCGTCACGATCCCCGCCTGGGGGGCGCTGTCCGACCGCGTCGGGCGGCGGCCGGTGACCCTGATCGGCTCCGTGGGCATGGCCGTCTGGGCGTTCGTCTTCTTCGGCCTGGTCGACTCCACGTCGTTCCCCGTGATCACCCTGGCCGTCACCGTCGGCCTGCTGCTGCACGGCGCGATGTACGGGCCGCAGGCCGCCTTCATCTCCGAGATGTTCGACACCGAAGTCCGCTACTCCGGCGCCTCCATGGGCTCGCAGCTCGCCTCCATCGTCGCGGGAGCCCTCGCACCCATCATCGCCGTCGAACTCCTCAACGCGTACGACTCCTCCACCCCGATCGCCCTCTACCTCTGCGCCGCGGCCGTGGTCACCACCATCACCGTGGCCGTCACCCGCGAGACCCGGGGCCGCGATCTCGCCCGCTCGCGGGAGGGCGAGGCGCCGGCCACCGCGCCCGGGGCCACCGTCGGCGACCCCGCCTGACACCGCCGTGCACGCGCGCCGCCCGGCCCGCCGCGGCCACGGCCGAGCGGCAGGCCGGGACCGCCGTACCGCCCCCACGACCCCCGCCCGAGAGGAGGCTCCATGACCACCGACCGCAGAGCGCGCGCCCGGACGACCACGGCCGCCGAAGCGGCCGCGCGGCGCCTGGTGGACCTCCTCGCCGCCGACGCCTCCGCCGAGGAGATCGCCCTGCAGCCGGCCCGCTCGCGCGCCGAGGGAGCCGACGCGGCGGAGGCGGCGCGGATCGAGGAGACCACCGACGCCGCCCTCGCCGTGCGACGGGTGCTCGACCAGTACCGCCGCCGGGAAGCGGAACTGGTCGCGCTGTTCGACACCGCGGGCGACCTGGCCGGTCTGCGGGACCTCGACGCCGTACTGCGTGCCATCGTCCGCCGGGCGAGGACCCTGCTGGGCGCCGACGTCGCCTACCTCACCCTCAACGACCCGGTCGCGCAGGACACGTTCATGCGCGTCACCGACGGATCCGTCTCCGCGGCCTTCCAGCAGCTCCGTCTCGGCATGGGGGAGGGCCTGGGCGGCCTGGTCGCGCAGACCGCCCGCCCCTACGCCAGCACGGACTACCGCACCGACCGGCGCTACCGGCACACCGGGACGATCGACGACGGCGTGGCCGAGGAGGGGCTGCGCGGAATCCTCGGCGTTCCCCTGCGGCTGGGCGAGGAGGTCATCGGCGTGCTGTTCGCGGCGGACCGCACCCCGCGCGAGTTCACCCCCGACGCCATCGCCCTCCTCGCCTCGCTCGCCGACCACGCCGCCGTCGCCATCGACAGCGCCCGCCTGCTGGAGGAGACGCGCAACACCCTCACCCGGCTCGAAGCCGCCAACGCGACGGCCCGCGCCCACAGCGAGGCGCTCCACACGGCTTCCGACGCCCACGACCGCCTGACCAAGCTGGTGCTGCGCGGCGCGGGCATCGACGACGTGGCGGCCGAGATCGCGACGCTGCTGGGCGGCGGAGTGGCCGTCCACGACACCGACGGCAGCGAGTTGGCCCGGGCGGGCACCGGACCGGTCACGCCCCTGGCCGACAGCCTCGAAGCCTCGCACGCCGAGGGCCGCGCGGTGCGCGCGGACGGTGTGTGGACCTGCGCCGTCCTGGCGGGCGCCGAGCCGCTGGGCAGCATCGTGCTGACGGGGCGAGGGGACCTCTCCGAGGCCGACCGCCGCCTCTTCGAGCGCGCGGCGCTGGTCACCGCCATGCTGCTGCTGATGCGCCGGTCCGTCGCCGAGACCGAGGACCGGGTGCGCGGCGAACTCCTCGACGACCTCCTCGCGGGCCCCGCCTCGTCGGCCCACTGGGACGGGGGAAGCCTCAACCTGCGGGCCAAACGCCTCGGAGTCGACCTCGCCCGACCCCACGCCGTCGCCGTCCTGGACTGCGCGCCGGCGTCGCGCCCCCGGCTCTCCGCGGAGACCGCCCGCACGGCCCGCAGGCTCGGCGGCCTGGCGGGCACCCGGCACGGCCACGTCGTCCTCCTGGCGCGGTGCGACCGGCCGGGAGCGCTCGCCCGCAGCCTCGCCACGGACCTCTCCCGGGTCCTGGGCTCGCCCGTCACCGTGGGCGCCGCCGGCCCGGGGAACGGGCCGGAGGACCACGCCGCCCTCCACACCGAGGCGCTGCGGTGCCTCAGGGCGCTCCACGCCCTCGGCCGCACCGGCGAGGGGGCCGACGTCGCCGACCTGGGCTTCATCGGCGTCCTGCTGGGCGACAGGACCGACATCGGCGCCTACGTCGAGCGCGTCCTCGGACCGGTCATGGCCTACGACGCCGAGCGCGGCACCGAACTGATGCGGACCCTCCACGCCTACTACGACCAGGGCGCCAGCCTCTCCAGGGCCAAGGACGCCCTCCACGTCCACGTGAACACGGTCGTGCAGCGCCTCGACCGCGTCGCGCACCTGCTCGGCCCCGACTGGAACACCCCCGCCAGGGCTCTGGAGACCCACGTGGCGCTCCGCCTCCACCGGCTCACCGGCGGCGCCGACGAAGACGCCCCCTGACACCGGCCCGGGCCGCCTCGGGCCGGAGCCGGAGCCGCTGCCGGCGGGGACGCCGAAGGAGTCCGGCGCGGCCATCCGGCGCGGGGCCCGGCGGCTTTGCCCCGGCCCGCCGGGGGCGGAGCGGCACGTCCGCCGAGCCGCCACGCCGCCGGCAGCTCACCCGACGCCGGACAGGTCGATGCGGAACATGCCGCGGCCGTGCGTCACGCACACCAGTGTCGCGCCCATCCAGAACAGGTCATCGACCGAGCAGTTCGTCGGGCCCTCGTTCGTCGGCGACCACGACAGCCCCGCGTCCTCGCTGGCGAACAGCCCGACCTCCGTCCCGCAGTACAGGTACGCGGTGCGCCGCGGGTGCACGGCCAGGGCCCGCACGGGCGCGGCGGGCAGCGCGGAGCCGAGGTTCACCCACTCGGCGCCGCCGTCGCCGGTCACCCAGAGGTTGCCGCGGACGTACCCGCCGAACGCGGCGTACACGGTGCCGGGGTCGTCCGGGTGCGCCGTCAGGCACGTGCAGTACCGCGCCGGTTCGAGCGGGCGGGGCCCGGTCACCCCGACACGGTCCCAGGACGGTACGGCGCCGGTGCCGTCACCCGTGCGGAACACCCGGCCGTCCGCGTGGCCCACCCAGATCACGTCCGGGTGGCCGGGCGCCACCGCGATCGCGCTGACCGGGCTCCCCACCGGCGGCTTGACCGACCGCCAAGCGGGCCCGGACGACAGCGTGTTGGGCCTCTTGGCGTCGTCCGTGCGCCAGAGGGACATGCCGCCGGCGAGGATCCGCCGCGGGTCGTTCGGGTCGAGCACGAACGGGGCGATGAACAGCGCGCTGCCGGTCATGGCGTCCGGGATGCGGTACGGGACCGGCTTCCACTGCCACGCGTTGGCCACCGGGTCCAGCACCTGGCCGTTGATGTACCGCTCGTACCAGGGCTCGCCCGCCGACGTCCCGTCCGTCGTCGCGCCGTCCGTGCAGCGGTGGATGCCGAGCCGCACGTACTCGCCGTAGAACACGTCCGGATCGGTCGGGTCGGCGGCGCACCAGCCGCCGTCGCCGCCGAAGACCTTCCGCCACGTCTCGCTGCCGGCGGCCGGGTCGACGGCGAGGGTGCCGTTGTCCTGCGCGCCGCCGACGATCGTGCCGGTGGTGGCGTTCCCCGCGCCCCCGTAGAACTGCGTGGCGCCGTAGTTGTTGACCAGCTCGGTCCAGCCGGCCCGGTACGGCGGCCGGGGCTCGGTGCCCACGGCCGCCAGGTCCGCCGCCTCGAACACGCCGCCGTCGTTGCCGAAGAACACCGTCCGGTTGCCCCTCCCGTCGTAGCCGGGGTGCGCGACGATCGCGTGGTGGTCGGCGTGCGCCGACCGGTCGTCCCACCAGGTGCTGATCTCCCTGAGCCGGTCGCCGCCGTCGGTGCTGCGCCACAGGTTGATGCCGCCGACGACCAGCAGGTCCTCGTCGGTCGGGTCACCGGCCCAGACGGCGTTGTCGTACCAGCCCTGCGTGCCGAGGTACGGCGCCTTCCGGCCGTCCGGGGCGAGCGTCCGCCGCCGCCGGTAGGAGGCGCCGCCGTCGAGTGACCGCCAGATCTCGCCGTCCACGGCCTGCACCGACGCGTACACGACGTCCGCCGTGCGGGCCGCGTAGGCCAGCTCGACGCGCCCCGCCCAGGGGCCGCGCGCGGCGGGCCGCCAGGTCAGGCCGCCGTCCCGGGTGTACCAGGCCTCGCCGTCCCGCATCGCCCCCGCGACGGCGCGGCGGTCGTCGCCCGGGTCGTACTTGACGTCCGCGACCGGCACTCCGAGCACCCGCCGCCAGGTGGCCCGCGCCGGGTCGTCGCAGCGGTACAGGCCGCTGTCGGTCGCCGCGAGGAGCACCTCGCCGGTCGACGACACCGCGATCCGGCTCACGTAGTGGAACTCCGGCGTCTGCGTCGCCGGCAGCGGCGCCCACGTCACGGTGTCGGCGGTGGTGAAGACGCCGCTGCCGCGCAGCGCGTCGCCGTTGGAGAACCCCTCGCCCGTGCCGACGTACAGCCGGGCCGGGTCGGCCGGGTCCATGGCGATGCACGCGCAGGCGAGGTTGCCGAGGAAGTCGTCGACGGGCGCCCACCGCCCGCCGCCGTCCGCGGTGTGCCACACCCCGCCGCCGGCGCTCGCCGCCCACATCCTGCGCGGCTCGTCCGGGTCGACCACGAGTCCGCGGGTGCGGCCGCCGATGTTGCCGGGGCCGAGCCACTCCCAGGCGGTCATCGCCATCCCGGCGGTCGGTGCCGGCCCCGACCGGGCGCCGGTGCCGCCCTGGAGGGTCGGGACGCCGGCCGTCGTCGGGGCGGGCGGGCTGGACCGGACCGCCGTCCACAGTTGCCCGAGGGCCGTCTCCAGCGCCCCCTCGGGCACGCGGCCGTCGTCGTCCCGCTCCTGCTTGAGGCGGAAGAGGCCGCGTTCGGTGGGCAGGTCGGGGTGGTCGAGGTGGACCAGCGCCCGCCGTACGGCGCCCTCGGGCATCTGCGCGAGCGTCTCGTTGGTGGTGCCGCGGACCTCCCGCAGCAGCGCCACCTGCTCGACGCTGACGTGCTTGGCCCGGGCCAGTTCTTCGTCCGAGGTGGTCATGGCGATCCGCTCTCCTCACGGGCCGGAGGGTCGACTGCGGGCCGCGGGACGCGGCCGGGTTCCCGGGGTCACGGGCGGGGCCGCGGCGGCACGCCGCGCGGGCCCTCGTCCAGCACCACCTCCCAGACGGGCGCGTCCGCCCCCGGATCCACCGCCCGCAGCACCAGCGCGTCGGACGCCGTCCCCCGGCGCACGGCCAGCTCGATCCGCCGCGCGCCGATCCGCCCCGCCTCCAGGACGTCGGGGTCGAGCGGCCCGGCACGGTCCGGCGCCTCCGGCCCGGTCTCCGGTTCGGCCCCCGGCGGCGGCCCGGGCGGCTCGGGCAGCACCTGCGGCGACGGGCCGGCCAGGCGTACGCGCACCGCTCCGTGCGCCTCCCGGACGGTGTCCACCGGGGCGCCCCGGCCGGGCGGCGCGCCCCCCTCGTACAGGGCGCGCGCCGCCCAGCGCAGGACGACGTTCCCGCCGCCGGGCGTCTCGGCGGCCAGGGTGAAGGCGGGCGTGTCGTCGAGCGAGGGGCGCGCCCAGGACGGCAGGTCCAGGGGCGGCGAGGTCCACCGTTCGGCGCCCTCCTCGGCGTCGAGGACCACCACCGCGACCGGGCCCGCGGCACCCGCCCGGCCCTGCCCGTCCGGTGCCGGCGGCCCGCCGAGGCGTACGGCGACGACCGCCCCGCCCGTCACGGCGCACGGCCGCAGCCACCGGCCGCGGCGCCACAGCACCGCGCCGGTCTCCGTGTCGAGCGCGATCAGCGTGCCGTGCCGGTCGTGGACGACCGCCCGCCGGCCGTCCGCGCCGACCACGCCGCGCGGAACGCACGCCGCCATCGCCGGCCCGCTCTACCCGCCCTGCTGCGGGCGGACCTTCCACCGTCGCTCGCGCACCCGCCGCACCCCCTCGGCGGCCGCGTCCAGGACGAACCAGGTCGCCAGGAACGCCACCGCTTCCAGGGCGAAGCTGCCGAACCGGTAGAACAGGCTCGCCAGCACGAAGGAGACCGCGAAGACCGGGAACTGGCGGACCGCCAGGTCGGTCGAGCTGAGGTTGCGGATCAACTGGAACATCGTCGCCCCCGGGGAGGAGGGGAGGCGCCGGTACGCCGTCCCCGGCGCCCCACCCGACCATCGTCCTCCCGCACCGCGCGCCCCGCACCCCCGGGGCCCACGGGTCCACGGGCCCACCGGCCCACCGGCCCACGGCTCCACCGGCCCGTCGCCCGTTCGACGGCGCCCGGTTCAGCCGCCGGTGCCCGCCGGGTCGCCGTCCCCGGCGTCGAGGAGGACGACCTCCAGGAGGCGCGGCCCGTGGACGCCCTCGACGCGGTCCAGCTCGATGTCGCTGGTCGCGGACGGGCCCGAGATCCACGTCAGCGGGCGGCGCGGGTCCAGCCGCTCCAGGGCCTCCGGAACCGAGCCGACGACCTGGTCCGGAACCCGTACGACGCAGATGTGGTGGTCCGGCACGAGCGTGATCCGCCGCCTGCCCTGGTCCGGGCCGCCGTCCAGCACGATCGTGCCGGTCTCCGCGACGGCCACCGCGCAGCCCGTGACGACGCTGTCCACGGCGTCCAGCTCCCGCGGCGTGGACGCCGCCCGGTCGTGCACCCGCGTCGCGTCCACGGCGGCCGTCCAGTGGGGCGGCAGCCCCGGCGGCACCAGCACCGACGCCGCGCCGCGCGCCGCGAGCAGCCGCGCCAGCAGCTCCCCGACGCCGTCCTGCGAGGTCCGGTGGACGACCGCCCGGTAGTCGGCGAGGTTCTCGGCCAGGAGGTCGACCGCCTCCCCGGCGGTCCGCTCGCCGTGTGTCCGCAGGTAGCGCCGCTCCACCGGCACGTCCGGCGGACGCTCCCCGCGCGGTACGTCCGCCAGGGCGCGGCGCACCCGCGCCAGCACCCGGTCCCTGCCGTCGCTCATCGCGCGCCTCCCCGCGTCCGCTGCCACCAGTCCCGGAACGACTCCGCCGGAACCTCCGGCACCGCCCTCGTGTCCGACCAGGCCCGCCCCGGGCCCGGGAGCCGCTTCGGGTGCAGCCGCCGCGTCCGCGACGCCAGCCGCTGCCCGGCCCGCAGGACGCCGGGGCGGTCCAGCGCCCAGCGGGCCGCGCGCATCGCCGCCCGCTCGGCGGCGTGCCCCTTCGCGGGCCGGAGGGTGACCCTCACGCCGTTCCGCGTCACCTCGCCGCCCTGGGCCACCCGCTCCCGCAGGTGCACCAGCACCTCCGGGATGTCGATGGCGACCGGGCACACCTCGTAGCACGCCCCGCACAGCGACGAGGCGTACGGCAGCGACGCGTCGACCTCGCTGCCGGTGCCGCGCAGCTGCGGGGTGAGGATCGCGCCGATCGGACCGGGGTAGACGGAGCCGTACGCGTGGCCGCCGGCCCGCTCGTACACCGGGCACACGTTCAGGCACGCCGAGCAGCGGATGCAGCGCAGCGCCTGCCGGCCCACCTCGTCGGCGAGCGTGTCCGTGCGGCCGTTGTCGAGCAGCACCAGGTGGAACTCCCGGGGGCCGTCCCCGTCCGTCGTGCCGGTCCACATCGACGTGTACGGGTTCATCCGCTCGGCCGTGGAGGAGCGGGGGAGGAGCTGGAGGAACACCTCCAGGTCCCGCCACGTCGGCACGACCTTCTCGATGCCGACGACCGAGATCAGCGTCTCGGGGAGGGTCAGGCACATCCGACCGTTGCCCTCCGACTCGACGACGACGAGCGTGCCCGTCTCCGCCACCATGAAGTTCGCGCCGGACACGCCGACCTTCGCGCGCAGGAACTTCTCCCGCAGGTGCAGCCGCGCCGCCTCCGCGAGGTCCGCCGGGCGGTCCGTCAGCCCCTCCGGGGCGGCGCGGCCCCAGCGGCCCATGCGCTCGGCGAAGATGTCGCGGATCTCGCCCCGGTTGCGGTGGATCGCCGGGACCAGGATGTGCGACGGCCGGTCGTCCCCGAGCTGCACGATCAGCTCGGCGAGGTCCGTCTCGTACGCGCGGATTCCCTCGGCCTCCAGCGCCTCGTTCAGCCCGATCTCCTGCGTGGCCATCGACTTGACCTTGACGACCTCGCGCTCGCCGGTCGCCTTGACGAGGTCGGTGACGATCCGGTTGGCCTCCTCGGCGTCGGCGGCCCAGTGCACCGTCCCGCCGGCCGCGGTGACGGCCCGCTCCAGTTGCACGAGGTAGTGGTCGAGGTGGCGCAGCGTCCGGTCCTTGATCGCCTTGCCGGCGGCGCGCAGCTCCTCCCAGTCCGCCAGTTCGGCGACGGCCCCGGCCCGCTTGTCGCGGATCGTGTGGGTGGCGTGGCGCAGGTTGCCGCGCAGGGTCCCGTTCCGCACGGCGTCGTGCGCGGCCTTCGGGAAGGCGGGCATGCCCAGGTACGTACCGCTCATGCGTAGGGCTCCTCCTCGGTGGCGGCCAGGATCTCGGCGAGGTGCACGGGCCGGACCCGCGAGCCGCGCCGGGCGAGGGTGCCGCCGATGTGCATCAGGCACGAGTTGTCGACCGTGCACACCGTCCCGGCGCCGCTCGCCTCGACGGCGCGCGCCTTGTCGGCGCCCATCGCCGCGGACACGTCCGGGTTCTTCACCGCGAACGTCCCGCCGAAGCCGCAGCACTCCTCGGCGCCCTCCAGCTCGCGCAACCGGAGGCCCCTGACGTGGGCCAGAAGCCGGCGCGGGCGGTCCTTCAGCCCCAGTACGCGCAGGCCGTGGCAGGTGGGGTGGTAGGTGACGGTGTGCGGGAAGTACGCGCCGACGTCCGTCACCCCGAGGACGTCCACGAGGAACTCGGTCAGCTCGTACGTCTTGGGCACGGCCCGGGCGGCCGCTTCGGCCAGCTCCCCGCCCCGCCCCTCCGCGGCGGCCTTCGCGCCGATGCGCGGGTAGTTGTCCCGCACCATCGCGGCGCACGAACCGGACGGGGTGACCACGTAGTCGTAGGCGCGGAACGCCGCGTCGAAGCGGCGGACGAGCGGTTCCGTCTCGTGCCGGTAGCCGGTGTTGAACTGCGGCTGCCCGCAGCAGCTCTGCGCCGCCGGGAAGTCGACCGCGACCCCCAGCCGCTCCAGCAGCCGCACCGTCGCCCGCCCGGTGCGCGGGTACAGCGCGTCGTTGACGCAGGTGACGAAGAGCGCTACGCGCATGCCCCGCCCTCCTTCCGGCCGGTCCGGCCGTGGAACCGGTCCGCCGCCCGGTCCCAGGCGGCGCGATCACCTGACGGATCGTAGTGCCGCAGGGGCTGGGTGGCGCGCAGGAGCTCCCGCAGTTCGGCCCGGCCGCCCTCGACGACACCGGCGGCGCGGGCCTGGACGAGGGCGTTGCCGAGCGCGGCGGCCTCGGCGGGCCCCGCGACGACGGGCAGGCCGGTGGCGTCGGCGGTCAGTTGGCACAGCAGCGCGTTGCGGGCGCCGCCGCCGACGACGTGCACGGTGCGCACGGTGCGGCCCGCCAGGGCGGCCGCCTGCTCGACGGCCGCGCGGTGGGCGAGGGCGAGGGAGTCCAGGACGCAGCGCGCGAACTCGGCGGGGGTGCGCGGGGCGGGCTGCCCGGTGCGGGCGCACGCCTCCGCGATGCGGCGCGGCATGTCGTCCGGGGCGAGGAACGCCGGGTCGCCGGCGTCCACGACGGACCGCAGCGGCGGCGCGGCGGCGGCCGCGGCGAGGAGGGCGTCGAGGTCCTGCGGGTCGCCCTGCGCCTCCCAGGCGCGCAGGCACTCCTGGAGGAGCCAGAGGCCCATGATGTTGCGGAGGTAGCGGACGGTGCCGTCGACGCCCAGCTCGTTGGTGAAGTTCGCCGCCCGGGACGCCTCCGTGAGGACCGGGGCGTCCAGTTCGAGACCGGCGAGGGACCAGGTGCCGGTGGCGATGTACGCGAAGTCGTCCCCGTCCGCCGCGGGCACGCCGAGCACGGCGGACGCCGTGTCGTGCGACCCGACCGCGGTCACCGGGACCGGCCCGGTGAGCCCCGTCTCGGCGAGGACCTCCGGCAGCAGGTGCCCGGCAGGGTCGCCGGGGCGGCGCAGGGGCGGGAAGAGGTCCAGGTCGATGCCGAGGCGGGCGGCGACGACGGGGGACCAGTCGCGGGTGCGGGGGTCGACGAGCTGGGTGGTCGAGGCGTTGGTCAGCTCCGTGCCGGCCTCGCCGGTGAGCCAGTACGCGACGAGGTCGGGGACGAGCAGCAGGCGCCGCGCGGCGGCGAACTGCGGGGTGTCCCGGGCGGCGACCAACTGGTACACGGTGTTGAACGGCAGGTGCTGGAGGCCCGTCGCCGCGTACAGCTCCTTGGGCGGGAGCACCGCGGCGACCTCCTCGGCGGCGCCGTCCGTGCGGGCGTCCCGGTAGTGCACGGGGTTGCCGAGCAGGTCGCCCCGCGCGTCGAGCAGCCCGTAGTCGACGGCCCAGCCGTCGACGCCGACCCCGGCCAGCCGCCCGCCCGCCGCCGCCCCGGCCGCCCGCAGCCCGTCCAGGACGCCGCGGTACAGGCCGAGCACGTCCCAGTGCAGCGTCCCGCCGACGCGTACGGGCCGGTTGGGGAAGCGGTGGACCTCCTGGAGCTCCAGGGTCCCCGCCCCGACCCGGGCGAGCATGACCCGCCCGCTGGAGGCGCCGAGGTCGACGGCGGCGAACGGCTGACTGGAAGACATCTGCATCCTCGTCGTGAAGCGACTCTGTCGAAGGGAGCGCCGCGCCCGGGAGGGGCCCGGGCGCGGGAAGGGCGCCGGTGCCGCGGCGCCGGGCCGACGCCCCCGCACCGGCCCGGCGCCCGGCGTCCGCGGTCCACACGGGCGGGCCGCGGACGCCGGGGCCCGCCCGTGCGGGCGCGGGGTCAGCGGAGGAAGGCCGCCGGTACGCCCGCGTCCACCGGGACGTGGAGGCCCGTCGTGTGGCTCAGCTCGCCACCCGTCAGGGCGAAGACCGCGTTGGCCACGTGCTCCGGGAGGACCTCCCGCTTCAGGAGCGTCCGCTGCGCGTAGAACTCGCCCAGCTTCTCCTCCTCCACCCCGTACACCGCCGCCCGCTGCGCGCCCCAGCCGCCCGCGAAGATGCCCGAGCCGCGGACCACGCCGTCCGGGTTGACGCCGTTCACGCGGATGCCGTGCTCGCCCAGCTCCGCCGCCAGCAGCCGCACCTGGTGCGCCTGGTCGGCCTTGGTCGCCCCGTACGCGATGTTGTTCGGGCCGGCGAAGACGCCGTTCTTTGACGCGATGTAGACGATGTCGCCGCCCAGGCGCTGCGCGGTCATCACGCGCGCCGCCTCCCGCGACACGAGGAACGAGCCGCGCGCCATGATGGCGTGCTGGAGGTCCCAGTCCCCGGCCGTGGTCTCCAGCAGCGGCTTGGAGATGGAGATCCCGGCGTTGTTCACCACCAGGTCGACCCCGCCGAAGGCGAGCAGCGCCTCCCGGAACGCCGCCGCGATCTGCTCCTCCTCGGTGACGTCCACCGTCACCGCGACCGCCCGGTCGGGCCCGCCGAGCTCCTCGGCGACGGAGGCCGCCCGCTGTGCGTCGAGGTCGGCGACGACCACGCACGCGCCCTCGTCGGCGAGCCGCCGCGCGATGGCCCGCCCGATGCCGGAGCCGGCACCGGTGACGAGGGCGATCCGCGTGGCGAGGGGCTTCGGCTTCGGCATGCGCCGCAGCTTCGCCTCCTCCAGCTCCCAGTACTCGATGCGGAACTTCTCCCGCTCCTCGATCGGGGCGTACGTGGAGACCGCCTCCGCGCCGCGCATCACGTTGATCGCGTTGACGTAGAACTCTCCCGCCACGCGCGCGGTCTGCTTGTCCTTGCCGTACGAGAACATGCCGACCCCCGGCACCAGCACGATCGCCGGGTCCGCGCCGCGCATCGCGGGGGAGTCCGGCGCGGCGTGCCGCTCGTAGTAGGCGCGGTACTCCTCCCGGTAGGCGGCGTGGAGCTCCGCCAGCCGCGCCACGGTCTCCTCCAGGGGCGCCGTCGGCGGCAGGTCCAGGACGAGGGGGCGGACCTTCGTCCGCAGGAAGTGGTCCGGGCAGGACGTGCCGAGCGCGGCGAGGCGCGGGTGCTCGGCGCGGGAGAGGAAGTCCAGGACGGTGTCGGAGTCGTCGAAGTGGCCCACCTGGGGCCGGTCGGCGGACGCGACGGCGCGGAGGTACGGGGCGAGCGCGGCAGCCCGCTCGCGGCGCGCGGCCGGGTCCAGCGGCTCGTACCCCGGCAGGATCGGACCGAACGGCTCGGGCCGGCCGCGCTCGGCGAGGAACGCCTCCGCGGTGCGGATGACGTACAGGGAGTTGGCCTCGCACTCCTCGCTGGTGGCGCCCCACGCGGTGATGCCGTGCCCGCCGAGGACGCACCCCACGGCCTGCGGGTTGGCCTCCTTGACGGCGGCGATGTCCAGGCCGAGCTGGAAGCCGGGCCGCCGCCAGGGCACCCACACGACCTTGTCGCCGAAGCACTCGGCGGTCAGCTTCTCCCCGTCGGCGGCGCAGGCGAGCGCGATGCCCGAGTCGGGGTGCAGGTGGTCGACGTGGGCGGCGTCGACCAGGCCGTGCATGGCCGTGTCGATCGAGGGCGCGGCGCCCCCCTTGCCGTGCAGGCAGTAGTCGAACGCGGCGACCATCTCGTCCTCGCGGTCGACCCCCGGGTAGACGCCGGTGAGCGCCCGCAGTCGGTCCAGCCGCAGGACGGCGAGGCCCGCCCCGGTGAGCGTCCCCAGGTCCCCGCCGGACCCCTTGACCCACATCAGCTCCACGTCGCCGCCGGTGACCGGGTCGGTGCCGGTGCCCTTGGCGGACGCGTTGCCGCCCGCGTAGTTGGTGTTCCGCGGGTCGGCGCCGAGCCGGTGCGAGCGCTCCAGCAGGTCCCGGACCGCGCTGTGCTGTTCCATGGTGGTCACGCCCCCCATCCCGCCTGGGTCCCGCCCACGCGCTCGTCGGTGATCTTCTGCGCCCAGCCCGACCGGTGGTACGCGGCGACCGGGTCGGGGTCGATGCCCATCTCCTCGCGCAGTTCGGCCAGGAGCGGCCGGACGTCGGTGTTGTACGCGTCCATCAGGACGGCGTTCGCGGCGAGCACGTCGCCCGCGTCCTGGGCGGCGGTCAGCGCCTCGCGGTCCACCAGGAGCGCCTTCGCGGTGGCCTCCTGGACGTTCATCACGGAGCGGATGATCGCGGGGATCTTCGGCTCGATGTTGTGGCACTGGTCGAGCATGAACGCGACGTCACCGGTGAGCCCCCCGCCGCGCACCACCTCGTACATGATGCGGAAGAGCTGGAACGGGTCGGCCGCGCCGACCATCAGGTCGTCGTCCGCGTAGAAGCGGGAGTTGAAATCGAAGCCGCCGAGCTTGTCCTCGCGCAGCAGCAGGGCGACGATGAACTCGATGTTGGTGCCGGGCGCGTGGTGCCCGGTGTCCACGACGACCTTCGCCTTCTCGCCCAGCTTGAGGCAGTGCGCGTACGCCGTGCCCCAGTCCGGCACGTCCGTCGTGTAGAAGGCGGGCTCGAAGAACTTGTACTCAAGCAGCATCCGCTGCCCGTCGCCGAGCCGCTCGTACACGGCGGCGAGGGCTTCGGCGAGCCGGTCCTGCCGGGCGCGGACGTCGTCCTGGCCGGGGTAGTTGGTGCCGTCGGAGAACCACAGCTTCAGATCGCGCGAGCCGGTGGCGTCCATGATGTCGACGCACGCCAGCAGGTGGTCCAGGGCCTTGCGGCGGACCCGGGCGTCGGGGTGGCAGACGCTGCCGAGCCGGTAGTCGTCGTCCTGGAAGACGTTGGAGTTGATCGCCCCGAGCCGCAGCCCGAGCCCGGCGGCGTACGCGGCGAGGTCGGCGTAGTCGTCGACCCGGTCCCACGGGATGTGCAGCGCGACGCTCGGGGCGACCCCGGTGTGCTCGTGCACGCGCGCGGCGTCGTCGAGCTTCTCCCGCGGGGTGCGCGGGACGCCCGGCTGCGCGAACACCTTGAAACGGGTGCCGGAGTTCCCGTAGGCCCAGGAGGGGGTCTCGACGGCCTGGGATCTCAGGGCTGCCTTCACGGCGGGGACATCGGCTCGGCTCGTCATCGTGTCAGCGCTCCAGGGTGCCATGCGGGTCGTGAATGAATCGTTTCATTGCGGCGAAGCTATGGGGGCTCGCGGGAGCTGTCAAGAGGCGTGCGGGGAGTGGGTCCTCCGATCCCGACCTGACCGGCCTCGAAACTTTCGGGAGAAGCCCTGTTGACGGAAGTGCGCGGCAGTGTCTAGCGTCCGGAAACGCTGTTGAAACCTTTCACGACCTGTTGTTCCATCGCTGAGGAGCCCCGCCGTGCAGCGTGTCTGCTTCCTGCTGAAGGTCCGCCGGGACCGGCTCGACGAGTACCGGGAGCGCCACGCCGCCGTGTGGCCCGACATGCTCGCTGCGCTCTCCGCGGCGGGCTGGCGCAACTACTCGCTCTTCCTCCGCGAGGACGGCCTGCTGGTCGGCTACCTGGAGACGGAGGACTTCGCCCGGGCGCAGGCCGCGATGGCGGAGACGGAGGTCAACGCCCGCTGGCAGGCGGAGATGTCCGGCTTCTTCGAGGAACTGGACGGCACCAGGCCGGACGAGGCGATGAAGCCGCTCACCGAGGTCTTCCACCTCGCGTAGGCCCCCGTACGGGGACGGCCCCGTACCCGGGACGGCGGTTCCGGCGTGGTTCACGGCGCCCCGCACCTCGCGGGACGGCCCCGCACCCGCGGGCGGCCCGGTCGAAGGGGCACCCCGCGGGCGCGCCGCTAGTGGACCGCGGCTGCCTCCGGCCGGGCGCCGCCGCCCCCGTGACCCGGCAGGCCCCGCACCCGCGCGGACCCCATGGACCGGCGCGCCCCCGCGCCCGCGAGGACCGGCGCGCCCCCGCGCCCGCGAGGACCGGCGCGCTCCCGCGCCCGCGTGGACCCCGTGGACCGGTGCGCCTCCGTATCCCGTACCCCCGTACCCCCGCGCCCTCCTCGTCGCGGGGAGCGGCGGGGGAGTGCCGCGCGTCGTGGGCGGCGCGGTCCGCGGCGCCCGCCGCGCCGGCGCCCCGGACGCGCCCGCGGCCCTCACCGAACGGCCGGTCCCATCACCGTGGCCCCAGTGCCCCGGGCGCGCACGCGGCCCTCACGGGCCGAGGGGCCCGTGAGGCCGCCGGGTCAGCGGTCCCCCCGCACCAGCATCCGGGACACCAGGTCGTGCCAGCCCGCCTCCACGCGGCTCAGCGGCAGTCCGCGCCGGGTCAGCAGGTGGTGGACGAGGCCCGTGTCGAGGTAGCCCAGCAGGGTCTGCGCGGCCAGCTCGGCGTCGGCGTCCGTGTCCGCCTCGCGCAGCAGCGTCGTCAGGTGCGTGAGCCGTACGAGGCGGGCCGGCACCAGGTGCCGGCGCACCGGATCGGGCTGGGTGGCGGCCAGGTACAGCTCCCGGTGCGCGTCCTCGTGCCGCAGGGCGGCCGGGCCGAAGGCGTGCAGCCGCTCGCCGGCCGGCGCGCCCGGCCCGAGCGGGGCCGGACCGGACATGAACGCCGCCTGGAACCGCTGCTCCTGGTGGTCCAGCAGCGCCAGCAGCAGCCCCGACCGGTCGCCGAAGCGGCGGAACACCGTGCCCTTGCCGACCTGCGCGGCGCAGGCGACGGCCTCCATGGTCAGGTTGGCGGCGCCCTGCTCGGCGGCGAGCCGGGCGGCGGCCTCCAGGAGCCGGGCGCGGTTGCGGGCGGCGTCCGCGCGCAGTTGCGGCGGCGCCTCGGCGGGGGTGAGGGACAGCTCCGTACGTCCGTGCGGGGGCGGAGAGGTCATGGAAGCAGCCTAACGCTGTCGGGAACAGAAGTGGACCGTGGTCCGTTTAACTGGTACAACCTTAAACGGACCTCGGTCCGGTTAGTCGTCCTCCGACCGCTTCCCCTTTCAGGAGTCACCATGTCCGCTCGTATCCTCGCGCTCGTCGGCAGTCTCCGCGCCGGTTCCCACAACCGCCAGCTCGCCGAGGCCGCCGCCGCCCTCGCCCCCGAGGGCGTCACCGTGGAGCTGTACGAGGGCCTCGCCGACGTGCCCTTCTACAACGAGGACATCGACACCGCGGCGGGCGCGCCGGAGGCCGCCGCCCGGCTGCGGGCCGCCGCCGCCGAGGCCGACGCCCTGCTGCTGTTCACCCCGGAGTACAACGGCACCATGCCGGCCGTGCTCAAGAACGCCATCGACTGGCTGTCCCGCCCCTACGGCGCCGGCGCCCTCAAGGAGAAGCCGGTCGCCGTCATCGGCACCGCCTTCGGCCAGTACGGCGGCGTGTGGGCGCAGACCGAGGCCCGCAAGGCCCTGGGCGTGGCCGGCGCCCGCGTGCTGGAGGGCGTCGAGTTCGCCATCCCGGGCTCCGTGACCCGCTTCGCCGACACCCACCCGTCCGAGGACGCCGAGATCGTCGCCGGTCTGCCCGCGCTCCTCGCCCAGGTCGCCGAGGCCGCGGCCGCCCCCGCCGAGGCCACCGCCTGACCTCCGCGCCCGTCCCCGCGACGGCGGCCGCCCGCGCCATCCGGCAGGGCGGCCGCCGTCGTACGCGCGTCCCCCGGCGGAACGCGCGCCCGCAGGCAGGGCGAGGCTCATGTCGGAATTCCGCCAGCGGAGCCCGTCCGCCTCGCCCATGCTTGGGGCATGCACACCGACACCGAGCGCTGCGTCCGGGCCGTCCGGTCCAAGGACGCCCGCTTCGACGGGTGGTTCTTCACCGCCGTCCTGACCACCCGCATCTACTGCCGCCCCAGCTGCCCGGTCGTGCCGCCCAAGCCGGAGAACATGGTCTTCTACCCGAGCGCCGCCGCCTGCCAGCAGGCCGGCTTCCGGGCCTGCAAGCGGTGCCGCCCCGACACGAGCCCCGGCTCCCCGGAGTGGGACGTCCGCGCCGACACGGTCGCCCGCGCCATGCGCCTCATCCGCGACGGCGTCGTCGACCGCGAGGGCGTCCCGGGGCTCGCCGCGCGCCTCGGCTACTCGACCCGGCAGATCGAGCGGCAACTGCTCGCCGAACTCGGTGCCGGACCCCTCGCCCTCGCCCGCGCCCAACGCGCCCAGACGGCCCGCGTGCTCATCGAGACGACCGCCATGCCCATGGCCGACGTCGCGTTCGCCGCCGGCTTCTCGTCCGTACGGGCCTTCAACGAGACCGTCCGCGAGGTGTTCGCCCTCGCCCCCGGCGAGCTGCGCGCCCGCGCCGCCGGCACCCGCGGCGCCCCGGCCCCCACCCCCGGCGTGATCTCCCTGCGGCTGCCCTACCGCACGCCCCTCGACCCGTCCAACCTGTTCGGCCACCTCGCCGCGACCGCCGTCCCCGGCGTCGAGGAGTGGCGCGACGGCGCCTACCGGCGCACCCTCACCCTCCCCTACGGGCACGGCATCGCCTCCCTCGCCCCCGCCGCCGGCCACGTCGCCTGCCGCCTCCACCTCACCGACCCGCGCGACCTGGCCCACGCCATCAGCCGCTGCCGCTGGCTCCTCGACCTCGACGCCGACCCCGTCGCCGTCGACGAACAGCTGCGCGCCGACCCGCTCCTCGCCCCGCACGTCGACCGCGCGCCCGGCCGCCGCGTGCCGCGCACGGTCGACGCCGCCGAGTTCGCCGTCCGCGCGGTCCTCGGCCAGCAGGTCTCCACGGCCGCCGCCCGCACCCACGCCGGGCGCCTCGTCACCGCGCACGGCACGCCCGTCGACGACCCCGGAGGCGGGCTCACCCACCTGTTCCCCGCGCCCGAGGCGCTCGCCGCCCTCGACCCCGACGCCCTCGCCCTGCCGCGCAGCCGCCGCGCCACGCTCACCACCCTGGTCGGCGCCCTCGCGGACGGCAGCCTCAAGCTGGGCCCGGACAGCGACTGGGACGAGGCCCGCGCCGGTCTCCTCGCCCTGCCCGGCTTCGGGCCCTGGACCGTCGAGATCATCGCCATGCGCGCGCTCGGCGACCCCGACGCCTTCCTCCCCACCGACCTCGGCGTCCGCCGCGCCGCCGCCGGGCTCGGCCTGCCGTCGACCCCCGCCGCCCTCACGGCCCGCGCCGCCGCCTGGCGCCCCTGGCGCGCCTACGCCGTCCAGTACCTGTGGGCCACCGACGACCACCCCGTCAACCACCTCCCCGCCTGAGCCGAGGAAACACGCCATGCACCGGCAGCACACCGTCGTCGACAGCCCCTACGGCCCGCTCACGCTCGTCGCCACCGACGGCGTCCTCAGCGGGCTGTACATGACCGACCAGCGCCACCGGCCCCCGGAGGAGACCTTCGGCGAGCCCGACCCCCGTCCGTTCCGCGAGGCCGCCCGCCAGCTCGACGCGTACCACGCACGCGAGCTGACCGCGTTCGACCTGCCCCTGCACCTGGCCGGCACGCCGTTCCAGCAGCGCGTGTGGGAGCTGCTGCGGACCATCCCGTACGGCGAGACCCGCACCTACGGCGAACTGGCCGCGGCCCTCGGGCGGCCCACCGCCTCCCGCGCGGTGGGCCTCGCCAACGGCCGCAACCCCATCGGCATCATCGTCCCCTGCCACCGGGTCATCGGCGCGAGCGGCGGCCTCACCGGCTACGGCGGCGGCCTGGACCGCAAGCGCCGCCTGCTCGCCTTCGAAAGCGGCGTCCCCGCGCCCGACGCCCTGTTCCCGATGGGGTAGGGGCCCCGTTCCCGACGGGGCAGGGGCTCAGAGCCGCTTCAGCAGCGCCGGCAGCGCCGTGCCGATCGGCTCGCGCACGACCTCGTCGGCGAGTCCGTCGTACGGGGTCGGCTCGGCGTTCACGACGATCAGCCGCGCCCCGTGCTCGGCGGCGATCCCCGCCAGCGACGCCGCGGGCTGGACCCGGAGCGAGGAGCCGACCGCGACGAACACCTCGCACGCCTTGGCGATCCCCGTCGCCCGGCCCAGCACCACCGGGTCCAGCCGCTCCCCGAACATCACGGTCGCCGACTTCAGGATCCCGCCGCAGGCCCGGCACGCCGGGTCGTCCTCGCCGGCCGCCACCCGCTCCAGCGCCTCCTCCATCGGGGACCGGGCGCGGCAGCCGGTGCACACCACGGCCCGCGCGGTGCCGTGCAGTTCGAGGACCTTGCGCTCGGGCGTCCCCGCCAACTGGTGCAGCCCGTCCACGTTCTGGGTCAGCACCCGCACGGCGAACCCCGGCGTCCGCTCCAGCTCGGCCACCGCCAGGTGCCCGGCGTTGGGCCGGGCCCGCAGCACCGGCCCGTCGAGGCGCATCCGCCAGGAGCGGCGGCGGACGTCCGGGTCGGCCATGTAGTACGCGTACGTGACGAGCTTCTCGGCCTCCGGGTCGCGCCGCCACAGCCCGTTGGGCCCCCGGTAGTCGCTGATCCCCGAATCCGTGGAGATGCCGGCACCGCTGAGAACCGCGACCATCGTCATGCGCCGAGCGTACGAGGGGGTTCCCGCGACCGTCGAACGGAATTCGCGCGACCGTCGAACGGACCGGCGCCCGGCGCTGTAGGGTCCCGCCCATGGCCAAGGTGAACATCGCCCTCGACGCCGAACTCGTCGTGGAAGTCATGGTGCTGGCGGGCGTCGGCAACCCGCAGGACGCCGTCGAGCTGGTCGTCCGCGACTACATCCAGCGGGGGCACCGCACCGAGGCCCTGGTGGTGCCCCGCGAGGACGACCCGCGCGCCGCGCGGGTCAAACCCCAGGACCAGGAGTGAGCCGTCGCCGCGGCGCGGTGGCGGCCTTCCGTGCGGTCGGCCTCATTGGACGGGGCGGCCGTTCTCCAGCTCCGCCGGGCCGCCTCCCGCGTCCAGGGCGTCCAGGGCGGCCCGGACGCGGAGGCCCAGGGACCCCAGGAGGTACTCCGGGACCTCCTCGCGGGTGATCAGCTTCCAGGACAGCAGCTCCGCCTCCTGGAGGCGGATCCCCCCGAACGCCGCGTCGTCCAGCACGCCGCCGTCGTACACGTACGCCACCAGCGGCGGGCGGCCCGTGCCGAGGACCCAGTCGACGACCAGGAGGGCGCCCGGCCGCACGTCCAGGCCGATCTCCTCCAGCGTCTCGCGGCGGGCCGCCTGACGGGGCGTCTCCCCCTCGTCGGACTCGATCGTCCCGCCCGGCAGCGCCCACCCCTCGCGGTAGTTGGGCTCCACGACCAGGACGCGCCCCGCGCCGTCCCGGAACAGCATGGCGGCGCCGGCGAGCACCTTCGGCAGGCCGGCGATGTACGTGGCGTAGTCGGTGGTCGTCACCCGGCCAGCGTAGAGGGTGCGCCGGCCGGCCTTCGGCCGCCCTCCGGCGGGCCGCCCGCCCGTCACGTCCCCGCGCCGCCGGGACCCGGGTCGTCCTCCGTCCCGCTGCGCGCCCGCGCCGCGCGCCGCAGCCGGTGGTGGCGCGCCGGCGCCTGCTCCGTCACCACGTCGCCGACCATCGTCCGCACGACGTCCCGCAGCCCGTGCAGGGCGTGGTGCCGCACCAGCCCGGCACCCGGATCCTCCCGCAGCTCCTTCAGCAGCGCCCAGCACAGGCAGAGCATCACCACCACGAACGGCAGCGCCACCAGGATCGTCGCCGTCTGCAGCGAGTTCAGGCCGCCGACGACCAGCAGCACCGCCGCGACCGCCGCCATCAGCACCCCCCAGCCCACCACCAGCCACGTCGGCGGGTGCAGCGCCCCCCGGCTGGTCAGCGACCCCATCACCAGCGACGCCGAATCCGCGCTCGTCACGAAGTACGTCATGACCAGGACCATCGCCACGAACGACGTGACCGTCCCGATCGGCAGCGCGTCCAGCATCGCGAACAGCGACGCCTCCGCCCCCTCCCGCGCGGCGCCCGCCAGGTCCGCCGCGCCGGTCGACTGAAGCCGCAGCGCCGAGCCGCCCATCACGCAGAACCAGACGACCGTCGCGCCGCTCGGCACCAGCAGTACCCCGACGAGGAACTCGCGGATCGTCCGGCCGCGCGAGATCCGGGCGATGAACGTCCCCACGAAGGGCGCCCACGACAGCCACCACGCCCAGTAGAAGATCGTCCACGCGCCCAGCCACGCCTGGTCGGTGAACGCGCCCGTCCGCGTCGCCATCGGCACCAGGTCTTCCAAGTAGCCGCCGATTGACGCGGGGATCGAGTCGAGGATGTACACCGTCGGCCCGAGGAGGAAGACGAACGCCATCAGCATCGCCGCGAGCACGATGTTCAGCGTCGACAACCACTTGACGCCTCGGTGCAGCCCGGAGAAGGCTGAGAGCACGAACGCCGCCGACAGCACCGCGATGATCATGAGCTGCGTCGCGCGGGTCGCCGTCACCCCGGCCGTCAGATCCAGGCCCTCCGCCACCTGCAACGCGCCCAGCCCCAGACTGGTGGCCGTGCCGAACACTGTCGCGAACACGGCCAGCAGGTCGATCACCCGGCCCGGCCAGGACTCCGCCCGCCGCGCGCCGATCAGCGGGACGAACGCCGAGCTCAGCCGGTTCCCGCGCCCCTTGCGGAACCCGGCGTACGCCAGGGCGAGCCCGGCGATGCCGTAGATCGCCCACGGGGTGAGCGTCCAGTGGAAGAACGAGTACTCCATCGCCGTACGGGCCGCCTCGGCCGTCTGGGCGCGCACCCCGGTCGCCGGCGGCGGGGTCAGGTAGTGCGTGAGCGGCTCCCCGACCCCGTAGAACATCAGGCCGATGCCCATCCCGGCGCTGAACATCATCGCGATCCACGCGAGGTTGCCGAACTCCGGCTCGGAGTCGTCCGCGCCCAGCCGGATCCGCCCGAACCGGCTGAACGCGATCACCAGGCAGAGGACCAGGAACACGTCGGCGGCCACCACGAACAGCCAGCCGAAGTTGTCCAGGACCCAGGACAGGCCGGCGGACGACGCGCCGTCGAAGGAGTCCTTGCCCAGCCACGCCCACAGCACCACGGCGAGGACGGCGCCGAAGCCGATGCCGACGAGGGCGCGGTCGGGCGCGCCGTCGTCTCGGGAGCTGCCCGGGGGAGCGTCGGGCCGGGGTTGTTCGATCGATTCCGTGCTCATGACGACCCACTATGGTCCGTCGTGCCGCACCGTGTGGGGGTGGCACGCCGTCCGACACTCCGGATAGGGTCGCCCTGGCGCGACTGCCTGTTCGATAGCAAGGGATGCAAGGGTGACGGACGGAGCAGTTACTGAGGCCGCGCACGTGCTCGTGGCGGCCGACAAGTTCAAGGGGTCCCTCACGGCCGTGCAGGTCGCGGAGCGGGTGACGGCGGGGCTCCGGCACGTCGTCCCGGGCGTCCGGGTGGAGGCCCTGCCGGTCGCGGACGGCGGCGACGGCACGGTGGCGGCCGCGGTGGCGGCCGGATTCGAGCGCCGCGAGGTCCGGGTGACCGGCCCGCTCGGCGAGCCCGTCACGGCGGCGTTCGCCCTGCGCGACGGCACGGCGGTGGTGGAGATGGCGGAGGCGTCCGGCCTCCAACTGCTGCCCGAGGGCGTCTTCGCGCCCCTCACGGCCACCACGTACGGCTCCGGCGAGCTGCTGCGCGCCGCGCTCGACGCCGGGGCCCGCACCATCGTGTTCGGCGTCGGCGGCAGCGCCACGACCGACGGCGGCGCCGGCATGCTCGCCGCGCTCGGCGCGCGCTTCCTGGACGCGGACGGCGAGCCCGTCGGCCCGGGCGGCGGCGGCCTGCGCGACCTGGTGACGGCCGACCTGTCGCGGCTGGACCCGCGCTTCGCCGACGTGGAGCTGGTGCTCGCCAGTGACGTCGACAACCCGCTGACCGGCCCGAAGGGCGCTCCGGCGGTGTTCGGCCCGCAGAAGGGCGCGTCGCCGCGGGACGTGGAGGTCCTGGACGCGGCGCTCGTGCGGTACGTCGAGGTGCTGGAGAAGGCCCTGGGCCCGCGCGCCGCCGAGGCGGCGGTCTCGCCGGGCGCGGGCGGCGCGGGCGGCATCGGCTACGGCGCCCTGGTCGGACTCGGCGCGGGCTTCCGCCCCGGAATCGAGCTGATGTTGGACATCCTGGGCTTCACCGAGGCCCTCGGTCGGGCCACGCTCGTGATCACCGGCGAGGGCTCCCTCGACGAGCAGACCCTGCACGGCAAGGCCCCGGCCGGTGTCGCCGCGGCGGCCCGCGCGGCCGGTGTCGAGGTCGTCGCGGTCTGCGGCCGTCTGGCGCTGCCCCCGGAGGTCCTGGGCCGGGCGGGCATCCGCCGCGCGTACCCCCTCACCGCCCTGGAGCCGGACCCGGCCCGGTGCATCGCCGAGGCGGGGCCCCTCCTGGAGCGGGTCGCGGCGGACATCGCCCGCGACTTCCTGGGCTGAGGCCCCGCCGCGGCCGGCCCCGCGCACCCCGCCGGGACCGCACCCCGCCGGGTCTCACGGCCCGGCGGGCGCCGCCGCGAAGCCCCGGTCACCGGCGCGCAACACACCGCTGCGAGGATCCGGCCATGAACACGGACACCATCCGCATCGAGACCCTCGACGGCGGGCGCATCCGCGCCGGAGCCGACGGGGAACTGGCCGCCCTGCTCCAGGACGCCGTCCACGACGGCGCCTCCGTCGGTTTCCTGGCCCCGCTCGGCACCGGCGAGGCGGCCGCCTGGTGGCGCGGCCTCGCCGCCGAGGCCGAGGAGGGGACGCGGACCGTCTGGGCGGCGTACGGCGCCGAGGGCGCCCTCCTGGGCGTCGTGACGCTCGCCCGGGCCGCCATGCCGAACCAGCGGCACCGCGGCGACATCGCCAAGCTCCTGGTGCGCACCTCCGCGCGGGGCCGCGGGCTCGGGCGGAGGCTGCTGGCCACCGCCGAGGCGGGGGCGACCGCCGCCGGCCTGACCCTGCTCGTCCTCGACACCGAGACCGGCAGCCCCGCCGAGGGCCTCTACCGGTCCGCCGGCTGGACCCGGGTCGGCACCGTCCCCGGGTACGCCGCGGACCCGTCGGGGGAGCCGCGCGCCACCACGTACTACTACAAGGCGCTCGGCTGACGGCTGACGGCGGACAGGCGAGGGGCCCGGGTGCGCGTCGCACCCGGGCCCCTCGTACGGTCCGTCCGCCTACGGCAGCTGCGCCGCCCGCGCCTCCCGGCTCTCGCGCCGGTTGTCGCGGAAGGTGTTCACCCGCCGCGCCGTCGCGAACAGCGGGATCACCGCGCCCAGCACGACCTGCAGCGCGCAGCCCGTCTGGAGCAGCAGCTGGCCGCCCGGGGCGTCGAACGCCCACGCCGCCAGCAGGCCCATCGCGCCGACGATCCAGCTCAGCATCGCCACCGCGAGGACGCCCCGCGGCTTGGGGTACTCGACCCGGCTCACCATCAGCCACGCCGTGCCGACGATCGCCAGCAGCGTCGGGATGAACGGCAGCTCCAGCAGCACGATCGAGACGACGGTCAGCGCGCCGAACGGGCTCGGCATGCCCTGGAACATGCCGTCCTTCATCGTGACGACCGAGAACCTCGCCAGCCGCATCACGACGGCGAGCAGCACCACGATCGCCGCCACCGCGGACACCCGCTGGTGCGCGTCGTCCGCGACCATCCCGTACACGAGGACGAAGTACGCCGGGGCCAGGCCGAAGCTGATCAGGTCCGACAGGTTGTCCAGCTCGGCGCCCATCGGCGACGAGCGGAGCTTGCGCGCCACGAGCCCGTCGAACAGGTCGAAGATCGCCGCGCAGAGCATCAGGATCACGGCCGTCGCGGCGGAGTGCCGCGCCATGCCGGTCTCCTCACTGCCCGTGAGGTGCGGGATGAGGATGCCCGTGGTGGTGAAGTACACCGCCATGAAACCGCAGGTGGCGTTGCCCAGGGTGAGTGTGTCGGCTATCGACAGGCGGAGCGAGAGGGGCATCTCCTCCGGCTCCTCGGCGACGGGGTCCACCTCGCCGCCGGCGACCCAGCCGGCCGGTCGTTCGGGGTCAATCACGGTCAATGCGAGTCACCCCCGCGGTCGTGGTCTGACCGACCTCGACGGCGACGTCCACACCTTCCGGGAGGTAGATGTCGACCCGCGAGCCGAAGCGGATCAGACCGATCCGGTCACCCTGCTCGACCTTGGCGCCCTGCGCCAGGTACGGCACGATGCGCCGGGCCACGGCACCGGCGATCTGCACCATCTCGATGTCGCCGAGCTCGGTGTCGAAGTGCCAGACGACGCGCTCGTTGTTCTCGCTCTCCTTGTTGAACGCCGGTACGAAGCCGCCCGGGACGTGCTCCACGGACGTCACCGTACCCGCCATCGGGGCGCGGTTGACGTGGACGTTCAACGGGCTCATGAAGATGGCGACCCGGGTGCGCCCGTCCTTCCACGGCATGATGCTCTGCACCACCCCGTCGGCGGGTGAGATGACCCTGCCCTGCGCGATCTCGCGCTCGGGGTCGCGGAAGAACCACAGCATGCCGGCCGCGAGCGCGGTCGTCGGGACGGCGATCGCCGCGGCGCGCCGGGAGCGGCGGGCGCGGACGAGGCTTGCTGCTGCGGTGGCGACGGTCGGCAGGAGCCACGGCGATGCTCCGCGCGCGAGGCGGACGCGGCCGCGAGGTGCAGAGGTTTGGCTGTGGGGCATGGATGACCTTCGTAGCGGATGATGCCGCGCTTGGGAACGGGGGACGGCGGCTTTTCGGCGATGCTATCGGTTGCGGGCCGCAACTGGGCAAGCCAGAAGCCGAGTCGACGGCCGGAAGAAGATGACTGGATGTGATCTTCTTCGCGGTCATATCGTCCCAAAACCGACAATCAGCCCTGGAATCGGTACTCCTCGAGCAGGCGGCGACCGATGATCATTTTCTGGATCTCGGCGGTGCCTTCACCGATGAGCAGCATCGGGGCCTCCCGGTAGAGGCGCTCGATCTCGTATTCCTTGGAGAACCCGTATCCGCCGTGGATGCGGAAGGCGTCTTCCACGACCTCCTTGCAGTACTCGGAGGCCAGGTACTTGGCCATGCCTGCTTCGAGGTCGTTTCGTTCCCCTGAGTCCTTTTTGCGAGCTGCGTTCACCATCATGGCATGAGCGGCCTCGACCTTGGTAGCCATTTCGGCCAATTTGAACTGGATGGCCTGGTGCTGGGCGATCGGCTTGCCGAAGGTGTGGCGCTGCTGGGCGTACTGCACACCCAGCTCGAACGCACGCTGAGCGACGCCGCAGCCACGGGCCGCCACATTCACCCGGCCGACCTCCACGCCGTCCATCATCTGGTAGAAGCCCCGGCCGGTGACCCCGCCCAGCACACGATTGGCCGGAACCCGCAGCCCGTCCATGATCAGCTCGGTGGTGTCGACCCCCTTGTACCCCATCTTGTCGATCTTGCCGGGGATGGTGAGGCCGGGTCGCACCTCGCCGAAGCCCGGTTCCTTCTCCACCAGGAAGGTCGTCATCGACCGGTGCGGGGCCGTGCCCTCGGGGTGTCCTTCGTCACTCCGGACCAGGACGGCCACCAGGGTGGACGTGCCGCCGTTCGTCAGCCACATCTTCTGGCCGTTCAGGACGTACTCGTCGCCGTCCCTCACCGCCTTCGACGTGATGGCCGACACGTCCGAGCCGAGGCCCGGCTCCGACATCGAGAACGCGCCGCGCACCTCGCCGGCCGCCATCTGCGGCAGGAACGCGTCCTTCTGCTCCTGCGTGCCGTGCTGCTTGAGCATGTACGCGACGATGAAGTGCGTGTTGATGATGCCCGACACGGACATCCAGCCGCGGGCGATCTCCTCCACGCACAGCGCGTACGTCAGGAGCGACTCGCCCAGGCCCCCGTACTCCTCGGGGATCATCAGGCCGAACAGGCCCAGCTCCTTGAGCCCGTCGACGATCTCCTGCGGGTACTCGTCCCGGTGCTCCAGCTCGGTCGCGACCGGGATGATCTCCTTGTCGACGAACTCCCGGACGGTGGACACGATCTCCTGCTGGACGTCGGTGAGACCGTGGGTCTGCGCGAGTCGGGCCATGACTACTTCTCCTGCGCCTTCGGTTCCGGGCGGCCGGGCTGCTCGCCGCCGCGCTCCTCTGTGTACGTCGCGGTGGGGACCATCACCTTGCGGCGGAAGACGCACACGAGCGTGCCGTCCTGCTTGTGGCCCCGGGTCTCGACGTGGACGATCCCGCGGTCGCCCTTGGACTTCGACGGCCACTTGTCCAGGACCGTCGTCTCGCCGTAGATCGTGTCCCCGTGGAAGGTCGGCGCCACGTGCCGCAGCGACTCGATCTCCAGGTTGGCGATGGCCTTGCCGGAGACGTCCGGCACGGACATGCCGAGCAGCAGCGAGTAGACGTAGTTCCCGACGACGACGTTCCTCCGGAAGTCGGTCGTCCTCTCCGCGTAGTTCGCGTCCAGGTGGAGCGGGTGGTGGTTCATCGTGAGGAGGCAGAAGAGGTGGTCGTCGTACTCGGTGACCGTCTTCCCGGGCCAGTGCTTGTACACCGCCCCGACCTCGAACTCCTCGTAGGTGCGTCCGAACTGCATCCGCCTCACGCCTCCGGGGTCTCGAACGTGCTGGTGCGCCGCATCCCGGCGGCCCGGCCCTTGCCCGCGACGACCAGGGCCATCTTGCGGCTGGCCTCGTCGATCATCTCGTCGCCGAGCATCGCCGAGCCCTTCTTCCCGCCGGCCTCGGACGTGTGGTACGCGTACGCGTCCAGGATCAGCTCGGCGTGGTCGTAGTCCTCCTGCGACGGGGAGAACACCTCGTTGGCCGCCTCGACCTGGCCCGGGTGGAGCACCCACTTGCCGTCGAAGCCCAGCGCGGCGGCGCGGCCCGCGACCGCGCGGAAGCCGTCCACGTTCTTGATCTGGAGGTAGGGACCGTCGATCGCCTGGAGGTCGTTGGCGCGGGCCGCCATCAGGATCTTCATCAGGATGTAGTGGTAGGCGTCCGCCGGGTAGCCGGGCGGCTGCTCGCCGACCACCAGCGACTTCATGTTGATCGACGCCATGAAGTCGGCCGGGCCGAAGATGATCGTCTCGACGCGCGGCGACGCCTGCGCGATCTCGTTGACGTTGTTCAGGCCCTTGGCGTTCTCGATCTGCGCCTCGATGCCGATGCGGCCGACTTCAAAGCCCATCGTCTTCTCGATCTGCGTCAGCAGCAGGTCCAGGGCGACGACCTGCGAGGCGTCCTGCACCTTCGGCAGCATGATGCAGTCGAGGTTCGGGCCGGCGCCCTCGACGACCGTGACGACGTCCCGGTACGTCCAGTGGGTCGTCCAGTCGTTGACGCGCACCACCCGGGTCTTGCCCGTCCAGTCGCCCTCGTTGAGGAACTTCACGATCGTGTGCCGCGCGTCGGGCTTGGCGAGCGGCGCGCAGGCGTCCTCCAGGTCCAGGAACACCTGGTCGGCCGGGAGGCCCTGGGCCTTCTCCAGGAACCGCGGGTTCGAGCCCGGCACCGCCAGGCACGAGCGGCGGGGGCGCAGCCGGTTCACGGGAGCGGTCTCGGTCATGCGGGAACCTCCAGGGGGTCGAGCTTGTTGGCTTTCCGGATCTCGTCGACGATACGGCCGATGATCTCCGTGATCCCGAAGTCCTTCGGGGTGAAGACGGCGGCCACGCCCGCGCGCCTCAGTGCGTCGGCGTCGGCGTTCGGGATGATCCCGCCGACGACGACCGGGATGTCGGCGGCGCCGGCGTCCCGCAGCCGGCGCAGCACGTCCGGCACCAGCTCGGCGTGCGAGCCGGACAGGATCGACAGCCCCACGCAGTGCACGTCCTCCGCGAGCGCGGCGTCCACGATCTGCCCGGGTGTCAGCCGGATCCCCTGGTAGACCACCTCGAAGCCGGCGTCCCTGGCCCGTACGGCGATCTGCTCCGCGCCGTTCGAGTGGCCGTCCAGGCCCGGCTTGCCGACCAGCAGCCGCAGCCGTCCCGCGCCCAGCTCGGCGGCCGTCCGGGCGGTCTTCTCCCGGACGGCCGCGAGTGGGGTCCCCTCCTCGGCCGCCACCGCCACGGGGGCGGACGAGACGCCGGTCGGCGCGCGGAACTCGCCGAACACGTCGCGCAGCGCCCAGGCCCACTCCCCGGTCGTGACCCCCGCACGGGCGCACTCCAGGGTGGCGGCGAAGAGGTTCCCGTCCCCGGCGGCCATCGCCTTGAGGGCGGCGAGGGCGTCCTGGGCGCGGGCCTCGTCGCGGTTGTCGCGCCACTCGTGCAGCGCGGCGACGACCCGTGCCTCGTTCGCCGGGTCCACGGTCTGGATCGCCGTGTCCAGGTCCGCGGTGAGGGGGTTCGGCTCGGTCGACTCGAAGCAGTTCACTCCGACGATCTTCTCCTCGCCGGCCTCGATCCGGGCCCGCCGCTCCGCGTGCGAGGCGACGAGCTGTGCCTTGAGGTAGCCGGACTCGACGGCGGCCATCGCGCCGCCCATCTCCTGGATCCGCTCGATCTCGGCGAGGCTCTCCTCGACCAGGGCGTTCACCTTGGCCTCGACGACGTGCGAGCCCTCGAAGACGTCGTCGTACTCCAGCAGGTCGCTCTCGTGCGCCAGGACCTGCTGGATGCGCAGCGACCACTGCTGGTCCCAGGGCCGGGGCAGGCCCAGCGCCTCGTTCCAGGCGGGCAGCTGGACGGCCCGCGCGCGGGCGTCCTTCGACAGCGTCACCGCGAGCATCTCCAGGACGATGCGCTGGACGTTGTTCTCCGGCTGCGCCTCGGTCAGCCCGAGCGAGTTGACCTGGACGCCGTAGCGGAACCGGCGCTGCCGGGGGTCCTCGATGCCGTACCGCTCGCGGGTGATGCCGTCCCAGATGCGGCCGAAGGCGCGCATCTTGCACATCTCCTCGATGAAGCGGACGCCCGCGTTCACGAAGAACGAGATCCGGGCGACGACGTCCCCCCTGCGCTCCTCGGGGACCTGCCCGGAGGCGAACACCGCGTCCAGGACCGCGATGGCCGTGGACATCGCGTACGAGATCTCCTGGACCGGGGTGGCGCCCGCCTCCTGCAGGTGGTAGCTGCAGATGTTGATCGGGTTCCACTTGGGGAGGTGGTTCACCGTGTAGGTGATCATGTCGGTGGTCAGCCGCAGCGACGGACTGGGCGGGAAGACGTGCGTCCCGCGCGACAGGTACTCCTTCACGATGTCGTTCTGCGTCGTCCCCTGCAGCTTGGAGACGTCCGCGCCCTGCTCCTCGGCCACCACCTGGTAGAGCGCCAGCAGCCACATGGCGGTGGCGTTGATGGTCATGGACGTGTTCATCTGCTCCAGGGGGATGTCCCGGAACAGCCGCCGCATGTCACCGAGGTGGGAGACCGGCACGCCGACCCGGCCGACCTCGCCGCGGGCGAGGACGTGGTCGGGGTCGTAGCCGGTCTGCGTGGGCAGGTCGAACGCGACCGACAGACCGGTCTGCCCCTTGGCGAGGTTGCGCCGGTACAGCTCGTTGGACGCCTCGGCGGTCGAGTGGCCGGCGTACGTCCGCATGAGCCAGGGCCGGTCCTTCTTGCGTTCCGCCATCAGACGTTCCGGAAGCGGTTGATGGCGTCGATGTGCCGGGCGCGCATCTCCGGGTCGCGGACGCCGAGGCCCTCCTCGGGGGCGAGGCAGAGGACGCCGACCTTGCCCTGGTGGAGGTTGCGGTGGACGTCGTACGCGGCCTGGCCGGTGTCCTCCAGCGCGTACACCTTCGACAGGGTCGGGTGGATCTTGCCCTTGGCGATCAGGCGGTTGGCCTCCCACGCCTCGCGGTAGTTCGCGAAGTGCGAGCCGACGATCCGCTTCAGCGACATCCACAGGTAGCGGTTGTCGTACTCGTGGTGGTAGCCGGAGGTCGAGGCGCAGGTGACGATGGTGCCGCCCTTGCGGGTGACGTACACGGACGCGCCGAAGGTCTCGCGGCCCGGGTGCTCGAAGACGATGTCGACGTCCTCGCCGCCGGTGAGCTCGCGGATGCGCTTGCCGAAGCGCTTCCACTCCTTCGGGTCCTGGGTGCGCTCGTCCTTCCAGAACCGGTAGCCCTCGGCGGCGCGGTCGATGATCGCCTCGGCGCCCATGGACCGGCAGATGTCCGCCTTCTGCTCGCTGGAGACGACGCAGATCGGGTTGGCGCCGCCGGCCAGCGCGAACTGCGTGGCGTACGAGCCGAGGCCGCCGCTGGCGCCCCAGATGAGGACGTTGTCGCCCTGCTTCATGCCGGCGCCGTTGCGGGAGACGAGCTGGCGGTAGGCGGTGGAGTTGACCAGGCCCGGGGCGGCGGCCTCCTCCCAGCTGAGGTGGTCCGGCTTCGGCATCAGTTGGTTCGACTTGACCAGGGCGATCTCGGCGAGGCCGCCGAAGTTGGTCTCGAAGCCCCAGATGCGCTGCTCGGGGTCGAGCATCGTGTCGTTGTGGCCGTCGGAGGACTCCAGCTCGACGGAGAGGCAGTGCGCGACGACCTCGTCGCCCGGCCTCCAGGCGTTGACGCCCGGACCGGTGCGCAGGACGACGCCCGCCAGGTCGGAGCCGATGACGTGGTACGGCAGGTCGTGGCGCCGGGTCAGCTCCGAGAGGCGGCCGTAGCGCTCCAGGAAACCGAAGGTCGACACCGGCTCGAAGATCGAGGTCCACACCGAGTTGTAGTTGACCGAGCTGGCCATGACGGCGACGAGGGCCTCGCCGGGGCCCAGCTCCGGCAGGGGCACCCGGTCGAGGTGGAGCGACTTGCGGGGGTCCTTCTCGCGGGTGCTGAGACCGGCGAACATCTCGGTCTCGTCCTTGTGGACGGTGACCGCGCGGTAGGACTCCGGCAGCCTGATGTGGGCGAAGTCCTCGGACGTGGTGTCCGGCGACTGGATGGCGTCCAGGATTTCCTTCACGGTGGTGCCTCCGGCGATGCATGCGTCTTCGAGGGGACGCTGAGGGGAACGTCGGGATGCTGCTGGGGAGGTGTGCCGTCGGTTCGGCCGGTGGTGCTGGGCGGCGCGGGGTGGTGCGCAAAGGTGCCTGTGACGCAGGCGTCCGGGCGCGCGGCCCCGGGATGGGCCGTGGGGACAGCCGGCGTACGAGAGTCCTCTGCACGCCGGCCGCCCGGACGACATCAACGTATGGCACCCCGTGCCAACTGACAAGACACTGCGTGCCAACAATTTCTCTCACTTGTCATCCGCCCGACACGGATGAGCGGCAACGGCCGCCCCATGCGGAGCGGCCGTTGCAAAACGTGTTCGATTGTGTGGGATCAGTGTTGCCGGGAGGAGCGGCGGCGTACGGCGAGGAACAGCAGCGCACCCGACACGACCAGGGCGCCCGCCGCGCCGATGAGGGCCGGGGCGTCGTCCGAGCCGGTCGACGCGAGGGCGCCCGACCCGCCGCCGGGGGTGGAGGTGGAGGTGGGGGCGGGGGTGTGGGTGGGCGACGGGCCCGGTGAGGCCGTGTCACCCGGTGTCGGGCTCGCGCTGGGGGAGGGGCTCGCCGTGCCCGCCCCGGCCGCGGTGACCGTCAGGAACGCGACCTTCGCGCGCTGCCGGGGGTCGTAGGGGCTGAGCGAGGGGTCGAACACGACGCCCTCGGCGCCGTCCAGCGCGCGGACCGGCTTCAACGCGAACGAGAACAGCCGCCGCTCGCCGGGGGCCAGGTCCTTCGGGTCGGCGCAGCGGTAGACGGCGCCGGACGGCACCGGGGCCGCGTCCCCGGGACGGTCGCCGAACGTGGGCGGGGGCGCGTCGTTCCACCGGTCCGACCACGGCTCGGGGCGGCACCGCGGGTCGGGCCGGACGACGTCGACCCCCGGCGGCACCTCGACCAGGGCGACGGGCCCGGTGAGCGGCGCGCGCCCCCGGTTGAGGACGCCGACCCGGGCCGTGGCCACCCGGCCCACCGCCGTCCGGACGCTCGCGCCGACCGCGGCGCCGTCGGCCGCGGGCGGGCTGTGCACCCCGATGACGGGCGGCCGGTCCACCGTGTACGTGTCGGCCGGCACCGGCACGCGCGGCGGCGCGGGGGAGGTGCCGGGCACGAGCGCGAGCGGGGCGGAGCGGCCCCGCACCCCCGTCCGCTCCGCCGGGCGGGTCGACGCGAAGAAGTCGATGCGGCCGTACTCGGCGAGGCCCACCATGGCCACCGCGAGCCCGGGCGAGGTCCGGTAGGTGGTGCCGGGCCGCAGGGCCGTGTCGAACTCGCACTGCACACCGATCCGCGCGGACCTCGGGTCCTTCGGGTCCTTCGTGCGGTACCAGCAGTTCTCGTGGTCGCCGGGGAAGGCGACGGTGTCGTCGCCGTCGAAGCCGCTGACGCTGAGCGTCACGCGGTTCAGCGGCCGGGCGCCGGTGTTGGTGAGGTCGAACGGCGCCGCGGCCCGGCCGCCGGGCGGGATCTCGATCGAAATGCCCTTGGGGAAGCCGCCCAGGGTCAGGCTGTCCCGGTCGGCGACGGCGACCTTCAGCTCGGAGGGGGTCTCCTCCACCGTGCGGGCGTTGTCCGCGCGCACGGTCGCCCGCACCACGCCGCTGTCCCCCGCCGCCGTGCCGAGCCGGGGCCGGGCGAAGAAGGGGACGTGCGTCTCCGGGTCGCCGGTGCCGTCCGGCATGGCCACCGGACACGTCGCCAGCGTCCCCGTGACGCGGCACTCCGGACGGAAGCGGAACTCCGCGACGCCGGCGGCCCCGGCGACGTCCACGGTGATCTCGGCGCCGGTGATGGGCGCGCCGTCGGGCCGGTCCCCCCACACCGCGAACTGGTACGTGCGGAAGTGCGCCTCGGTGAGCGCGCCGGCCGGCCGGGCCAGCGCGTCGGGCCCGAGACCGCCGACCTCGATCACGGCCGGCGGCGGCGTGTCGGCCCGGGCGGGCGCGGCGGCGGCGCCCACGGCGCCGGCGAGGAGTACGGCCAGCGCCGTGCCGCCGCCGAGGGCGGCGCGGCGCGTCGGGCCGGGCGGGGAGAGGGTCATCGTGGAACGGGTCCTTCCGGGAGCCGGCGTTCGAGGGGCGGAAAGCCCCTCGTGTCCGAACGGCCCCCCGCGTCTTGGCGGTTGGACACCCGCCGTGCCCGGAAGGTTGTACGGGACGGGGCCCGCGCCCCGCGGTCAGGCCACGTCGTGGCCGAGGGCGCGGGTGATCGTGCGCATGACGTGGTCCAGCGGCGCGTCGGTACGGGCCACCGCGACCAGCACGTCGCCCTCCGCCGACGCGGTGACCGCCGGCTCCCCGCCGCCGGTCCGGGGCGCCGTGGACCGGCCGGCCCCGATGCCGGTGCCGAACGTCCTGCGGACGATCGCGAACGCGTGGTCCAGCTGGTCCTCCACGTCGCCCTTGCCGCCGGCCCGCAGCCAGCGGCGCAGCACGTGGTTGTGCGCGGTGACGACCGCGGACGCGGCCACCTCCGCCAGCAGCGGGTCGTCGTTGCCGTCGTGGTGGTCGCGCTCGTCGAAGTGGCCCAGCAGGTAGCGGGTGAACAACCGCTCGTAGCGGGCGACCGACGCGATCTCGCGCTCCCGGAGGGTGGGGACCTCCCGGGTGAGCCGGTAGCGCGCGACGGAGACCGCCGGGGAGGCCGCGTACATCTTCATGACTTCCTTGATGCCCCGGCACACCGTGTCGAGCGGGTGCTCGTGCGCGGGGGCCGCGTTGAGGACGGCCTCCGCCCGGACCAGCGTGTCGTCGTGGTCCGGGAAGATCGCCTCCTCCTTGGAGCGGAAGTGGCGGAAGAACGTCCGCCGTGCCACGCCCGCCGCGGCGGCGATCTCGTCGACCGTCGTCGCCTCGTACCCCTTCGTCGCGAACAGCTCCATCGCGGCCGCCGCCAGCTCGCGGCGCATCTTGAGCCGCTGGGCGGCGGCACGGCCGCCCGCGGCGCTCTCCGGAGTGTCGGGCGCGGTGCTGGCACGGGGTGTCTTCGAGGGCTGGGACATGCCCCGAACGTACTGCATCGGTGCCGGAGGGCGCGCTGGCGGGGGAGGGCCGCCCGACGCTCCGAGCAGCCCGCCCCACTCGTCGTGCGGCCCGTGTGGCCCCGGGCCGTACGCCTCCCCGGGCTCAGCGCCGCGCATACTCGCGGAAGCCGCGCCCCGTCTTGCGGCCCAGGCAGCCCGCCGCCACCAGGTGCTCCAGCAGCGGCGCCGGCGCCAGGCCGGGCTCGCGGAACTCCTCGTGCAGGACCCGCTCGATGGCGAGGGACACGTCCAGGCCGACCACGTCGAGCAGTTCGAACGGCCCCATGGGATAGCCGCCGCCCAGCTTCATCGCGGCGTCGATGTCGTCGAGCGTCGCGTAGTGCTCCTGGACCATCTTGACCGCGTTGTTCAGGTACGGGAAGAGCAGGGCGTTGACGATGAACCCGGCGCGGTCCCCGCAGTCCACCGGGTGCTTGCGGATCCTCCCCGTGACCGCCCGGACGGTGGCGTGGACGTCGTCGGCGGTGAGGACCGTGCGGACGACCTCCACCAGCTTCATCGCCGGGGCCGGGTTGAAGAAGTGCATCCCGATCACGTCCTGCGGGCGCGAGGTGGCGCGGGCGCAGGCGACGACGGGCAGCGAGGAGGTGGTGGTGGCGAGGACCGCGCCCGGCTTGCAGACCTCGTCGAGCGCGGTGAACAGCTGCCGCTTCACCTCCAGGTCCTCCGCGACCGCCTCGACGGCCAGGTCCACCCCGGCGAACGCGTCGAGCGAGCCGGCGGGGGAGATCCGGGCCAGCGTCGCGTCACGGGCCTCGGAGGTCAGCCGGCCCTTGGCGACGGAGCGGGCGAGGGACGCGGCGATGCGGGCCTTCGCCGCGTCGGCCTTCTCCGGGGAGCGGGCGACGAGGACCACGTCGTACCCGGCCTTCGCGAAGACCTCCGCGATGCCCGACGCCATCGTGCCGGACCCGGCGACGCCGACCGCGCGGACCTCGCGCGGCTCCGCCCCGCCCCCGCCCCCGGGCTCGGGGGTGAGCGCGTCCGGGACGACCGCGGCGCTGTCCGGCGCCTCGTACGTGTAGAAGCCGCGGCCCGCCTTGCGGCCCGTCAACCCGGCCTCGGCCAGCTGCTTCAGGATCGGCGCGGGCGCGTGCAGCCGGTCCCGCGACTCGGCGTACATGGCCTCCAGGACGGTACGGGCGGTGTCGACGCCGATCAGGTCCAGCAGCGCCAGCGGGCCCATCGGCAGGCCGCAGCCGAGCCGCATCGCCGCGTCGATGTCCTCGCGGGAGGCGTACTTCGACTCGTACATGGCGGCGGCCTGGTTGAGGTAGCCGAACAGCAGGCCGTCCGCGACGAAACCGGGGCGGTCGCCGACCGCGACGGGCTCCTTGCCCAGGGCGTGCGCCAGGTCCGTGACGGCGGCGACGGCCTGCGGGGCGGTCAGCACGGACGACACGACCTCGACCAGCTTCATCGCCGGGGCCGGGTTGAAGAAGTGCAGGCCCAGCACGCGCTCCGGGCGGGCGGAGTCGGCGGCGAGCCGGGTCACGGACAGCGCGTTCGTACCGGTCGCGATGATCGCGTCGGGCCGGACGATGCCGTCCAGGGCGCGCACCACCCGCTGCTTCACCTCGTACGACTCGGGAACGACCTCGATGACGAGGTCGGCGTCGGCCGCGGCCCGGAGGTCGGAGAACGTGCGGAACCGGGCGAGGACGTCGCGCCGCTCCTCCTCGGTGAGCCGCCCGCGGGCCACGGACCGGGCGGTGGAGGCCGCCAGCGCGGCGGCCGCGCGGCGGGCGGCGGCCTCGCTGACGTCGATGCCGACGACCTCGCGGCCGGCTCGGGCGAGGACCTCGGCGATGCCGGCGCCCATGGTGCCGAGGCCGACGACGGCGATGGTGGAGAGAGGGGTGTCCATCACGGGACTCCAGGGATGAGTGACGACTGGTGAGGGTGCGGGCGCGGCGGCCCGGCGCCGCACACGCACGGGGGAGCGGCGGAAGGGGGCGTGCCGCGCGCGGGCCGCGCCGGGCGGGCGTGGCCACGACCGGACGGGCACGTCCATGCGCGCCGCGCGGGGGAACCGGCGGACTCTGTCCCGGAGTCACGCCGTGAAAGGTGCTGAACCGACTGGCACCCGGGCGGCTGCGTCACCAGGCCGCCCGGAGGGGTGCGGGGGGTTGGCCCCGCTCACCTGAGATTAACCGGTGGGTAATGAGCGCGCCAGCCCCCGGAACGGGCGGGGAGGTGTGATCTGGATCGCGGCCCCGGCCCGTCGCTACCCTGACCGCCATGGACCCGGAGTTCGGCTCGCTCACCGACCGGTTGCACGACGAGGCCGGGGACGACCCCGCGTACGGGCGGCTCGCCGCGACCGCCGACCCCGAGGAGCTGGCCGCCGTCCTCACCGCCCCCCGGCAGCCGCTGTGGGCCCGCGAACTGGCCGCGTTCCGGCTGGGCGTCGCCGGCGACCGGCGCGCCTTCGAGGCGCTGGTGCTCTTCCTCAACCACCGGGACCCGGAGCGCCGCGTCTCCGCCGCCCACGCGCTGACCGCGCTCGGCGACCCGCGCACCCCCCGTGCCGCCGCCGCGCTCGCCACCAACGAACTGCGCGTCGCCTACGCCCTCGTGGCGGTACGGCTCCTGGCCGCGCTGCGCGCCCCCGAGTCCGTACCCGCCCTGGTCACCGCGCTGGGCCGCCGCCTCGCCCCGGACGACCCGTACTGGCGGGTGGGCGTCGCCTGCGCCGAGGGCCTCGGCGCCCTCGCCGACCCCCGCGCCCGCCCCGTCCTGGAGGCCGCCCGCCGCCACCCCCGCATCGGCCCGGCCGCCGGGGCCGCCCTGGCCCGCCTGCCGGAGGAGTGAGCCGGGCGGCCGGGACGGCTACAGGCGCCTGGCGTACCGGAGTTCCACGACCTCGGTGCCGCCGACCTCCCACGGCTCGCGCGCCCCGTCCGGCGCGAACCCGGCCTTCGCGTAGAAGCGGCGGCCCGGCGCGTTGCCCTCCAGGACCCACAGCGACAGCCGCGCGCAGCCCCGGGCCACCGCCCGCGCCACCACCTCGTCCATCAGCGCGCGCCCCGCGCCGGTCCCCACCACCTCGGGGCGTACGTACAGCGCGTACAGCTCGCCGTCGCCGGGGCCCGCGTCCGGCGAACGGTCCGGACCGAACGCCGCCCAGCCGACCACCTTCCCGGCGCGCTCCGCCACCAGGTGCACCACCCGCTCCCCGGCGCGCGCCAGGTGCTCGCGGCGGGCCTCGGCGTCCTCCCCGACGTCCATCGCCGCCAGGTACGCGGCGGGCAGCAGCCCGCGGTAGGCGGACCGCCAGCCCTCCACCCGCACCTCGGCGACCGCCGCGCAGTCGGCCTCCGTCATCTTCCTGACCCGCGTGGTCACGGCCGGCGCTCCTGCGGGAGCACGGCGAACGCCTCGACCTCCAGGAGCAGTTCGGGCCGGAACAGGGCGCTGACCTGGACGGCCGAGCTGGCCGGCGGGCGAGCCGTGTCGACGGCCTCGTCGCGGGCCGCGCGGACCGCCGGGAGGTACGCCACGTCCGTCACGTAGTACGTCAGCTTCACCACGTCGTCGAAGGTGGCGCCCGCCGCCGCCAGACAGCGGCCCAGGTTCGCGAAGACCTGCCGTGCCTGGGCCGCCGGGTCGCCCTCCCCGACGACCCGGCCGTCCGCGTCGAGGGCGCACTGCCCGGACACCGCCACGAACCGGCCGGTGCCCCACACGACATGGCTGTAGCCGGAACCGGGCGCGACCCCCTCGGGGGCCGCCACATGCGTCAGATGCGTCGTCATGCCGCCCATCCTGCTGGACGACCCGGCCCGGCCGCGCGCGGGTTTTCGCCCGCCAGAGCCCGTTTGCCAGCGCCCGTCCGCCAGCGCCCGTCCGTCAGTACCCGCGCGGCAGCGCCGCGAGCGCCCCGTGCACCGCCGGGTGCGCCCTCTCGGTGGCCGCCGCGGGCTTCGGGTCGGGCCGGGCCGGGCACGCCGCGTCCGGTCCGGCACCGCCGTCGCCGCGCGGCACCTGGCCCGTGTCCAGGTACTGGACGAGGATCCGGTCCGCGCAGGCGTTGCCGCGCAGGGTCACCGCGTGGTTGCCGCCGCCCTGCTCCACGACCAGCCGCGAGCCGCGCAGCAGCCGGTGGGCGGCGACGGCCCCCTCGTACGGGGTGGCGGCGTCCTCCGTCGCCTGGAACAGCAGCACCGGCGGCACCGCGTCGTTCGCCACGTCCGGCGGCGTCAGCGACGGCACCGGCCAGAACGCGCACGGCGCGTTGTACCAGGTGTTGTTCCAGGTGGAGAACGGCGCCTTCGCGTGCGTCGCCCAGGTGTCGCGGCGCCACACGTCCCACGACTTCGGCCACCGCGCGTCCCGGCACTCCACGGCCGTGTAGACCGCGTACGCGTTGTCGGTGGACTCGTCCGGCGCGGCGAGCGACCGGTACGCGTCGACCAGCCGGCGCTCGTCGCCGTCCTTCGCGTACGCGGAGAACGCGGCGGCCAGCCCCGGCCAGTAGCCGTCGTGGTAGGCGCCCGCCAGGAACGTGTCCTCCGCCTCCGCCGCGCCCACCTCGCCGCCCGCCGGCCTCTCCCGCAGCGCCGCGCGCATCGCGTACCAGCGGGCCTCCACCCGCGCCGGGTCGTCGCCCAGCCCGTACACGGCGTGGTGCCGCGCCACCCAGGCGAGGAACGCCTTGTGCCGCGCGTCGAACGCGTGGTCCTGCGCCAGGTTCGCGTCGTACCAGACGCCGCCCGGGTGGACCACCGAGTCGAGGACCGCGCGCCGCACCCGCTGCGGGTACAGGCGGGCGTAGACGGCCCCCAGGTACGTCCCGTACGAGTAGCCGAAGTAGGTGATCCGGGGCGCGCCCAGGGCCTGCCGGATCGCGTCCACGTCACGGGCCGCGCTCACCGTGTCGATGTGGGGCAGCAGCCGCGCGTGCCGGTCGCCGCACGCCCGGGCGAAGGCCGCGGCCCGGGCCGTGTTCCGCTGCTCCTCGCGCGCGTCGCGCGGCACCGAGTCGGGGCGTACGGGGGCGAAGTGGCCGGAGCGGCACGTCAGGGCGGGTTCGCTGGCGCCGACGCCGCGCGGGTCGAAGCCGATCACGTCGTACCGCGCCGCGACCTTCGCCGGCAGGGACGCGGCCACGAACCCGGCCAGGTCGCGGCCGCTCGCGCCGGGGCCGCCCGGATTGACCAGGAGCGGTCCCTCGGAGGCGGGCGCGGTGTGCCGGACCCGGGACAGGGCGAGGGTGATGCGCTCCCCGTCCGGGTCGGCGTGGTCGAGCGGCACCCGCAGCGAGGCGCACTCCAGCCGGGGGTACTGCTCGGTGCCGCACGCCTTCCACGACAGCGGCGTGCGGGGCTCCGGCGCGGTCGGTTCGGCGGCCGACGGCGCGACGCCGACCGCTCCCGCGATCAGCGCGCCCGCGGCGATGACTACTCCTGCGCGTTTCTGCATCCGGCCAGTGTCCGGGGCGGGGCGCCCCGATCCGGGGCGGACGGCGCCGATGCGCCCGGACGTGACCCGATCGGGGGCAGGGCGGATCAGGGCGTGGCGAGGCGGGCGGACCCCGCCGCGTCCGGCGGCCCCGGGGTCGAACCCGGCTGCGGCGGCGCGTGCCTGACGGATGGTCCGCCGCCGGTGCCGGGCCGGCGCGCAGGCCCCGTCCACCGCGTCGTCCGGGCGGCCCCCGACCCCTCCCCGCGCGAGGGCGGCCCCCGGCCGTCCGGGCCGGCCCCCGCCGGAAGGCGGTGCCCGCTCCCGTGACCGGCGCGGCCGGATTTGGGCCCGCCCGCCCCAGGTGGTTGGCTGGACCCCCCTGATCGAGGTACGAAACGCTGGAGGACGAGGCAATGGCGCAGGTCGAGGCCACGACGGAACGGGTCATCGCGGCGGACGCGGAGACCGTGTTCGACATGCTGGCCGACTACGGGAACGCCCGCGCGAAGATCCTGCCCGAGCAGTTCAGCGAGTACCGGGTCCACGAGGGCGGCGACGGCGAGGGCACCCTCGTCCACTGGAGGCTCCAGGCCACCAGCAAGCGCGTCCGCGACTGCCTGCTCGACGTCACCGAGCCCACGGACGGGCAGCTCGTCGAGAAGGACCGCAACTCCTCCATGGTCACCACCTGGACCGTCACCCCCGCCGGCGAGGGCCGCTCCCGCGTCGTCGTCACCACCGTCTGGAACGGCGCCGGCGGCATCGGCGGCTTCTTCGAGCGCGCCTTCGCCCCCAAGGGCCTCGCCCGCATCTACGACGCGGTCCTCGCCAACCTGGCCGCCGAGATCGAGAAGAAGTAACCCCCACGGGTCCCCGGACCCGTCACCGGATCGGGTGGACTTTCCGGATGCCCCCCGGCGCGCTCCGCGCGCACGGGGGACCGCCCCGCCGACCGGGCCGACCCCCGCTCACCCTGCGCGGACGGCCCCGCCGCCGCCCCGCGGACGCCGGGCGGCGGCCCCTCCACCCCTCTCCCGCCCGTGATGCCCTACTTGGTCACGGTCCGTACGTGAGGCGGACAATGCGCCCCGTACGCGAGCACGCGAGACGAGGGGAGCAGGTTCCGTGGGTGGGATCACGCTGGCGAAGGACGAGCGGGCCGGGCAGGCCGCGCCCGACGGCACCGCACCGCCGTTCCCCGGGGGCGCCCCGCCCCGCCCCGCGCTCCGGCGGGGCCGCACGGCGCTGGTCCTGACGGGGCTCGTCCTCGCGGTGCTCCTCGCCGCGCTCCAGCAACTGGCCCTCGCCGCCGCCCTCCCGGCGCTCGCCGTCGACCTGCCGGACGGGCCCGGCCGCGCCGTCCCCTGGACCGTCGTCGCGTACCTCCTCACGACCGCCGCGTCCCTGCCGCTCCACGGCAAGCTCGGCGACCTCTACGGCCGCAAGGGAACGTTCCTCTCCGCGCTGGCCCTGTTCACCGCCGCGTCCGCGCTGGCCGGCTGGGCCCGCACCCCGGACGAACTGGTCGCCCTGCGCGCCGTCCAGGGACTCGGGGCCGGCGGCGTGCTCGCCGGGGCCCAGGCCGTCACCGCCTCCCTCGCCCCCGCCCGCCGGCGCGCCCGCCACCACGCCCTGCTCGGCGCCGTGTTCGCGGCCGCCACCGTGGCGGGCCCGCTGCTCGGCGCGTACGTCACCGGCGCCGTCTCCTGGCGCTGGACGTTCCACCTCACCGTGCCCGGCTGCCTCGCCGCCCTGCTCCTCGTCGGCGCCGCCCTCACCCCGTCGGACCCCACCGCCGCGCGGGGCCGCGGCTCCGCCGCCGCCCACCGCCGCGCGCGCCCCGGGCTGCTCGGCGCGCTGCTCCTGACCGCCGCGACCGCCTGCCTCGTGCTGCTGCTGACCTGGGCCGGCGGCCCGTACGCCTGGACCTCCCGCACCGTCGCCGCCCTGGCCTGCGCCACCGCGATCGGCTTCCTGCTGTACGCGTTCGCCGCCCGCCGCGCACCGGAACCGGTCCTCCCGCCGCGGCTGCTGCGCGACCCGGTCTTCCTGGTCGCCGGCCTCGTCACCACCGCCGTCGGGGCCTGTCTGGCCGGCCTCGCGGTCTGCCTCCCGGCCCTCCTCCAGCGGGGCGGCCCGCAGGGGCCGTGGGAGACGGCACCCCTGATGCTGCCCCTGCTCGGTTCCCTCGCCGCCGCGTCCCTGGTCTCCGGGCACCTCGTCCACCGCACCGGCCACCACGCGGTCCAGGCCGTCGTCGGCGTCGCCGTCGCCTGCGTCGGCATGTGGCTGCTCTCCCGGGTCGACACGGGCACGCCCCGCGTCGAGCACGGCGTCTGGCAGGCACTCGTCGGCGCGGGCGTCGGCCTCGTCCTGCCCGTTCTCGTCCTGGCCGTGCAGAACGCCGCGCCGCCCACCGACCTCGGGGCCGCGACCGGCGCCCACACCCTGTGCGGCCAGCTCGGCGTGTGCGCGGGCGCCACCCTCCTCGGCACCCTCGCCGCCGGCCCGCGCACGCTCCCGGACGCGCTGCGGGAGGGGTACGTCGAGGCGTACGCCGACGCCGCGCCGCGGATCCTGCTCCACCTGGCGGCGCTGCTGGCCGCCGGCCTCCTCGCCGTCCTCTTCCTCCGGGAGAGGCCGCTGGCGGCCGACGCCCCGCCCTTCGGGGGCACCCTCCCCGGGGCCCGCACCCCCGAGGGGGCCGCCGCCGCGCCCGGGCCCCGGACGGCCGGGTCGATGCTGCCCCCGCCGCGCGAGGACGCCGACGACCCGGCCCCCGGCCCCGGCGCGCCCCTGTGCGGCACGGTCCGCCACCACGACGGCACGCCCGTCCCCGGCGCGGCCCTCACCCTCCTCGACGCCCACGGCCGCCAGACCGGCCGCGGTGCGAGCGGCGCCGGGGGCCGGTACGCGCTGAGCACCCCCGCCCCCGGTGTGTACGTCCTCATCGCCTCCGCCGCCGGCCACCAGCCCCGCGCCGTCACCCTCACCGCGGGCGCCCGCCCCGACGGGAGCGTCGAGCGGGACATCGTCCTCGGCGGTGCCGGCCGCCTCTCCGGAACCGTCACCGTCCCGGGCGGCACGCCCGCCGAGGGCGCCACCGTCACCCTCACCGACGCGCGCGGCGAGGTCGTCGCCGCGACCCGCACCGGCCCCGGAGGCGGGTACGTCCTCACCGGCCTCCTCGCCGGCGACTACACCCTCACCGCGGGCACGCCCGGGCTGGGCCCCACCGCCCTCCCGGTCGGCGTGGACGCGGAGCACGAGACGCGGCAGGACGTGGAGATCGCGGGCGGCGCCGTCCTGAGCGGCACCGTGCGCGCCCCCGGCGGCCGTCCCGTCGAGGAGGCCCGCGTGTCGCTGCTCGACGCGGCCGGCAACACCGTCGGCACCCTCACCACCGGCCCCGACGGCACCTTCCGCTTCTCCGACCTGGCGGCCGGCGCCTACACGGTGATCGCCTCCGGCTACCCGCCGGTGGCCGCCCCGCTGCGGGTGACGGGGGGCGCCCGCGCCGCACGGGACGTCTGGCTCGGCCACGGCGACTGACCCCGGCCGGTTCCGGGGCCCGGCGCGGGGAATCCGCGCGGGCCCCCGGCGCCCGGCCGGGGTCAGTCGCGTACTGCGGTGCCCGGGTCCTGCCGGGCGCACGGGCCGTCCGCGGTCAGCCCTGCTTGCCGCGCCCCGTGAGGGCGTCGCGGAGCCGGTCGACCATGCCCGTGCCCGGGGCGAGGAGCTTGTTGGCCGGCGGCTTGTCCGGGGCGGCCGGGTGCGGACGGGTCGGCGCGGTCTTCTTCGCCCGGCGCACCTTGTCGCCCAGCTCGTCCAGCTCCTCCTGCGAGCACGCCTCGCGGAGCCGGGGCAGCAGGTTCGCCTCCTCGTCGGCGACGTGCTCGCGGATCTCCGCCATCAGCTGCGCGACCAGCACGTCGAACCGGGTGTCGTCCGCCTCGCAGCCCTCCAGCTCCTTCATGGTGCGCTCGGCGGACGCGTGGTCCTCCAGCTCCTTGTCGGCGAGCGCGTCGCCGCCGGACAGGTGCTCCCGCACCGCCGGGTACAGGTACTCCTCCTCCGCGACCGAGTGGCGGACCAGCTCCATCGTGACCTGGTCCGCGAGCCGCTTGCGCTCCGGGTCGCCGGGTGCCAGCCCCTCGATCCGGGCGAACAGCTCCTCCACCTCCCGGTGGTCGGTGGTCAGCTCGGTGATCACGTCTCCGCCGTGTCCCATGGGGTCTCCGTCTCCTTCGCGTTCCGGCTGAACGATCAGAGTGCGGATACCACCAGGAACGGGTGATATGCGTCATTACGCCGTCCGGCCCCGCCGGGGTACCGTGCAAGCCGTCCGAACACCCTTACGGCCTACGGATCGACCGTGCACGCACAGCTCTCCCCGATCGTCGCGGCCACCGCGCAGTGGCTCGTCCGCGCCTACCCCCCGGGAGGCGGCGCCGTCGACCACGCCCTCGTCGAGGCCCAGGCGCGCCAGGCGGCGGGCGTCGCCGCCGCGCTGCGCTACCCCACCGAACTCGACGCCGCCCTGGTCGCCGTCACCGGCGCCGGGGGCGCGGACCGGCTCGACCGGGTCGCCGGCGCCGCGGAGGACGACGCGCCGTGGCGCAGCTGGGTGGACGAGGTCGTCGCCAGTTGGGCCGCCTGCCTGCTCGGCGAGCCCGACCTGGCCGCCGCCGCCGTCGCCGTCACCGCCGACCGGTCGCCCGCCGGGCACCGCCGCCTCCTGTCGCCCGGCGAACGGGACCTCCGCGCGGCGGCGCTGCTGCGCCACCCGGACCTGCTGGCCCCGGTGGCGGACCTCCACCGCGCGGAACTCCTCGCGGCCCTGGCCCCCGACCCGCGGGACCCGGCCGTCCCCGCGTGACGCGCCCGGGGCCCACCCGGGGCTCAGACCGCGGCCGGGGCCAGCACCGCCGCGATCGCCCCGGCCAACTGGTCCACCCGGCCGGGCGGGAGCCCCGCGACGTTGATCCGCCCCGTCGCCGTGCCGTACACCGCGTGGTCCCGGCGCAGCGCCGCCATCTGCTCCGGCGACAGCGGCAGCCCCGTGAACATGCCCTTCTGCCGCGCCAGCGGCCCGGCCCAGTCGCCGCAGCCCAGCGCCTCCAGCCGGGCGACCAACGCGGCGCGGCCGGCGGCGATGCGGCCCCGCATCGCGTCCAGCTCCGCGCGCCACGCCCCGCGCAGCTCCGCGTCCTCCAGCACCGTCGCCACGACCGCCGCGCCGTGCTCGGGCGGCATCGAGTACAGGGTGCGGGCGGCGTTCTGCAGGGCCGTCTCCGCGTGGCGCAGGGCCCGGGCCGAGGAGCCCAGCACGATCGCGCAGCCCGTACGGTCCGCGTACAGCCCGAAGTTCTTCGAGCAGCTCACCGCGACCAGCACCTCCGGCAGCCGCTCCGCCAGCGTCCGCGCCGCCCACAGGTCCTCGTCCAGGCCGTCGCCCAGCCCGTGGTACGCCAGGTCCAGGAACGGCACCCACCCGGCGCGGGCCGCCGTGTCCGCCAGCGCCTCCCACACCTCCCGCGCCGGGTCGACGCCGGTCGGGTTGTGGCAGCAGCCCTGGAGCAGCACCACGTCGTCCCGGCCCGCGCCGCGCAGGTCGTCCAGCAGCCCCTGCGGGTCGGTCCAGCGGTACGCGCGCACCGCCAGCCCCGCGGCCTCCAGGATCGGCCGGTGGTTCACGTACGCCGGGTCGCTGATCCACACCGTCGCGCCGGGGCGGGTCCGCCGCACGAGGTCGGCCAGCAGCCGCAGCGCGCCCGTGCCGGCGACGGTCTGCACGGCGGTGGCCCGGCCGGCCGGCACGTCGCCGCCCAGGACCAGCGAGAGCATCGCGCGGTTGAACGCCGTGTTGCCGGACAGGCCCCGGTACTCCTTCGACGCGGAACGCTCAGCGAGGCGTATCTCGGCCTCCCGCACGGCCCGCATCACCGGGGTCACGCCCGTGTGGTCGCGGTAGACGCCCAGGACCAGGTCCAGCCGTTCGGGGCGCGGGTCGGCGCCGAACTCGGCGGCCAGGTCCCACAGCGGGTCGGCCGGCGGGGCGGGCAGCAGCTCAAGCATCGGGGGAGACCTCCGGTTCACGTGGGGAACGGGGGCGTCGGTTCGCCAGGACCACGCCCGTGGTGATGAGGGGTACGCCGACGAGCACGGCCGCCGTCGGCCGCTCGCCCAGCAGGGGGATCGCCAGCAGCACCACGGCCACCGGGCTCAGGCTGCCCACCACGGAGCTGCGCTCGGCGCCCAGCCGCCGGATCGCGAACGCGTACAGCAGCCCGGCGCACAGCCCCACGCCCAGCCCCTGCACCACCAGGAACAGCGCGACGTCGGCCGCCGCCGCGTCCGCGAACCCGGTCGGCAGGACACCGGCCGCCACCAGCACGGCGACCACCGCGAACGAGGGTGCGCACAGCAGCCCGATCGACCCGACCGGGTCGAGGTCCACCTCCCGCAGCCCCACCGTGTACAGCGCCCACAGCCCGCTCGCCACCAGCAGCGTCCCCGAGCCCAGCATCACGTCGCCGTCGAACGGCACCGCGTACCGCCACACCAGCGCCACCACGCCCGCCGCGATCAGCACCAGCCCGGCCCCCCGCGTCCCGCGCGGCACGCCCCGCCCCCGCGCCACCATCAGCGCGGACACGAACAGCGGCACCATGCCCGGCACGATCGCCCCGACGAACGACGCCGAGGTCAGCGACCCGCCGAACATCGCGGCCAGGAAGAACGGCACCCCGGCCCCGCCCGCGACCCGCGCGGCCGGGCCGGGCCGCACCGAGGCCAGCGCGTGCCGGCGCCGCCACAGCGCGGGCGCCAGGACGACCAGGGGAACCCCGAAGCGCAGCAGCGCCGCGTCGGCGGGCAGCAGCGTCGACGTGCTCAGCGCCCGCGCGCTCAGGGCGAACGCCGCCCAGATCGCCACGGTCAGCAACAGCGCCGCCGTGCCCGCAGCCCGCGGGGACGGGCCGCGCGGGAACGCCCCGCGGCCCGCCGCGGGCGCCCCCGCCGCGTTCGTCGCGACCACACCACACCTCCCTGCCGGACGGATCCCATCCCTCGTGCCGCAACGCTAGGCCCTCGGCCGGGGCAGTCGATTGCCAGTTCTGCCGCTCAGACCTATGTTTGGGGCAGGATCTGCCAAGAACGGCGGCGGACGAACCGAAGGCCGGGGCAGGGGCCGGGGAGGGCGGGCGGCGGACGTGGACGACATCGACCTGCGGATCATCCGCGAGCTCCAGGCCGACGGCCGGCTCTCCAACCAGGAGCTCGCCGACCGCGTCCGGCTCTCCCCCTCCCCGTGCCTGCGCCGGGTGCGCCGCCTGGAGGAGGCCGGGCTCATCCGCGGCTACACCGCGGTGGTCGACCAGGTCGCGTACGGACTGCCGATCACCGTGTTCGTCCGCATCCGCCTGGAGCGCCACACCGCGGAGGCCGTCGCCGTCTTCGAGGAGCACGTCGCCCTCATCGAGCACATCCAGGACTGCTACCTGATGGCCGGCAGCAGCGACTACCTGCTGCGCGTGGTGATCGAGAGCCTGGAGGCGTACGAGCGGCTCGTCCGCGACCGGATCCACGCCATCCCCGGGATCGCGTCGATCGAGTCCAGCTTCGCGTTCGGCAGCGTCAAGCAGTCCCGTACCTACCCGCGCCCGGCGCGCCCCCGCTGACGGGGCCGCGCCTGGTACCGCCACCGGGCGCCGCGTACCGTGTGGACATGAAGATCCTCATCAGCGCCGACATGGAGGGCGCCACCGGGGTCACCTGGCCCGCCGACGTCCTGCCCGGCACCCCCCAGTGGGAGCGCTGCCGGGCGATGTTCACCTCCGACGTCAACGCGGCCGTCCTCGGCTTCTTCGACGGCGGCGCGGACGAGGTCCTCATCAACGAGGCCCACTGGACGATGCGCAACCTCCTCCTCGAACGGCTCGACCCGCGCGCCCAGATGCTGACCGGCAGGCACAAGGCGCTCACCATGGTCGAGGGGGTCCAGCACGGCGACGTCGACGGCATCGCCTTCGTCGGCTACCACACGGGCGCCGGCACCGAGGGCGTCCTCGCCCACACGTACCTCGCCAACTCCATCACCGGCGTCTGGCTCAACGGCGTCCGCGCCGGCGAGGGGTACCTCAACGCGCACGTCGTCGCCGAGTACGGCGTCCCCGTCGTCCTCGTCACCGGCGACGACCTGACCTGCCGGGACGCGCTCGGCTACGCGCCCGAAGCACGTATGGTCGCCGTGAAAGACCATGTGTCGCGGTACGCGGCGGTCTGCCGCACCCCCACGCGGACGGCCGCCGACATCCGCGCCGCGGCGAAGGACGCCACGCGTCTCGCCGTACGGTACGAACCGGTGCGCGGCGGCCCGTACACCGTGGAGCTGGAGTTCGACGCGGAGCACCTGGCCGCGGCCGCCACCGTCGTCCCGGGGGTGGTGGCCGGCGGCGAGCGCCGGGTCGCCTACACCAGCGGCACGATGTACGAGGCCATCCGCACCTTCAAGGCGGTCACAACGATCGTCTCGGCCGCAGTGGAGGAGCAGTATGGCTGACCGGATCCTTCAGGACCGGGAGCAGGAGCGGTACCCGTCGGACGGGCCGGCCTTCGCGGAGGTGGTGGACTTCACCTCCGACCTCATCCGGATCGACACGACCAACCGCGGCGGCGGCGACTGCCGGGAGCGGCCCGCCGCCGAGTACGTCGCCGAGCGGCTCGCCGACGCCGGCGTCGAGCCCCTCCTGCTGGAACGCACCAAGGGCCGCACCAACGTCGTCGCCCGCATCGAGGGCACCGACCCGTCCGCCGACGCGCTGCTCGTCCACGGCCACCTCGACGTGGTCCCGGCCGAACCCGCCGACTGGACCGTGCACCCGTTCTCCGGCGAGGTCCGCGACGGCGTCGTGTGGGGCCGCGGCGCCGTCGACATGAAGAACATGGACGCGATGGTCCTCGCCGTCGTCCGCGACTGGGCGCGCCGCGGCGTCCGGCCGCGCCGCGACATCGTCCTCGCCTACACGGCCGACGAGGAGGCGAGCGCCGCGGACGGCGCCGGCTTCCTCGCCGACCGGCACGCCGACCTGTTCGAGGGCTGCACCGAGGGGATCGGCGAGTCCGGCGCGTACACCTTCCACGCCGGTCCCCGCATGCCCCTGTACCCGATCGGCGCGGGCGAGCGCGGCACGGCCTGGCTCAAGCTGACCGCGCAGGGCCGGGCCGGGCACGGCTCCAAGGTCAACCGGGAGAACGCCGTCACCCGGCTCGCCGCCGCCATCGCCCGGATCGGCGAGCACCGGTGGCCGGTCCGGCTCACCACCACCGTCCGGGCCGCGCTCACCGAACTGGCCGCGCTGCACGGCATCGACGCGCCCGACCTCGACGACCCGCACTTCGACGTCGACGCGCTCCTCGCCAGGCTCGGCCCGGCCGCCGCCCTCGTCGAGGCGACGCTGCGCAACAGCACCAACCCGACGATGCTCCACGCCGGTTACAAGGTGAACGTCATCCCCGGCTCCGCCAGCGCGCACGTCGACGGGCGGATCGTGCCGGGCGGCGAGGAGGAGTTCACCGCCGCCCTCGACGAGCTGACCGGCCCCGGGATCGACTGGGAGTTCCACCACAAGGAGGTCGCCCTGGAGGCGCCGGTCGACTCGCCGACGTACGCCACGCTGCGCGCCTCGATCGAGCGCTTCGACCCGGACGCGCGCGTCCTGCCGTTCTGCATGTCCGGCGGCACCGACGCCAAGCAGTTCGCCCGGCTGGGCATCGTCGGCTACGGCTTCGCGCCGCTGAAGCTGCCCGTCGGCTTCGACTACCAGGCGCTGTTCCACGGCGTCGACGAGCGCGTCCCGGTCGACGCGCTGCACTTCGGCGTCCGCGTCCTCGACCACTGTCTCCAGAACGTCTAGCCCGCAGGGGGGAGCCGTCCATGATGCCCACGGGGCCCTACGGAACGTGGCCGTCACCGATCGACGCGCGCCTCGCCGCCGCGCACGACGGGCTGCCGGAGTACGTCGGCACGGTCGGCGACGAAGTGTGGTGGACCGCGCCGCGGCCCGCCGAGGGGGGCCGCCGCGCCCTGGTCCGCCGCACCGCCGACGGCACCGAGGTCTCCGTCCTGCCGCCCCCGTGGAACGTCCGCAGCCGCGTCATCGAGTACGGCGGGCAGCCGTGGGCGGGCACGACGAGGGACGGCGCCGGGCCGCTCGTCGTCTTCTGCCACTTCCCCGACCAGCGGCTGTACGCGTACGAACCGGACGGCGCCGCCCCGCCGCGCCCGCTCACCCCGGTCTCGGGGACCGGCGGCGGGCTGCGCTGGGCCGACCCGGTCCTCCACCCGGACGGCACCGAGGTGTGGTGCGTCCTGGAGGAGTACACCGGCGAGGGCCCCGGCGACGTGCGGCGCGTCATCGCCGCCGTACCGCTCGACGGGTCCGCGGCCGACGACCGGGCCGCGATACGGGAACTGACCGACGACCGGCACCGGTTCGTCACCGGGCCCCGGCTCTCCCCGGACGGGCGCCGGGTCGCCTGGCTCGCCTGGGACCACCCGCTCATGCCGTGGGACGGCACGCTCGTGATGACCGGCGAGGTCGTCGACGGCGGCCCGTTCGCCTCCGTCGCGCCCGTCGCCGGGGCCGTCGACGAGTCGGTCTGCCAGGTCGACTGGGCACCCGACGGCTCCCTGCTGTACGCCTCCGACCGCGGCGGCTGGTGGGAGCCGTACCGGCTGGCCCCCGGCTCCACCGTGGCGACCGCGTTGTGCGCGGGCCGCGAGGAGGAGTTCGGCGGGCCGCTGTGGAAGGTCGGCCTGCGCTGGTTCCGGCCCCTCGACAGCGGGCTCGTCGCCGTCATCCACGGCCGGGGCTCCACCGCGCTGGGCATCCTCGACCCCGAGACCGGCGAACTCGTCGACGCGGTCGGGCCGTGGACCGAGTGGGCGCCCACGCTCGCCGTCCACGGCAGCCGCGTCATCGGCGTCGCCGCCGGCCCGCGCAGCGGCTACGAGGTGGTGGAGCTGGACACCGGCACCGGCCGCGCCCGCGTCATCGGCGCCCCCCACGAGGACCCGGTCGACCCCGGGTACTACCCCGAGCCCCGGCCGCGCACCTTCGCCGGGCCCGGCGGCCGGGAGATCCACGCCCGCGTCCACCCGCCGCGCAACCCCGACGCGGCGGCCCCCGACGACGAACTGCCGCCGTACGTCGTGTGGGCGCACGGCGGGCCCACCGGCCGCACGCCCTCCGCCCTCGACCTGGAGGTCGCGTACTTCACCTCCCGCGGCATCGGCGTCGTCGAGGTCGACTACGGCGGCTCCACCGGCTACGGCCGCGCCTACCGCGAGCGGCTGCGCGAGCAGTGGGGCGTCGTCGACGTGGAGGACTGCGCCGCCGTCGCCGCCGCCCTCGCCGCCGAGGGCACCGCCGACCCGGCCCGGCTCGCCATCCGCGGCGGCAGCGCCGGCGGCTGGACCGCCGCCGCGTCGCTCGCCGCCACCGACGCGTACGCCTGCGCCACCATCCTCTACCCGGTCCTCGACCTGGGCCACTGGGGGACGGCGGGGGAGACCCACGACTTTGAATCGCACTACCTGGAGTCGCTCGTCGGGCCGCTCACCGAGGTCCCCGGCCGGTACGAGGAGCGCTCCCCGCTCCACCACGTCGACCGGATCGACACCCCGTTCCTGCTGCTCCAGGGGACGGACGACCTGATCTGCCCGCCGGCGCAGAGCGAGCGGTTCCTGGCCCGGATGGCCGGGCGCGGCGTCCCGCACGCGTACCTCGCGTTCGAGGGCGAGGAGCACGGCTTCCGCCGCGCCGAGACGCTGGTGCGCGCCCTGGAGGCCGAACTGGCGCTGTACGCGTGGACCTTCGGGATCGCCCGCCCCGACGTGCCGCCGCTGGAGCTGAGGGGGTGACCCCGCCGCCCCGGGGCCGGGCCCTGACCCCGCTGACCCGGCCGCCGCGGCTGCGGCCGGGCGCGCGGGTCGCCGTCGTCGCGCCCAGCGGCCCGGTGGCCGAGGAGCGGCTGGCGGCCGGCCTGGACGTGCTGCGCGGCTGGGACCTCGACCCGGTCGCCCTGCCGCACGTCCTGGACCGCCACCCCACCGCCTCCTACCTGGCCGGGACCGACGAGGACCGGGCCCGCGACCTCCAGGACGCCTGGTGCGACCCGGACGTCGACGCGGTGATCGGCGTCCGCGGCGGGTACGGCGCCCAGCGCGTCGTCGACCTGCTCGACTGGGACGCCCTGCGGGCCGCCGGGCCGAAGGTGTTCGTCGGGTTCAGCGACGCGACGGCGCTCCACGAGGCGTTCGCGTTGCGGCTGGGGCTGGCCACGCTGCACGGGCCGATGGCGGGGGCGGCGCCCTTCCTCAAGGACGCCGCCACCCGGGAGGCCCTGCGGGCCGTGCTGCTGGACCCCGCCTCGGTGCGGGTGCTCGGCTCGGACGCGGCGCGGCCCCTGGTGCCGGGGCGGGCCCGGGGCGTCACCGCGGGCGGCTGCCTGAGCCTGCTCGCCGCCGGGATCGGCACGCCGGACGGGCGGGCGTCGCTGCGCGGCGCGCTGCTGCTCCTGGAGGACGTGGGGGAGGAGCCGTATCGGATCGACCGGATGCTGACCCAACTGCTGAGGGCCGGGCTGCTGGACGGCGTGGCGGGTGTCGCGCTCGGCTCCTGGGAGGAGTGCGGGCCGTACGGGGCGGTGCGCGAGGTGCTGCGGGACCGGCTCGGCGGGCTCGGCGTGCCGGTCGTGGAGGAGCTGGGCTTCGGCCACGGCACGCCCGCGCTGACCGTCCCCCTCGGGGTGCCCGCCGTCCTCGACGCGGACGCCGGGACGCTCACGCTGGAGACGCCCGCCCTCCGCTGACCCGCGGAGGGCGGGCGCTCCCGCGGGCCGGGGTCAGCCGGCGGAGCGGAGCGCCGCGTAGCCGGGGCGGACGACCTCCTCGATGATCCGGCGGCGCTCCGGCAGCGGCAGGAACGCGGCTTCGACGGCGGCGACCGTGAGCTCCTCGAAGACCTCCGGGCCGTAGCCGAAGGCGTCCGCCACGTGCTGGAACTCCTCGCTCATGGTGGTGCCGGACACGAGCCGGTTGTCCGTGTTCAGGGTGACGCGGAAGCCCAGGCGGCGCAGCCGGTCGACCGGGTGCGAGGCGTAGTCCTTCGCGGCGCCCGTCTGGAGGTTGGAGGTCGGGCAGACCTCCAGGGCGATGCGGTTGTCGCGGACGTACGCGGCGAGGTGGCCGAGCGTGCCGTCCTCGGCGATGTCGTCGGTGATCCGCACCCCGTGGCCGATCCGCTCGGCGCCGCACACCTGTACGGCCTCGTGGATCGACTCGACGCCGACCGCTTCGCCCGCGTGGATGGTGAAGTGGCAGTTGTGCCGCTTGAGGTGCTGGAAGGCGGGCAGGTGGCGGGAGGGCGGGTTGCCGACCTCCCCGCCCGCGATGTCGAAGCCGGCGACGCCGCGGTCGCGGTGCGCGACGGTCAGCCCGGCTATCTCCAGGGAGCGGTCCGTGTGGCGCATCCCGGTGAGCAGGGTGCGGACGACGATCCGGCCGCCCGTTCGGCGCTCGCCCTCGCGGAAGCCCTCGTTGACGGCCTCGACGACCTCGTCCAGGGACAGGCCGGCCGCCAGGTGCTGCTCGGGCGCGTAGCGCACCTCCGCGTAGACGACCCCGTCCGCCGCCAGGTCCTCGGCGCACTCGGCCGCGACCCGGAACAGCGCCTCGCGGGTCTGCATGACCGCGCACGTGTGGGCGAACGTCTCCAGGTACCGCTCCAGCGAGCCGGAGTCGGCGGCGTCCCGGAACCACACGGCCAGCTCGGCCGGGTCCTGGGTGGGCAGACCGGTGTAGTCGCACGCGCGGGCCAGCTCGATGATCGTGGCGGGGCGCAGACCGCCGTCCAGGTGGTCGTGGAGCACGGCCTTGGGGGCCCGGCGGATCCAGTCCGCGACGGAGACGGTCGAGGCGAGGTTGTCAGACAAGTGCATGACGGGAGTGTAGGGCACCCCGGCGGCGGGTGCCGTGACCCGCGCGACAGCCCCGACCGCCCGTCCGGCGGACGCTCAGTTGGACTGGAGGACCGGCAGCGCGGGCGCGCCCGTGGGCAGCATGTGCTTGGCCGCCAGGACCGGGGTCTCCCCGACCCGCACCACCTGCGTGACCAGCACCGCGGGCGTGTCGGCGGGGCGGCCCAGCTGTTCCCCGCGCCGCTGGCCCAGCAGCGTCGCCGACACCGCGCTGTGCGCCCCGAGCGCCACCCCGCGCGACGCCCCGGCCAGCACGGCCAGCATCGAGGTGCGCTCCGGCGCCGCCGCCTCGCGCAGGGCCGCCGCGAACGCCGGGTGGACGCGCTCCAACACCTCGTCGGGGGCCGCCCACTCCTGGCTGAGCGCCGCCGCGGCGCCCTCCGCCGCCAGCAGCGACTCCCAGAACCGCAGCTCGGCCCGTACCGGGGCGAGCAGGTGCTGCGCGGTGAAGTCCGTCGGCTCCTCCACGGTCCGCAACAGCGCCCGTACGCGGGCGGGGGCGCCCGCGCCGAGCAGCTCCTCCAGCGGCTGGACGTGCTCGAAGCCGCGCCGGGGCGGCCGGTCGTTGACGGTGCGGCCCACGCCCCGGCGCACGGACAGCAGCCCGTCCTCCTGGAGCAGCAGCAGCGCCTCGCGCAGGGCGGGGCGGCTGACGCCCAGCTCGGCGGCGAGGCGCGGCTCGGAGGGCAGGGTGGAGCCGGGCGGGTACGTGCCGGCGTGGATCGCGTCGACGATCCGCTCGTACAGCACCACGACCGGGCGCCGCCGCTCCGTACCGACCACCGCTGTACCTCCCTGGCTCGCCCGCCGGCCGATCACCCGCACGGTATGCCGCCCGCCGCCCACCAGGCAATCCATACTTGTCTGACAAGGTTGGTCCGGTGGTGATCGCGGCCTACGCTGGCCCGATGCTCGACCGCGTCACCCCGCGCCCCCCGTACCTGACCGAAGGCCCGCGCGTGGGCCTGCGGCCCTTCCGGTACGAGGACGCCGACGAGTTCACCGCCCGGGCGCGGGAGAGCGAGGACCTGCACCGGCCCTGGCTCTTCCCGCCCGCCACCTCCGCCGCGTACACCGCGTACGCCCGCGCCCTCATCGAGGACCCGGCCCGCTGCGGCTACCTGGTCTGCGAGCGCGACGGCGGCGGCATCGCCGGGTTCGTCAACATCAACAACATCGTCCGGGCCTCGTTCCAGTGCGGCGCCCTCGGGTACGGCGCCTTCGCGCACGCCGCCGGGCGCGGCCTGATGAGCGAGGCCCTCGCGCTCGTCCTGCACCACGCCTTCGGCCCCCTCGGGCTGCACCGCCTGGAGGCCAACGTCCAGCCCGGCAACGCCAGTTCGCTGGCCCTCGTGCGCCGGGCCGGATTCCGCAAGGAGGGCTACTCCCCGGCGATGCTCCACGTCGACGGCGCGTGGCGCGACCACGAACGCTGGGCGATCACCGCCGAGATGCCCCTCCCGCCGGTCGGCGGCCCCGGCCGTTGACCTCCCCGGCGGCCCCGGCGACCCTGGCGACCGCGCCCGGGTACGGTCCCCGGGGCCCGTACCCGGGCGCCTCCCGCGCGCCCGCCCGGTGCGCGTGCCGCGCCGGAGGCGGCCGGGTCTAGACGGCGCGACGGTCCGCGTACTCGAAGACGGAGCCGTCCGGGTGGACCGCGATCAGGTTCCGGCCCACCGGGGTGGGCACCGGGCCCGCCAGGACTTTCGCGCCCACCTCGGTCAGCGTCGCGTGCGCCGCGTCCACGTCCGCCACCGCGATCGTCGCGGTGACCTTGCGCAGCACCTCCAGCTCCGACTCGGGGCCGCTCATCAGCAGGAAGCAGCCGACCGCCGCGACGCGGACCCCGCCGCGCTCGAACCGCAGCGCCCGCGTCCCGGTGAGCCGTTCGTAGAACTCCGCCGCGGCGTCCAGGTCGTCGACGCAGACGCGCAGGGTGGTACCGAGGATCTCCATACCCGTCAGGGTAGTTGGGCCGGATCACACGCGGCAGAGGATCTCCCCGTGCGGCACGGTGAACCACCCGTCTTCGCTGCGCCCCCACTCCCGCCACCCCTCGGCGACGGCCGCCAGCCGCTCCGGCGTCGTGTGGCCGCCCTCCACCGCCAGCCGTGCGTACGCCGACTCCGTCGTGCGGTCCGCCCACAGCGCGCTCCACCAGGCGCGGTCCGGAGGCGTGGCGAAGCACCACACCGCGGCACTGGGCGTGATGTCGGTGAACCCCGCTCGCCGGGCCCACGACAGCAGCCTCCGCCCGGCGTCCGGCTCACCGCCGTTGGCCCGCGCCACCCGCCGGTACAGCCCCAGCCACTCCGTCAGCACCGGCACCTCGGGGAACCAGGTGAACCCCGCGTAGTCGCTGTCCCGCACGGCGACGACCCCGCCGGGGCGGCACACCCGCCGCATCTCGCGCAGCGCGCAGACCGGGTCGCCCACGTGCTGGAGCACCTGGTGGGCGTGGACCACGTCGAACGCGTCGTCGGGGAAGTCCAGCGCGTGCGCGTCCGCCACCGCGAACCGGACGTTGTCCAGCCCCCGTTCGACCGCCACGGCCCGCGCCTGCTCCAGCACGCCGGCGGACGCGTCCACCGCCGTCACCCGGCCCGGCGCGACCCGCGCGGCCAGGTCCGCCGTGATCGTGCCGGGGCCGCACCCCACGTCCAGCACGTCGAGGCCGGGGCGCACCTCGCCCAGCAGGTACGCCGCCGAGTTCTCCGCCGTACGCCACCGGTGCGAGCGCAGCACCGACTCGTGGTGCCCGTGCGTGTAAACAGCATCCTTCATGGCCCTGTTCCGTCTCCCTCGGGAACGCCAGGGCGGCAACGCTACGGCACGATGCCACATCGCGAGACGAGTTTCTCATCATGCGGACAGTGGGTGCGGGGTTGTTAACCGCCCGGCCGCCCGGGTACCCGGCACCGCATGATGAAGAAGACCCCGCGGTCCCGGCAGCCGGTGCGGGCGGCCACCGCGGCGCTCGGGGGTGCCCTGCTGGCCGCGCTCGTCGCGGTGGTCCGCCGCCGCGCCGCCCGCGCCGCCGAGCGCCGCCCGCCGCACGCCCCGGAACGGGCGCCCGCCGCACCCGGCACGGAGCCGGGGCCCGCCGCCGAGCCGGTCGAGGTGCGCGTCGTCGCCCCCGGAGCACCACCCGCCCCGGTCGTACCGCCCCCGCCGGCCGAGCCGCCCGGGCCGTCCACCGACCCGGAGGCACCGCACCACCGAGCCTGAACCGCAACCCATCCACGGGAGGCCCAGTGACCACCCAGCCGCGGCGCCGCCCGCGCGTCCTCATCGTCGGAGCCGGCTTCGCCGGCTACCAGACCGCCCGCGAACTCTCCCGCACACTGCGCGGCCGTGCCGAGATCGTCCTGCTCAACCCCACGGACTACTTCCTCTACCTGCCGCTGCTGCCGCAGGTCGCCGCCGGCGTCCTCGAACCCCGCCGCGTCACCGTGTCCCTGCCCGGCACCCTCCGCCACGTGCGGCTCGTCCTCGGCGAGGCCGGACGCGTCGACCTGGAGGCGCGCAGGGTCCACTACACGGACCCGGAGGGCACGCCGGGCGAGCTCGGCTACGACCGGCTCGTCCTCGCCGTCGGCAGCGTCAGCAAGCTGCTCCCCATCCCGGGCGTCGCGGAACACGCCACCGGCTTCCGCGGCCTGCCCGAAGCGCTCTACCTGCGGGACCACGTCACCCGCCAGGTGGAGCTCGCGGCGTCCGCGGCGGACCCCGCCGAGTGCACCTCGCGCTGCACCTTCGTCGTGGTCGGCGCCGGCTACACCGGAACGGAGGTCGCCGCCCACGGCAAGATGTTCACCGACGCGCTCGTCCGCAAGCACCCCGCCTGGCCCGAGGGCGTACGGCCCCGCTGGATGCTCCTCGACGTCGCCGACCGCGTCCTGCCCGGGCTCGACAAGCGGCTCTCCGACACGGCCGACCAGGTGCTCCGCTCGCGCGGCGTCGACGTCCGCATGGGCACCTCCGTCAAGGAGTCCACGCCCGACGGCGTCCTGCTGGACAGCGGCGAGTTCGTCGAGACGCGCTCCCTGATCTGGTGCGTCGGCGTGCGCCCCGACCCGCTCGTCTCCCAGCTCGGGCTGCCCGTCGAACGCGGCCGGCTCGTCGTCACGCCGCAGTTGGAGGTGCCGGGACGACCGGGCGTCTTCGCGTGCGGCGACGCCGCCGCCGTACCGGACCTGCACCGGCCCGGCGAGTTCACCCCCATGACGGCGCAGCACGCGTCCCGGCAGGGCAAGGTGGCCGCCCGCAACGTCGCCGCCTCCCTCGGCGTCGGCGACCCCGTCCCGTACCGGCACAGCGACATGGGCTTCGCCGTCGACCTCGGCGGGGTCAAGGCCGCCGCCAACCCCCTCGGCGTGCCCCTCTCGGGGATCGTCGCCGGGGCCGTCACCCGCGGCTACCACCTGGCCGCCATGCCGGGCAACCGGGTCAGGGTGGCCGCCGACTGGCTGCTCGACGCGGCGCTGCCCCGCCAGGCGGTGCAGCTCGGCCTGGTCCGCTCCTGGCAGGTCCCCCTCGACACGGCCTCGCCCGAACTGGCCAAGACCGGCTCCCGACCCCGCGAGGAGTGACATGGAACTCGAAGAACTCACCGAACTCGCCCAGCAGTTGCGCGCCGACGCGGTACGCGCGTCGGACGCGGCGGGCTCCGGCCACCCCACCTCCTCCATGTCGGCCGCCGACATCGCGGCCGTCCTGCTCGCGCACCACCTGCGCTACGACTTCGACCGCCCCGACCACCCCTCCAACGACCGGCTCGTCCTCTCCAAGGGCCACGCCTCGCCCCTGCTGTACGCCCTGTACCGGGCCGCGGGCGCCATCGACGAGGACGAGCTCCTGACCTACCGCACCCTCGGCAGCCGCCTGGAGGGCCACCCCACGCCCCGGCTGCCCTGGGTGGACGTGGCGACCGGCTCCCTGGGCCAGGGCCTGCCCGTCGCCGTCGGCATGGCCCTCGCCGGGCAACGCCTCGACCGGCTCCCGTACCGCGTGTACGTCCTGTCCGGTGACAGCGAGATGGCGGAGGGCTCGGTCTGGGAGGCCGTCGAGCACGCCGCGTACAACCACCTCGACAACCTCACCCTCGTCGTGGACGTCAACCGGCTGGGCCAGCGCGGCCCCACCCGCCACGAACACGACCTGGACGCCTACGCGCGCCGCCTCCACGCCTTCGGCTGGCACGTCGTCGAGGTCGACGGTCACGACGTGCGGGCCGTCGACGCGGCCTTCGCGGAGGCCCGCTCCACCACCCGGCAGCCCACCGCGATCCTCGCCCGCACCCACAAGGGCCGCGGCGTCGAGGCCGTCGAGGACCGCGAGGGCCTGCACGGCAAGCCCCTGCCGGACGCCGGGACGGCGATCGCCGAACTCGGCGGCGTACGCAACATCCGCGTCCGGGTGCAGGCCCCGCCGGACGGCGAGCCGCCGGCCGTCCCGCGGGACACCGAGCCCGAGTTGCCCCGGTTCGACACGGGCGACGAGGTCGCCACCCGCACCGCGTACGGGCACGCGCTCGAAGCGGTCGGCTCGGCCCGCGGCCGGGTCGTCGCCCTCGACGCGGAGGTGAGCGACTCGACGCGGACGGAGTTCTTCGCCAAGGCCCACCCCGACCGGTACTTCGAGTGCTACATCGCCGAACAGCAACTGGTCGCCGCCGCGGTCGGACTGGCCGCGCGCGGCTACGTGCCGTACGCGTCGACGTTCGCCGCGTTCCTCACCCGGGCCCACGACTTCATCCGCATGGCCGCCGTCAGCCGCGCCGGCATCAACCTCGTCGGCTCGCACGCCGGCGTCGCCATCGGCCCGGACGGCCCGTCCCAGATGGGCCTGGAGGACCTGGCGATGCTCCGGTCGGTCCACGGCAGCACCGTCCTCTACCCGTGCGACGCCAACCAGACGGCCCGCCTCGTCGCCGCCATGGCCGACCTCGACGGCATCCGCTACCTGCGCACCACGCGCGGCGACCTGCCCGTCCTGTACGGGCCCGACGAGGAGTTCCCGGTCGGCGGCAGCAAGGTGCTGCGCCGCCACGACGGGGACAAGGTCACGATCGTCGCGGCCGGCGTCACGGTCCACGAGGCCCTCAAGGCCGCCGACGTGCTGGAGCGCGACGGCATCCCCGTCCGCGTCGTCGACCTGTACTCGGTCAAGCCCGTCGACGCCGACACGCTCAACGAGGCCGCCGCGCAGACCGGGTGCCTGCTGACCGTAGAGGACCACCACCCGGAGGGCGGCCTGGGCGACGCCGTCGCCGAGGTCTTCTCGGACGGCCGCCCCGCGCCCCGGATGGCCCGGCTGGCGGTGCGGAACATGCCCACCTCGGCCTCCCCGCAGGAACAGCTGCACGCGGCGGGCATCGACGCCGAGTCCATCGCCGCCGCGGTGAAGCTCCTCGTCGAGCGGGTGGTCGCCTGAGCCGCGCGGCGGCGGAAGGCGCGGAGAACGGCGAAAGAGGGCGCCGGCGGCACGAGGCCGCCGGCGCCCTCCCGCGTCGCCTGCTCCCTACCACCTGTACCAGCGGGACCGCCCGCCGCCCGACGTCGTCCCCCGCATGAAGAAGCCGAGGAGCCAGACGACGAGGACCGTCAGCGCGATCCACCACAGGGCCTTCCAGATGAACCCGACACCGAACAGAAGGACCGCCAGCAACAGAACCAGCAGAACGGGAACCATGATGCACCTCCGCACCCCGGATGCCCCGCGACCGCCCCCGTACACGGCGGAGGCGCCCGTCCGCGAGAAGGGCCGACGGGCGCCCCTGTCCTGTGCCCCGCTCCCGGCCGCCGGTGACGGCGGCCGGGCGGCCGGCTCACATGGTGGCCGCCTCGGTCTCCTTCTCGTCGTACGGCCAGCGCAGCAGCGCGCCGAGCCCGCCGACCGGCAGGTCGTCGTCGATCTCCGGCCGTACGCGCAGCACGTCCGCGCCGGTCGCCAGTGCCGACCGCAGCAGCGCGTCGTCCGCCCGCGCGGGCAGCGGCTCGGTGTCGCCCAGGTACTGCGTCTCCGTACGCCGCACCGCGACCTGGTCCGGCCGGGCGCCCACCCACACCTGGCGGTGCGCGTCGGGCCCCTCGGGGCGGATCAGCAGCTCCGCGATCCGGTGCTCACGCGCCGCCTGGACCAGCGCGGGCACCCCCTCGGCCGCGCTCGCCCCGGCCGCGCTCGCGCCTTCGGGGGCACGGGCCGCCCGGAACCGGTCCAGCTCCGCCTCGGCGGTACGCCGCAAGAACGCCTCCTTGGCGGCCCGCACGTCCTCGTCGAGCCGCTCCCGTCCCGCGCCGGCGGCCCGGCCGCCGTGCTCGCTCTCGACCACGTCCGCCGTCAGGGCGGCGGGCAGCCGCTCGTGCACCGAGCGCCGCTCGCGCACGTCGCCCGCCAGGACGACCACGTCGACGCCGAGCTCCGGCACGGAATCCGCGATCGCGTCGGCGATCTTCTGGGCGTTCTCCTCCCAGGTGTTCTCCACGCTGAGCTGGAAGTGGCGTTCGGACCAGGTGTTGCTCGACGTGCGGCGCACCGGCCAGTCCCGACCCTGCACCTGCCCGGCCGGCATCGCCCCGATGGGGCTGCGCAGCTCCAGGTCGGCGCCGATCCGGTCGATGTACGCGACCAGGCACACGGGCTCCTGCGCCGCCAGGTCCAGCAGCGGCCCGAGCCGGGGGAGCGCCGACCAGAACACCTGGGTGGGCGCGAGCGGCCGTATGGCCAGCGGCGGGTCCAGGACGACCTCGCCGTGCGTGGCGAACACCGCGCGCCCGGCCTCCCCCGCGGGGCGCGGCCATTCGGCCAGCACCTCGTGGACGGCCCGCACGGTCGCCTCGTCGCAGCCCTGGGCGGCGAGTTCCTCGCAGGCGTTGCGCGCCATGAGCTCCTGCCGCCACTGGGCGGACTCGTCCATCCGCGACGTATCGAGGTACACGCTGGCCCAGGGGCCCGGACGGTCGTAGAGACTGGTCAGAAAGGCGAGTTGCATGGCTCCCTCCCAGAGGCCGGAATGTCCGTTTCGGGCGAGTACCCGTGCGTTCGGACGCCACACGGGCGTGCTGCTGTCGCGTGGACCGGCGTCCCCGCACAGAGTGGAAGCCCGACACACGCGGAGGTGACCCATGTCCGGCAGCCCGCTCCTCGACCGGCACGCGCAGGCGCTCGACCTGTTCTCGTCGCGCGTCTACGCGATCCGGGGGGACCAGTGGGACGCGCCCACACCGTGCAGCGAGTGGTCCGTCCGCGACCTGGTCAACCACCTGACCGGCGAGCAACTGTGGGTCGTCGACCTGGTGCGCGACGGGCGGACCGTCGCGGAGGTCGGCGACACGTACGACGGGGACGTCCTCGGCGACGACCCGGTCGGCGCGTGGGACCGCGCCGCGGCGGGGGCACGGGACGCCTTCCGCGAGGAGGGCGCCCTGGACCGCACGGTGAACCTGTCGTCCGGCGACACGGCGGCCACCGCCTACTGCTCCCAGATGACGGCGGACGCGGTGGTCCACGCCTGGGACCTGTCGCGGGCGATCGGCGCCGACGAGCGGATCCCGCTGCCGCTGGTGGACTTCGCCCTCCAGGAGTTCTCCCCGTACGCCGACTCCCTGCCCTCCTCGGGGCTCTTCGCCGACCCGGTGCCAGCGGCGTCCGGCGCCGACGCGCAGACGAAGCTCCTGAACATGCTGGGCCGCCGCCCCTGAGACGGGGACGGCGGCGGTGCGGGGCCGCGCGCCGCTCCGGCCGGATCCGGTCCGGGCCGGATCGCGGCGCGCGGCCACGAGCGGTCAGGCGGCCTTGTGGAACTCCTCGACCAGCGTCGAGCAGAACGCCGGCAGGTCGTCCGGCTTGCGGCTGGTGACCAGGGTGCCGGCCCCGTCGCCGGAGACGACGACCTCCTCGTCGACCCACTCGCCGCCCGCGTTGCGGACGTCCGTCTTCAGGCTCGGCCACGACGTGAGCCGCCGCCCGCGCAGGACGTCCGCCTCGACGAGGGTCCACGGCCCGTGACAGATCGACGCGACCGGCTTGCCGGCCTCGAAGAAGCCGCGGACGAAGGCGACGGCCTTCTCGTCCATGCGGAGCGCGTCGGGGTTGGCGACGCCGCCCGGCAGGACCAGCGCGTCGTACTCGTCCGGTGACACCTCGTCGACCGTCCGGTCGACGGGGAACGTGTCGGCCTTGTCCAGGTGGTTGAAGGCCTGGATCTCCCCGGGCTCCGTCGAGACGAGCTCGGGGGAGTCCCCGGCGTCGGTCACCGCCTGCCACGGCTCGGTGAACTCGACCTGTTCGACGCCCTCGGGCGCGATGAGAAACGCGATGCGCACGATGAGCTCCCCTTCCTCATGTTCCTCATGCGGTGTCGGTGTTCGGTTCCGCCCTGCTGATGTCCGCGAGGACCGACCCCGGGTCCTGCGAGATCGCCAGGTCCCCGAGGCTGACCACGCCGAGCGGCCGGCCGTCCTCGACCACCGGCAGCCGCCGCACGGCGTGCCGCCGCATCAGCCGCACGGCGGTCGCGACCTCGTCGTCCGGCCCCACGCACACGGGGTCCGGGGTGCACACGGTCTCGGCGTTCACGGTCAGCGGGTCGGCGCCCTCGGCGACCGCCCGTACGGTGATGTCCCGGTCCGTCACCACCCCGACGAGCAGGTCCCCGTCGGCGACGAGCACGTCGCCGATGTCCTGCGCCCGCATCAGCTGGGCCGCCTCGACCAGCGAGGCGTCGGGGCGGACGGCGGCGACGCCCGCCGTCATGACCTCTCTCACGAGCTGTGCCACGGCTGCCGTCACTCCCTCCGTCGCCCCTCGCCGTCACCTGCGGTGCAGGGCGACTGCCACGTCCTGCACGCTGCGGTACGTGCGGTCACCGGGAAGGTCCTCCACACGTTCCGTGAGCGGATCGGGGGCGTGCCGCTCCCGCAGGACGCGCAACAGGTCCCCCCGGTGCGCCGGGAACGGGGTGCGGGCCAGGTGCCGGGCCAGTTCCAGGCGCAGCGCCTCGAACGTGTCGCCCGGTACGCGCCCGTAGGCCAGCTCCGGGTCGTCGTCAGCCACCGGTTCGGGGTCGTGCCACTCCTCCGTCCGGGTGGAATGGCCGGACCGGAGCAGCCCTTCGAGCTGGTGCTTCATCGCGTCGTCCTGACGCCGGCTGAGCCGGTCGCTGCCTCGCTGCATGGCGCCCTCCCAGGTGCCGCGTGTGTCGGTCGCCGGGCGGGTACCCGACGCGGCCGAGGCAAACCCCGGCGTACGCCGCCCGCCGGTTTGGGCACGAGGGGCGGGGGGACTCGCCGCTGCGGCCGACTGGGCCCGGACGGAGGGACGGGGCGATGGACGTGATGGCCGTACTGATCGCCTTGCTGCTGCCGCCCGCGCTGCTCGCGGTGGTCATGGCGATGTCGGGCTACGAGGACCTGGTCCTGCCCGCCGACCCCGCCGACCCGGCGGGCGAGGTGAAGGGGAGCACGGCCGTCGAAGCGGCTGTCGAAGGGGGAGAGGCGCCCCTGGCGTGAGGCCCGGCGGGCGGGGCGGAGGGGCACGGCCGCCGCCCGGGGAGCCGGAGGATCCCTCCGGAGCCGGAGCCGGAGCCGGGCCGGGCTCCGGAAAGGCCCCCTTCACCCGAACGGAGTAACGCCGTGCCCTGCGGCGCCCACCGCGCGGCGCCCGCCCGCCGCGTCCCGGGCCGGCGTGCCGGATCTGCGGATATACCGTGCCGCGCATCTCCGGCCGACCGGTGGGACCAGGGGATTCCGCCGCGCGGACCCGGCTTTGCGCAAGCCGTTCCGGGCGGTCGCCCGGAGAGTGGGTTCAAGGCGTTTGCCACCGCGGGCCCCGGGCAGGCGCATCTCGTGCTTCGGACCGGAGGCACGTCCGTGGGAGCGGATCGCCGCTCCGGACGTGCGTGTCCGCGTCCGGTCCGGGCGGAGCTTCCCCGGGGTGACAGCCAACCGTCAGCGCCGTTCAGGGAGCTGAGAACCACATGCCTACGCTCGCTCACACGAAGCATCCGCACGATGACGCGCCCGACACCGCCGAGGCGTTCCAGCGCCTGGCGGCGCTGCCGCCCGGCGAGGAACGGGACCGCGTGCGCCAGGACATCGTGCGCGCCTGGCTGCCGATGGCGGACCGGCTGGCCGGCCGGTTCCGCAACAGGGGCGAGGCGCTGGAGGACCTCAAGCAGGTCGCCGCGCTCGGCCTGGTCAAGGCGGTCGACCGGTACGACCCCTCACGCGGCGCGGCCTTCGAGAGCTTCGCCGTGCCCACCATCACCGGCGAGATCAAGCGGCACTTCCGGGACCACATGTGGACCCTGCACGTGCCGCGCCGCGTCCAGGACCTGCGCGGCCGGGTCCGCGTGGCCTACCAGGAGCTCTCCCACTCGGTCGGCGGCCGTGCCCCCACGGTCGCGGAGATAGCCGAGAAGGCGGGGATGACGGAGGAGGAGGCCGTCGCCGGCCTCGAAGCCCTCGACAGCTTCACCGCCCTGTCGCTCGACGCCGAACTGCCCGGCACCGAGGACGGCTACACCCTCGTCGACGCGCTCGGCGGACCCGACCCGGCCCTCGACGTGGTCGTCGACCGCGAGGCCGTCAAGCCGAAGCTCCGCACGCTGCCGGAACGCGAGCAGAAGATCCTCTACATGCGGTTCTTCCGCGACATGACCCAGAGCAGCATCGCCGAGGACCTCGGCATCTCCCAGATGCACGTCAGCCGCCTCATCAGCCGCTGCTGCACCCGGCTGCGCGAGGACATCATGCGGGACGCCGCGTAGGCCCGCCGGTGCCGTCGCCCGCGCCCGGCCGCGCACCGGCCGGAAGACCCCGGCGCCCGCCGCGCTCCCCCCGGCCGCGCCGACCGCTAGGGGGCGGGTGGGCCCGGGCGGCGCATGGCCAGCCCGACGTGGCGGGACAGCACGTCCGCGGCCTGCGCCTCCGCCATCGAGAACGCCCGCCGGGCCCGGGTGCGCAGCAGGGTCAGCACGCCCAACACCTCCGGCCCGCCGGCACCGCCCGTCGCGGCGTCGCCGACGACCGGCAGGCACAGCAGCGAGCTGGCCTCGGCGCGCACCAGCACGGCCGCCCCGTCGGCGTCCGTACCGAGCGCCAGCGCGTCCTCGGGGCGTACCTGCAAGGACGCCGATCCGCCCGCCGCGACCTCCGCGACCAGGGGGCAGTCCGCCGGGTCCTGCCCGGCGAGCACCTTCGCCAGCGTGTCGTCGTCCGGCGGCCCCAGCACCACCGCGCGGCGAACCGGCCCGGCGGGCCCACCCGCGCCGAGGCCGCCCGCCGTGAGGTCGGCGATCACCCAGTCCGCGAACCGGCCGTGCAGCACCCGCGCCGCCGCCACCAGGGCGCCCCGCGCGTCCCCCGGAACGGTGCGCAGCAGGGTCGTCGCGACGGCGTCGACCAGGTCCAGCGTCCCGGCCCGCTCGGTGGCCTCGGCCAGGTTCGGCACGCTCCCCAGCCGCCGGGCCCGCCCCCGCGCCCCGGCCGGAGCCGCCGCGGGGAGGGACGCGTCCGCCGCGGAGGAACGCCGCCCGACCCCGGCGGGCCCGGTCGGCCCGGTGCCGGCGACGCCCGGCTGGAGGACGGCCACGACGGTCTGCTGCGGTTCCCCTGGAAGGATCAGCGCGGCGAGCGTGGCCCGCACCGGCTCCTTCGGCCGCTGCTGGAGCCGCACCGTCAGGCTCCGCCCGCCCTCCCCGCGTGCGGTGGCGGCGGCCTGCGTGCGGAACGGCGCCCGGTCGCCCGGAGTGAGCAGCGCGGACAGGGGACGGCCCGTCGCGTACCCGGCCCGGACGCCGGTGAGCGTCGTCGCGGCCAGGTTCATCCGCCGGACCACCGTGTCCCGGTCGATCAGCACCACCGGCAGCGGCAGCCGCTGGAACACCGTCTTCAGCAGCTGGCGCTCCTGCCGCTCCGCCGACGTGCCCTCCGGGGCGCGCGCCGCCAGCCGCTCGTACCGGGGCCACAGCGTCTCCGCCGCGTGCTGGAGCTCGAACAGGGCGGCGTCCAGCACGCCCCGCTGCTCCTCCGGTGGCAGGGCGCGCGCACTGCGCAGCTCCGCCACCCGCCGGACGAAGTCGGCGAGGTCCTCGCCGAACGCGCCGGTCTCGCTCATCCCCGGGCCCCCGCTCCGCCCGGCGTGTCCACCCCGGATCCCACTCCAGCACCTCCCTCCGGCGCGCGCACCCGCGCGCGCCCTCCGCCCGTATGCCCCGTCGTCCGCATATCAGCACGGTAACCGCGCGCACGCCCCCCGGCCCCGCGCCGTTTCGCCCCGCGCGCAGCGGGCAACCGCACCCCGGAAGGAGACGCCGCCCCATGCTGATCGAGCCCGAGTACGAAGGAACCGACTCGGCGTTCGCCGTACGCCGACTCCAGCAGCTCGCCGAGCAGTGCGTCCGCTCCGTCCCGGCCTGCTGCGGCGCGGTCGCCACCCTCGGCGACGACGACGAGCGGGAGCGGGGCGAGCGCCGCACCACCGCCACGCACCCGGACCTCGCCGCCCTCGTCGGCGTCCAGCTCGACTCCGGCGACGGGCCCATCAGGACGGCGCTCGACAGCGGCGAGCCCGTCATCGCCGCGGACCTGCTCCACGACGACCGGTGGCCCGCCTACCGCGCCGCCGCCCTCGGCGCCGGCGTGCGCTCCAGCGTCACCCTGCCGTTCCACCGCGCCGGCGTCCTCGTCACCCTCAACCTGTACGGCTTCCGCCCCGGCTCCCTGGCCAACGCCGCGCGCGGCCCCGCCGCCGTCCTCGGCGAGGAGGCCACCGCGGGCCTCGTCCGCGACCGCCGCTACCGTGCCGCCCTCACCGAGGTCGGCCAGCTGGAGACCGCGCTGCGCTCCCGGCCCGTCATCGACCAGGCCGGCGGCATCGTCATGCACGTCCTGGGCTGCGGCGTCGAGGAGGCGTACGCCGTGCTGCGGCGCGTCTCCCAGCTCACCAACCGCAAGCTCGCCGACGTGGCCGCGCAGATCGTGCGGACCCGCGGCCGGGGCCTGGAGAAGGAGCTGGCCCGGCTGGCCCCGCCGCCGGTCCCCCGCTCCCCGAACGGCGAACCCGCGTGAACCTCCGTATAACTCCGTATGAAGGGTCCGGGTCCGCAGACGTACGGGAGGCCGTGGTGACGCGCAGCTCCGCCCACGGGCACGGGCAGGTGCGCTACGCCCCGCCCGCCCCCGACACCGGCCTGCCCGTGGTCGGGGAGCTCGCCGAGCTGCTGGCCGGCGCCGCCTCCCGGCCCGACCCCGAACCCCCCGGCGGCGGCCCCCTCCTGCGCGAGGCGGCCTGCGGCTACTGGACGCGGCGCGGCCTGCGCTGCCACCCCGGGGACCTCGCCGCCTCGCCCGGCACCGGGCCGCTGCTGACCGCGCTGCTCGCCGCGCACGGCGGCGACGTGCTGGTGCCGCGGCCCTGCCCGCTCTCCTGGGCCCCGCAGGCCCGCCTCCTGGGCCGGACCGCCTTCCACGTGCCGACCCCCGCCGAGTGCGGCGGCGTCCCCGATCCGTACGCGCTCCTGGAGACCGTACGGCGGGTGCGCGCGGAGGGCGGTCGTCCCGCCGTCCTGCTGCTCAGCGTCGCCGACGACCCCACCGGCACCGTCGCCCCGCCCGAACTCGTCCGCGAGGCGTGCGAGGCGGCCGTCGGGGAGGGGCTGCACGTCGTCAGCGACGAGACCTGGCGGGACACCGTGCACCGGCCGCACGACACGGTCTTCGTCAGCCCCGCCGAGATGTGCCCCGACGACGTCACCGTCCTGTGCGACCTCGCCGGCGCGGTCGTCCCCGCCTCCTGGCCCGCAGCCGTCGCCCGCTTCCCCGCCGGCGCCCCCGGCGCCGCCCACCGCGCCCGCGCCCTCGACGTGCTCACCGCGCTCGGCGCCGACCTGCCCGGCCCGCTGGCCGCGGCCGTCGCCCACGCCCTGGACGAGCCGGAGGCCGTCACCGCGCGGAACGCCGCCGCGACCGCCCTGCACGCCCGCGTGGCCGCCGAGGCCCACCGCCGGGTGCTCGCGGCCGGGGCCCTCGCCCTGCCGCCCGAGGCCGGCCGCCACCTGTACGCGGACCTCGGCCCGCTCCGCGGCCCCCTCGCCGCGCGGGGCGTCACCGACTCCATCGAACTGGAGGACCACCTGAGCGCACGGCTGGGCGTCCCCGTCCCCGGCGGCCACCGCTTCGGCGACGAACCCGGCGCCCTGCGCGTCCGCCTGGCCACCACCCCGCTGCTGGGCGCCACCCCGGCCGAACGGCTGGAGGCCCTCGACGCCGGCGACCCCCTGGACCTGCCGCACGTGACAGAGGCCCTCGAGGCCCTGTCGGCCGCGCTCGGCGACGCCACCGCGCGCACGGACCGCACCGGAACCGCTGGAGGAGCCCGCAGATGACGGACGGGACGCCCATCGACCTCACCGCCCCCGCCGCGCACCCCGAGCGCGGGTCGGACCCCCGGACGGCGCCCCGGCCGCTGGGCGAGATCCGCGTCTGGCCCCGATCCTTCGCCGGCCGCCTCACCGCGCCGCTGCCCGGCGTGCGCGCCTTCGCCCGCCTGGCCCGCGAGGGCTCCGCGGCCGTACGCCCCGGCAGCGACGGCCTGCGCGACGTCCCGAGGCTGCCGTTCGCCCCCGGCCCGCTGCCCCCCGCCGACCCGGACACGGTGGCCGTCACCTGGGTGGGCCACGCCAGTTGGATCGTCCGCGTCGGCGGCCTCACCGTCCTCACCGACCCCGTGTGGTCCCGCCGCATCCTCGGCACCCCGGCCCGCGTCACCCCCGTCGGCGTCCGCTGGGAGGACCTGCCGCCCGTCGACGCGGTCGTCATCAGCCACAACCACTACGACCACCTGGACGCGCCCACCCTGCGCAGGCTTCCGCGCACCACGCCGCTGTTCGTCCCCGCCGGGCTCGGCCGCTGGTTCCGCCGCCGCCGCTTCACCACCGTCACCGAGCTCGACTGGTGGGAGTCGGCCGAGCTGCGCGGCGTCCGCTTCGACTTCGTCCCGGCCCACCACTGGTCCAAGCGGTCCCTCACCGACACCTGCCGCTCCCTGTGGGGCGGCTGGGTCATCGGTGACCGCCGCCGGCGGCGCGTGTACTTCGCCGGCGACACCGGCTACGGCCACTGGTTCCGCCGCATCGCCGACCGCCACCCCGACATCGACCTGGCGCTGATGCCCATCGGCGCGTACGCCCCCCGCTGGTGGCTCGGCGACGTCCACACCGACCCGGAGGAGGCCGTTCGCGCCTTCCAGGACCTCGGCGCCCGCGTCATGGCCCCGATGCACTGGGCGACCTTCGTCCTGTCCTCCGAACCGGTCATGGAGCCCCTGACCCGCCTCCACGCCGCCTGGGAGTCCGCGGGCCTGCCCCGCGACCGCCTCTGGGACCTGGCGATCGGCGAGTCCCGCGTCCTGGTGTGAGGGCGCCCCTCACCCGCCGGGGCCGGGGCCCGGCCACCCCCGCCGCACCCGCCGCCACGCCCCCGGCACGGCGCCCACCAGCAGCGCCAGCGCCACCGCCGCCGCCACGCCCTGCCAGGGCCGCGGGAACAGCGACCCGCCCGCCACCCCGATCAGCTGGTACGTCGCCGTCCACGCCAGCACCGCCGGCACGTCGCCCCGCACGAACCGGGCCGGCGGCATCCGGGCCAGCAGGCACGCCAGCATCACCGGGATCCGCCCCGCCGGCACCAGCCGGGACAGCACCAGCACCGGCACCCGGTGCCGCCGCAGCTTCTCCTGGGCCCGCTCCAGCCGGTCCGGCGCCGCACGGGCCCGCAGCGCCGCCAGCCACCGCGACCCGCCCCGCGACGTGACCCCGCGCCGCCCCAGCCAGTACAGCGCCGCGTCCCCCGCGAGCGCCGCCGCCGCGGCCACCAGGAAGACGGACAGCGACGCGAACGGCGTGCTCTGGTGGAACGCCACGACCCCCGCCGAACTGACGACCGCCCCCGTCGGCACGACCGGCACCAGCGCGCCCAGCGCGACCAGCAGGAACAGCGACGGGTAGCCGATCGCCCGCTGCGTCCCCTCCGGGGGGAGCTGGCCGACCAGCTCCGCGATCACCACGCCGTCCCCGGCCGCACGCGCTCCCCGTGCCCGGGCAGGTGCACCGCGACACCGGGCGCCAGCCGCGCCGCCAGCCGGGCGAACTCGCCGCCCGGCGCGTGGAACTCGTGCGGCCGCACCGCGTCCATCCCGATCGGCCAGTACGTGCCGTAGTGCACCGGCACCGCCGCCCGGGGGGCCAGCGCGGCCAGGGCCTGCGCGGCGCGCCCCGCGTCCAGGTGCCCGTGGCCCAGGAACGGGCCCCACCCGCCGACCGGGAGGAGCGCCACGTCGACCTCGCCGACCGCGGCGGCCATCCCGTCGAACAGCCCCGTGTCCCCCGCGAAGTACGTGCGCGCCGCCCCCCGGATCACGTACCCGAGCGCGGGGGAGCGGTGCGGCCCCACCGGCAGCCGCCGCCCGTCGTGCGCGGCCGGCACCGCCCGCACCACCACCGGCCCCGCCTTCACCTCGTCGCCGGCGCCGACCTCGGTGACCCGCAGCCCCGCCAGCCGCCGCAGCCCGGGCACCGCCCGGGGCGCGCCGCGCGGCACCACCAGCCGCGTACCGGGCGCGAGCCGGGCCAGCGACGGCAGGTGCAGGTGGTCGGCGTGCAGGTGCGACACGAGCACCAGGTCGGCCACCGCCGCCTCGGGCGGCGGCAGCGCGCCCCGGCGCCTGCGCAGGTGCGCCAGCCGCCGCACGAACAGCGGGTCCGTCAGCACCCGCACACCGGAGTCCTCGACCGTGCAGGTGGCGTGTCCCCACCAGGTGACCTCCATGCCAAGAGCGTAGAGCGCCGGCCTCCTCCGGCGGGCGCCATCGGGAGTAGGGTCGGCCCATGGACGACGTACGCGTGGCGGCGATCGCCAGCCTGACGCCGCTCGAGGAACTCGACAGCGACCCGTTCCTGGTCGACACGCGCAGCCAGCACGCGATGTGCGAACGGTGGGCGGCCGACAAGGGCTACGTCGTCAGCCGCCAGCTCCTCTTCTACGGGCTGCGCCCCGACCACCGCACGCTGTGGACGGACGTCGAGGAGGGCGCCGTCGACCTGTTCGTCGCGCCCAACGAGCGCGTCCTGGAGCGGGCCCTGACGTCGGCGCGGGACTTCTCCGCCGAGTGCGCGCGGCGCGGCGTGCGCCTGGAGACCGCCGGTCTCGACGAGCCCTCGTACGACGCGGAGACGAAGGCCCGCGTGCACCGCCGGCTGTCCATGCCCACCGCCGGCTACGACGGCTGCTGACCCGCCCGCCGCCCGCCGCCCCGATCCGCCGGCCGGCCGCCGCCCCGGTGCGGTGTGCCACGCTGGAGCCCCGGACGGAGACGGGCGAAAGGCGGATGGCGTGGTCGTCGGACGGTGGAGGTCGGCGGGTCGCGCCGCCCTGCGGGTCGTCGTGGTGTGGGCCGTGTCGACGCTCACCCTGCTCGTCCTGGCCGGGGCGTTGCCCGACTTCCAGCTCCAGTCCGACGACGGCGACAGCGTCACCCGGACGGCCGTCACGGCCGCCTGGGGCGCCGGCGCGTTCGGCCTGCTCGGCGCGTTGGTGTGGCCCTTCGTCGTACGGGCGCTGCTGCTCGTCCCGGCGCTCGTCCTCGGCGTGCTCGTGTTCTTCCTCAACGGATCGCTGCTGCTGGTCGCGCTCTGGCTGATCCCCGACGGGCGCGGCGAGTCCGACCCGGAGAACGCCGTCGTCGTGGCCGCCGTCATGTCCGCGGTGGCGTCCGCGACCTCCACCGCCCTCGCCGTCCGCGACGACGACGCCTACCGGCGGCGCCTGTACCGGCTCGCCGGCCGCCGCGCCGCCCCCGCCCCCGGCGCCGCGCCCGGCACGGTCTTCCTGCAGCTCGACGGCGTCGGCCACCGGGTGCTGCGCGACGCCCTCGACGCCGGGCTGATGCCGACGCTCGCCGCCTGGGAGCGGACCACGCACCGGCTCACCCCGTGGCGCACCGACTGGTCCAGCCAGACCGGCGCCAGCCAGCTCGCCCTGCTGCACGGCACCAACCACGACGTGCCCGCGTTCCGCTGGTACGAGAAGGACACCGGCCGCCTCATGGTGAGCAACCGGCCCGCCAGCGCCGCCGAACTCCAGCGCCGCGCCGCCGCCCGCACCGGCGATCCGGGGCTCCTGGCCGACGACGGGGCCAGCCGGGGCAACCTCTTCGGCGGCGGCGCCGACCAGCTCGCCCTGGTGCTGTCGGTCTCCGGCCGCCGCGGTCCCGGCACCCGCTCCCGCGCCGGGTACTTCGCCTACTTCCGGGACCCGGCCAACGCCACCCGCACCGCGATGGCGTTCGTCGCGGAGGTCTTCCGGGAGGTCGGCCAGTCGCTCGCCGCCCGGCTGCGGGGCGACCGGCCGCGCGTGCCGCGCGGCGGCCTGTACCCGTTCGTCCGGGCCTTCGCGACGGTCGTGGAGCGGGACGTGGTGGTCGCGGCCGTGATGGGCGACGTGCTGGCCGGGCGGACGGCCGTGTACGCCGACCTCGTGGCGTACGACGAGGTCGCCCACCACTCGGGGCCGTGCAGCGGGGACGCGGCGAAGGTCCTGGAGAGCCTCGACCGGTGCGTCGGGCTGATCGCGAAGGTCGCCGGGCACGCCCCGCGCCCGTACCGGATCGTCCTGCTCTCGGACCACGGCCAGAGCTTCGGCGAGACCTTCGAGAGCGCGTACGGGCTGACGCTCCGCGACCTCGTGCGGGTGGGCTGCGGCCTGCCGGTCTCCCGGCGGGCCCAAAGGGCCCGGCGCGGCGCCGGCGGCGCGGAGGCCCGGGGCGCGCTGCGCAGCGCGCTGCACCGGCCGGGCGAGGGGGAGCGGCGCGAGGAGCGCCCGGCGCGCGGCGCGGGCCCGGTGGTGCTGGCCTCCGGGAACCTGGGGCTCGTGTCCTTCCCCGACGTGCCGCACCGGATGTCGCGCGAGGAGATCGACCACCGCTACCCGGGGCTGCTGCGGACCCTCGCCGGGCACCCCGGCATCGGCTTCGTCCTGGTGCGTTCCGAGCGGCACGGGTCGGTGGTGCTCGGCGCGGACGGGTTCGAGGCGCCGGTCGCCGAGCTGACCGACGCGTCGGGGCCGCTCGCCGCGTTCGGGCCGGGCGCCGCCGACGCGATCCGGCGCACCGACGGGTTCCCGCACGTCGCGGACATCATGGTCAACTCGATGTACGACCCGGGGACCGGACGGGTCCACGCCTTCGAGGACCAGGTCGGTTCGCACGGCGGGCTCGGCGGCGGCCAGTCCGAGGCGTTCCTGCTGTGGCCGCGCGAGCTGTCGGCGCCCGTCGGGGAGGGCGGGGCGCTGGTGGGCGCGGAGGCCGTGCACCGGGTGCTGCGGCGCTGGCTGGAGGAGGGGCGCCGTCCGGAGGAGCGTGCCGGGGGGCGTCCCGGGACGTCGGCCGCCTCCCCGCAGGAATCGCCGTCAGCCCCACAAGCGGACGAAGCTTTTCCGGTTGTGGAGGGTCTCGCACCGGACAAAAAAGGGTGATTTGGAGCGCTGTTTCGCCGTACGCCAGCATGAGGAACGTTTGTACGGAGAAAGGCGCACCACCCCATGGCCACGGTCATCACCCCGGACACCGGGCACGACACCCACCCGACCCCTCCCTCCGGTTCCTCCGGCGCGCGGAAGGGCGAGGGAGCGGACGGCGGCGGGCGCGCGCGGCGGTTCGGCCTCCCCGTCGCCACCGCCCTGGTCATGGGCAACATCATCGGCGGCGGCATCTTCCTGCTGCCCGCGTCCGTGGCGCCGTACGGCACGATCAGCCTCGTCGCGTTCGCCGTCCTCACCGCCGGCGCCCTCGCCCTCGCCCTGGTCTTCGGGCGGCTCGCGGAGCGGCACCCGCGCACCGGCGGCCCGTACGTGTACGCCCGCGAGGCGTTCGGCGACTTCGCCGGGTTCCTGTCGGCCTGGTCGTACTGGATCACCGCCTGGGTCTCCAACGCCGCCCTCGCCGTCGCCGCCGTCGGCTACCTGGACGTGCTGCTGCCGCTGCACGGCTCGGTCCCCGCGACGATCGCCGCCGCGCTCCTCGTGCAGTGGCTGCCCGCCCTCGCCAACCTGGCCGGCACCCGGTACGTCGGCGCCGTCCAGGTGGTCGCCACCGTCCTGAAGTTCGTCCCGCTGCTGCTCGTCGCCGTGGGCGGGCTGTTCTTCTTCGACGCGGACAACCTGGGCCCCTTCCAGGGCAGCGACTCCGGTGCGTTCGGCGCGGTCTCCGCGTCCGCGGCGATCCTGCTGTTCAGCTACCTTGGCGTCGAGTCGGCCGCCGTCAGCGCCGGCGAGGTCCGCGACCCGCGGCGCAACGTCGGCCGCGCCACCGTCCTCGGCACCCTCGGCGCCGCCGCCCTGTACCTGCTCGGCACGGTCGCCGTGTTCGGCACCGTCGCCCACGACCGGCTCGTCGACTCCTCCGCGCCGTTCTCCGACGCCGTCGACGCCATGTTCGGCGGCACCTGGGGCGGTACGGCCGTCGCCTGCATGGCCGTCGTGTCGGTGGTCGGCGCCCTCAACGGCTGGACCCTGCTGAGCGCCCAGACCCCGTACGCCGCCGCCCGCGACGGGCTGTTCCCGCGCGCCTTCACCCGCCGCAGGCGGGGCGTCCCGACCTTCGGCGTCCTCGTCACGGTCGTCCTCGCGTCCCTGCTGACCGTCTACAACTACACGGCCGGCTCCGACGGCGTCTTCGAGACGCTGGTCCTCGTCACCACGTTCACGGCGACCGTCCCGTACCTGCTGTCCACGGCCGCGCAGATCTACTTCCTGCTCTCCGGGCGGCGCGACCGGGTGCGGGGCTCCCGGCTCGTCCGCGACGGCGTCCTCTCCGCGCTCGCGTTCGGCTTCTCCCTGTGGCTGGTCGCCGGGTCCGGGTACGCCGCCGTCTACCAGGGCGTGCTGTTCCTCTTCGCCGGGGTCCTCGTGTACGCGTGGATGTCGGCCCGCAGGGACCGCGGGGTCCACGAGGACCGCGAGCCCCGCGACGCCGCCTGACGCGCCCGGCGCACCGGCGCCGCCGGTGCGGGGTCAGGCGGAGCCGGGCGCCGACAGGCCCGCCGCGGACCGCGCCAGCGCGTCCAGGACCGGCCGGATCAGCGGATGCCCCTCGGCGCCCCGCCGCACCGCGGCGAAGACCCGGCGGAACGCCGCGGGGCCCGCCACCGGCCGGACCACCACGTCCTTCAACTCGATGCCGCGCAGCGCCGAGCGCGGCACGAGCGCCACCCCCGCCCCCGCCCCCGCGAGCGCCACGACCGCGCGGAAGTCGTCCGACACGTGCACCAGCCGCGGCTCGAACCCCGCCAGCTCGCAGGCGAGCAGCACCATGTCGTGGCACGGGTTGCCGGGGGACTGGCCGATCCAGTCGCTCTCCGCGAGCGCCGCCAGCGCCACCTCCGGCCCCCGCGCCAGCGGGTGCCCCGCCCGCAGCACCGCGTCGAACGGCTCCGCGTACAGCGGCACCCGCGCCAGCCGCCGGTCGCCCTCGCGCGGCGCGCCCCGGTACTCCACGGCCAGCGCCAGGTCGGCCTCGCCGTCCAGGACGAGCGGCAGCGACTCGTCGCCCTCCGCGTCCCGCACCCGCAGCCGGATCCCCGGGTGCCGCTCGGCCAGCCGCCCGATCGCCGGGGCCAGCACCTCCGCGATGCCCGTCGCGAACGCCGCGACCGACACCTCGCCCGCCGTCCCGTCCGCGTACGCCGCGAGCTCCGCCTCGGCGCGCTCCAACTGCGCCAGCACCTCGTTGGCGTGCTCCAGCAGGATCTCCCCGGCCGGCGTGAGCCGTACGCCCCGGCCGCTGCGGGTCAGCAGGGTGTGCCCGGTCTCCTGCTCCAGCGCGGCGAGCTGCTGGGAGACGGCGGACGGCGTCAGGTACAGCGCTGCGGCGGCGGCGGTCACCGTGCGGTGGTCCGCCGCCGCCCGCAGTATGCGCAGCCGGCGGGGGTCGATCACCCCGCCATTGTCACCCGGCCGCCGGAGGCGGCGTCACGCGCCCATCGCCGCCCGCGCGTCCACGAACGCCGCCACCGCGCGCTCCACGTCCGCCGTGGAGTGCGCCGCCGACAACTGCACCCGGATCCGGGCCTGGCCCATCGGCACGACCGGGTACGAGAACCCGATCACGTACACGCCGCGCTCCAGCAGCAGCTCCGCCATCCGCGCCGCCTTTGCCGCGTCCCCGATCATCACGGGCGCGATCGCGTGGTCGCCGGGCAGGACCTCGAAGCCCTCCTCGGCCATCCGCGTGCGGAACAGCTTCGTGTTCGCGTCGAGCCGCTCCCGCAGGTCGCCCGCCGACTCCAGCAGGTCGAGGACCTTCAGCGACGCGGCGGCGATCACCGGGGCGAGCGAGTTGGAGAACAGGTACGGGCGGGACCGCTGCCGCAGCAGCTCCACGATCTCGGCGCGCGCCGCCACGTAGCCGCCGGACGCGCCGCCCAGCGCCTTGCCGAGGGTGCCGGTGACGATGTCCACGCGGTCCATCACGCCGTGCAGCTCCGGCGTGCCCCGGCCGCCCGCGCCGACGAACCCGACGGCGTGCGAGTCGTCGACCATGACCATCGCGTCGTACCGGTCGGCGAGGTCGCAGATCTCCCGCAGCGGCGCCACGTAGCCGTCCATCGAGAACACGCCGTCCGTGACGATCAGCCGGCGCCGGGCACCCGCCGCCTCCTTCAGCCGGGCCTCCAGCTCGTCCATGTCGCGGTTGGCGTACCGGTAGCGGGCGGCCTTCGACAGGCGGATGCCGTCGATGATCGACGCGTGGTTCAGGGCGTCGGAGACCACCGCGTCCTCGGGGCCGAGGAGCGTCTCGAAGACACCGCCGTTCGCGTCGAAGCAGGAGGAGTACAGGATCGTGTCCTCCTGCCCGAGGAACGCCGACAGCCTCCGCTCCAGCTCCTTGTGGATCTCCTGCGTGCCGCAGATGAACCGCACGGACGCCATGCCGTAACCCCACCGGTCCAGGGCGTCCTTGGCCGCCGCGACGACCTCGGGGTGGTCGGCCAGACCCAGGTAGTTGTTGGCGCAGAAGTTCAGCACGTCACCGGGCGCGCCGCCCGCCGTGACGGCGACGGACGCGGACTGCGGGGTGCCGATGACCCGCTCGGGCTTGTACAGCCCGGCGTCCCGGATCTCGTCGAGGGTGGCGCGCAGTTCGTCACGCACGGACACGAACATGAGGGGTGCTCCTAGGGATCGGTACGGGGGCGAGTGGGGTGGAGGGGCGCGGTGGACGCGAGGCGAGGGCGCGGGCCCGGCAGAGGCGGCGCCGGGCCCGGCCGGCCGTCGGCACGGGCTCCCGGTGCCCGGAGCCGGGCCGGGCGCCGCCTACGCGGTCCAGTCGAGGATGATCTTGCCGCTGCGCGCGGTCGCGGCCTCGTCGAACGCGGCGTCGAAGTCCTTGTACGCGTACTTGCCGGTGATCACCGGGCTCAGGTCGAGGCCGCCCTCCAGCAGCACGGTCATCGCGTACCACGTCTCGAACATCTCCCGGCCGTAGATGCCCTTGATCGTGATCATCGACGTCACGATCTTCGACCAGTCGACCGGGAACTCCTCCGCGGGCAGGCCGAGCATCGCGATGCGCCCGCCGTGGGTCATGTTGGCGACCATGTCGCGCATCGCCTCGGGGCGGCCGGACATCTCCAGGCCGATGTCGAAGCCCTCCCGCAGCCCCAACTGCCTCTGCGCGTCCGCGATGCCGGTCCGCGCGACGTTCACCGCGAGGGTCGCGCCGACCTGGCGGGCCAGCTCCAGCCGGGGCTCGCTCACATCGGTGATCACCACGTTGCGCGCACCGGCGTGCCGGGCCACGGCCGCCGCCATGATGCCGATCGGCCCGGCCCCCGTGATCAGCACGTCCTCGCCGACGAGCGGGAACGACAGCGCCGTGTGCACCGCGTTGCCGAACGGGTCGAAGATCGCCGCGATGTCGGGGTCCACCTCCGTGCGGTGCACCCACACGTTGGACGCGGGCAGCGCCACGTACTCGGCGAACGCCCCGTCCCGCCCGACACCCAGCCCGACCGTGGCACGGCACAGGTGCCGCCGACCCGCCAGACAGTTGCGGCACTTGCCGCACACGAGGTGGCCCTCGCCGCTCACCAGGTCGCCGACCTCGACGTCCCGTACGTCGGAGCCGACCGCGGCGACCTCGCCGACGAACTCGTGCCCGAGGACCAGCGGCGTCGACACGGCCTGTTGCGCCCAGCCGTCCCAGGAGCGGATGTGCAGGTCGGTGCCGCAGATACCGGTGCGCAGCACTCTGATCAGCACGTCGCCGGGGCCCGTCTCGGGCTCGGGGACGTCCATCAGCCACAGGCCGGGCTCGGCCTTCTGCTTGACGAGGGCCTTCATCGCGGCGACTCCAGGCGGGGAAGAGGGGGTGGACGCGACCAATCTGCCGATCGCGGACGGCCGCGTCCATCGAGGTTTTCTTAAGCGGGCCCACAGCCCAGCTTCACGCGCCCCGCCGACCGGGTGACACCCCCGCTCCAGGCCCGCCCGCGGCGGCTTCCGGGGCCCTGGAAGCCGCCCCCGTTCGGCCCCGCCACGCGGACGGGGCCGAACGGGGGCCCGCCGGGGGCGGCCACCGCCGGCCCCTCCGCCCCGGAGGCGGTGCCCCGCCCGCGCGCCCGCCCGCGCGCTCGGGCTCCGGCGCCGTGCGCGCCCGCCGGCGCACGCGGTTCGGCACCGGCCGCCGGGCCGTGCGACGGCGGGGGCGCGGCGGCCCGGGTCCGGGCCCGTGGGGCCCCGGGGTCAGGACGGCGCGGTTTCGAGCTCCGCGCCACCGCCCGACCGGCTGTCGACGGTGGCGATCCGTTCCCTGAAGTCGGCGTGCACGAACTGATAGACGGGCCCCACCTGGCGCAGGACGTGCAGCAGGCGGGCGTCCTCCAGGAAGGCCAGCGGGCGGCGCGGCAGCCGACTGATCCGGGAGAGCCTCAGACCGGCCTCCCGGTACCGGAAGTAGGCGCTGTTCGACAGGGCCAGCAGCCCGGCGGCGAGCCCCACGGCCAGGTTCGCCTCCAGGGTCTGCAGCCAGGCCCCGAACGCCTGCAGCCAGAGGTGCGGACTGGTCGCCAGGTCCCACCAGGCGGTGACCGCCCACTTGAGCAGGGGCGGGACCATCGCGAACACCAGGACGGCGTTGGCCACCACGTGCTCGCCGCGCAGGGTCGACTGCGGGGTCTCCTGTTCGAGGTCGGTCGGCAGCCGCGCCCAGCGCAGCACGGCCAGGCCCAGCCCGAACAGGACGCCGAAGAACGCGCCCATGAGCCCGGAGGCCGCGAGACGTGCCCACAGCGGCACCCCGGCCGCCCAGGGCGCCACCGCCAGGCCCAGGACCACGACCAGGGCCACACCGCTCGCCAGCCCTCCGCCGACACACGCGGGCAGCGGGCGCAGCAGGCTGGAGACCGGGGCGCGGAAGGACAGCCGGCTCGGGCGGTCGGTGCTGCCGCCCAGGCCCAGGAAGGCCATGATCCCGGCGATCAGGAGGAACAGGGCGGCGCGGAAGACCGCCCGCTGGTTGGCGAAGCGCAGGTCCGCCCCCGGGTCGAGCAGCGCGAGGTCCAGCAGTGGCCGCCCGGTCTCCTGCCGGGTGGAGAGGAAGCAGAGCTGGCTGGCCGTTTCGGCACCCACCCAGAACAGCACGGTGAAGGCGGCGATCTTCCCCAACGGGACGCGCCGCCCCCACCGCCGGCCCGGCCGCGGCGGCATCCGCCGCCGGACCAACGCGCAACCGAGCACCCCGACGGTCAGCGCCGACATGGCCGCGAGCCACCAGAGGGCCGCCCTCAGCCAGGTGTGGGCGGCCACGCCGACCTCGTAGTGGATGCCGGTCGACGCCGCCGTCCGGGCCCAGTACTCGATCACGGCCCCGACCGCCGGAGCGAGCGGGAGGAGTACGGCACACCAGATCCCGGTGCGGCGGGCCACCTCCGCGAGGGGCCCCCTCCCGTGCCGGTCCGCCCGGCCGGCGCCCCGTCCGACGAAGGCGAGCCAGAGCACCGTGGCGGAGGCGACCGCCGTGGCGAGCGTCACCACCAGGAAGCACAGCAACCGGCTGAGCGGCGGCAGCGCCCAGTGGAAGTAGTCCCCCGCCATGCAGCCCGCGCCCAGCCCGACGGCAGCGCCCGCGACCGGGCCGGACAGGGGGCCGACCGGGTTCGGGGGCAGGGCCCGGTGCAGCTCCCACCAGGCGATGTCGTCCGTGCCCTGCCGTTGGAGGTGCCGGGCGAGGAAGCCCAGGGACAGCTCCGCGTCGTCGGCGCGCCAGCGGTTCGCGGCGGTGCGGCGCACATGGGTGCCCGACGGGTCCGCGGGGGCGGGCTCGCCGGCGAAGACCGCGGGGACGAGGCTGTCCAGCAGGTGGCGCCGGACGCTCTCCGCGTCGGAGTGGCGGAGCAGTTCGGCGGGGTCGGAGTCCGGCGCGGAGTACACGGTCCGGGCCAGCCAGACGTTCAGGGGCAGCGAAAGGGCCCGGGCCAGGGGGCCGTCGGGGTTCCGGGTGATCTCCTCGGTCACCGGCCGCCAGGCGGCGGCCCGGCGCGGAGCGACCACGCTCTGGAGGTACGCCACCACGTCCTCGGCCTTCACGGGCAGGGCGACCACGGCGGCGGCCGCCGTGACGACGTCGCCCGCCTCGACGGCCGCCCGGTACTCGGCCGTCCGGGAGGCGAGGACCAGCGGTTCGTGGACGGCGACCGCGCGGTTGACGGCGGCCAGGGCGCGGGGCCGGAGTTCGGCCGGCAGTTCGTCGAAGCCGTCCAGGACGGGCAGGACGCGTCCTTCGGAGACCAGTTTGCGGGCGGCGTCCCGGCCGTAGGTCTCGTAGTTGCGCAGGGCCGGGTAGTCCTCGTGGATGCGGCGCGCCATCCAGTCGCCGAGCGACTCCTTCCGGGGGTTCCACGGAGCCAGGTCCAGGAGCACGGGCACCGGCTCGCCGGGCGGGGCGTCCCGCAGGAGTTCCCGGACCAGCAGGACGGCCAGGGTGGTCTTCCCCGCGCCGGGCTCCCCGAGGAGGATCAGCCGGTGGCGGGGGAGTGCCCGGAAGGCGGCGGCGAACCCGGGCACGTCGTCGCTGCGGCCGGACACCGCGCGCCCCACCAGACGCAGGTGGTCGCCCGTCTCCGTCTGGTCGCTGCGCCAGCGGACGGCCAGCGGGTGGGGGTCGAGAAGCCCCCGGGCCGCCTCCTCCTCGGTCCACTGGCGGCGCACCATGGCGGCGAGCGCCTCAGCGGCCTGGTCCAGTTCGGCCTGACTGGCCGGCGCCACGGGCCGCGCCCGGTGGCGGGACCAGCCGAGCACCCCGGCCGTCGCCGAGATCAGGACGCTCAGGGCCGCGACCGCGGTCTCGCCGCCGGCCCGGACCAGGACGGCGACCAGCACCGAGAACACCGCCACGCCGGTCGCTCCGACCAGCCAGGGCCACCACCTTCTGTCGACTTTCACAGCGGGGGCCTTCTGTCGGCTTCCACAGCGGAAGGGCAAAAGCGCCGGGCCGCCGGGCGGGGCACGGGGCCGGGCCGCCCGGCCGCCCGGCGAAGCGCCCGCCCAGGGGCCCGGCGCGCGGCACGTTCCGCGCGCCGTGCCGCCACCGCGGCGCGGAGCATGTCCCGTCCGGACCGACGG
>NZ_JAWCTQ010000109.1:0-653 GCF_032423885.1 Streptomyces tamarix | reverse complement strand
GAGTGCAAGACTCATCACCAGACATGGCCCCCCTTCTCCCGAAGTTACGGGGGCATTTTGCCGAGTTCCTTAACCATAGTTCACCCGAACGCCTCGGTATTCTCTACCTGACCACCTGAGTCGGTTTAGGGTACGGGCCGCCATGAAACTCGCTAGAGGCTTTTCTCGACAGCATAGGATCATCCACTTCACCACAATCGGCTCGGCATCAGGTCTCAGACTATGTGTCACGCGGATTTGCCTACGTGACGTCCTACACCCTTACCCCGGGACAACCACCGCCCGGGCTGGACTACCTTCCTGCGTCACCCCATCGCTCACCTACTACCAGTCTGGGCCACCGGCTCCACCACTCCGCGCTTGTCCGAAGACGCACACGGCGGTTTCACGGGCTTAGCATCGCTGGGTTCAGCGCTGGCGCTTCAAAGCGGGTACCGGAATATCAACCGGTTGTCCATCGACTACGCCTGTCGGCCTCGCCTTAGGTCCCGACTTACCCTGGGCAGATCAGCTTGACCCAGGAACCCTTAGTCAATCGGCGCACACGTTTCTCACGTGTGTATCGCTACTCATGCCTGCATTCTCACTCGTGAACCGTCCACAACTCGCTTCCACGGCTGCTTCACCCGGCACACGACGCTCCCCTACCCATC
>NZ_JAWCTQ010000108.1:0-729 GCF_032423885.1 Streptomyces tamarix | reverse complement strand
GGCGTCGGAGAGTTCGATGACGATCGCCTTGTCGGGGTTCTTCACGTCCCAGAAGAGGCGTTCGCCGTCGCGGCGGAAGCGGCCGGCGGTGATGACGCCGGGGACGTGGGTGCCGCCGACGCGTACGCCCTTCGGTTCGCGGGCGATGCCGGGGTCGTGGGTGGCGCCGCGTACGTGGGCGAGGGGGATCTCCAGGCGGCTCTTGAGGGTCCAGAGCTTGTCGAGGCCCTGGAATTCGGCCGTCAGCAGGCCGCGTTCATGGTCGATGGCGATCAGGGCCATGTCAGTGCTCCTGGGGGGTGGTGGGCTGGGCCCGCAGGCGCACGCGGGCGCCGAGGACGGTGGAGGTGAGGTGGGGGGCGGCGTCGCCGTGCGCGGGGCGCAGGGCGTCCTCCAGGGCGGTGATGCCTTCCGCGACCAGTGAGGCGACCTCCGGGTCGTGGGGGGCGCGTTCGACGGCGGCGAGGAGGAGGAGTCCGGCGGCCGGGCCGCTGTCGTAGGAGGTGATGGCCGCTGCCAGCGCCTGCGCGGGGTCGGTGAGGGTGGCGATGGCGGCGGCGGCCGGGTGGACCTCGTGGTCGAGGTGGTGGCGCAGGGCGGTCAGGTGCAGGCCCCGTTTGGAGCCGAAGACCTTGTAGAGGCTGCCCCGGTGGATGCCGGTGGCGGCGACCAGGTCGTCCACCGAGGTGCCCTCGTAGCCGTGGGTGGCGAAGAGGGTGGCCGCGGTGG
>NZ_JAWCTQ010000107.1:0-750 GCF_032423885.1 Streptomyces tamarix | reverse complement strand
ACCCATCGGACCGCCGATCTCGAACCGGCCCGTGGGGTTGACCAGGAGCCGGTAGCCCTCGGTCTCCAGCTTGATGCCGTCGTCCAGGAGCTGCTTGAGGACGTGCTCGACGACGAACTCGCGGATGTCGGGGGCCAGCAGCGAGTCCAGGTCGATGTCGCTGGCGTGCTGCGAGGAGACGACGACCGTGTCGAGACGGACGGCCTTGTCACCGTCGTACTCGATGGTCACCTGCGTCTTGCCGTCGGGGCGCAGGTAGGGGATCGTGCCGTTCTTGCGGACCTCGGTCAGGCGCCGCGACAACCGGTGGGCCAGGTGGATCGGCAGCGGCATCAGCTCGGGCGTCTCGTCCGTGGCGTACCCGAACATCAGGCCCTGGTCACCGGCGCCCTGCTGGTCCAGCTCGTCGCCCTCACCCCTCCGGGAGGCACCCTCGACGCGCTGCTCGTAGGCGGCGTCCACACCCTGGGCGATGTCCGGGGACTGGGCGCCGATGGACACCGAAACGCCGCAGGACGCCCCGTCGAAGCCCTTCTTCGAGGAGTCGTAACCGATCTCGAGGATCTTCTCGCGCACCAGCGTGGGGATGTCGGCGTACGCCTGGGTGGTCACCTCACCGGCCACGTGCACCAGGCCGGTGGTGATCAGCGTCTCCACGGCGACACGGGAGGTGGGGTCCTCCCGCAGCAACGCGTCGAGAATCGTGTCGCTGATCTGGTCAGCGATCTTGTCGGGGTGACCTTCGGTCAC
>NZ_JAWCTQ010000106.1:0-864 GCF_032423885.1 Streptomyces tamarix | reverse complement strand
CGGCCTGACCTCGCTGACCGCGGGCGCGTCCCGCATCTTCGAGGGCGGGCCGGTCAACCAGACCGTGGTGGAGATGGAGCGCGGCTTCCTCTTCATCATGTCCATCTCGGACGGCTCCTCCCTCGCCGTCCTCGCCCACCCCGAATGCGACATCGGCCTCGTCGGTTACGAGATGGCGCTGCTGGTCGACCGGGCCGGCGGCGTCCTCACCCCGGATCTCCGCGCGGAGCTCCAGGGCAGCCTGCTCCACTAACCCCGGCCAGGCGGGTACGCCCCTCCGTACCCGCCTGTCGCCTTTGTGTCATCTACACCGTCGGCCGCCCCACCCGGCCCCCCACCGGCCCAGTCAGACGGCACGCAGACCACCTGCTGTCACGACCGGAGGATTCATGACCCCGCCCCCCGCCTCTCACGATCCGTACGGCGCGTCGTTCGACGACGCCTCGTACGGGCATGAAGGCGATCAGCCGCTGGTCCGCCCCTATGCGATGACCGGCGGCCGGACGCGACCCCGGTACCAGCTCGCCATCGAGGCGCTGGTGTCCACCACGGCCGATCCGGCGCACCTCGCCGGGCTGCTCCCCGAGCACCAGCGGATCTGCCACCTCTGCCGTGAGGTGAAGTCCGTGGCCGAGGTGTCGGCGCTGCTGTCGATGCCGCTCGGGGTGGCCCGGATCCTCGTCGCCGATCTGGCCGAGGCGGGCATGGTGGCGATCCACCAGCCAGGAAACGGAGAGGCCGGCGGCACGCCGGATGTGACGCTGCTCGAAAGGGTGCTCAGTGGACTTCGGAAGCTCTAGCGGCGGTGCGGCCGCCGGAGGACGGTCGACGACCAGCGCGAAGATCGTGGTGGCGGGCGGCTTC
>NZ_JAWCTQ010000105.1:0-869 GCF_032423885.1 Streptomyces tamarix | reverse complement strand
CACCCCGAGGTCTACATCCTCGCCCTGCCCTTCTTCGGCGTCGTCAGCGAAATCCTGCCCGTCTTCTCCCGCAAACCCCTCTTCGGCTACATCGGACTGGTCGCCGCCACCATCGCCATCACCGGCCTGTCCGTCACCGTCTGGGCCCACCACATGTTCGCCACCGGCGCCGCCCTCCTCCCCTTCTTCTCCTTCATGACCTTCCTCATCGCCGTGCCCACCGGCGTGAAATTCTTCAACTGGACCGGCACCCTGTGGAAAGGCTCCCTCACCTTCGAAACCCCCATGCTGTGGTCCATCGGCTTCCTGGTCACCTTCCTCTTCGGCGGCCTGACCGGCGTCATCCTGGGCTCACCCCCCCTGGACTGGCACGTCACCGACACCTACTTCGTCGTCGCCCACTTCCACTACGTCCTGTTCGGCACCATCGTCTTCGCCATGTTCGCCGGCTTCCACTTCTGGTGGCCCAAAATGACCGGCACCATGCTCGACGAACGCCTGGGCAAAATCCACTTCTGGACCCTCTTCATCGGCTTCCACCTCACCTTCCTCGTCCAACACTGGCTCGGCGCCGAAGGCATGCCCCGCCGCTACGCCGACTACCTCGCCGCCGACGGCTTCACCGGCCTCAACATGCTCTCCACCATCGGCGCCTTCCTCCTGGGCCTGTCCACCCTCCCCTTCCTCTACAACGTGTGGAAAACCGCCAAAATCGGCAAACGCATCACCACCGACGACCCCTGGGGCCACGGCCGCTCCCTCGAATGGGCCACCTCCTGCCCCCCACCCCGCCACAACTTCCTCACCCTGCCCAAAATCCGCTCCGAATCCCCCGCCTTCGACCTCCACCACCCCGAAGTCACCGCCCT
>NZ_JAWCTQ010000104.1:0-917 GCF_032423885.1 Streptomyces tamarix | reverse complement strand
ATGACCGCCATTTCTCTCGGCATGCCGTCCGTTCCGACCCGGCTGGCCGAGCGCCGGAAGAGTCGGCAGATTCAGGTCGGTTCGGTTGCGGTGGGTGGTGACGCGCCGGTGTCGGTGCAGTCGATGACCACGACGCGTACGTCCGATGTGGGTGCGACGTTGCAGCAGATCGCGGAGTTGACCGCGTCGGGTTGTCAGATCGTGCGGGTGGCGTGTCCGACGCAGGACGATGCGGACGCGTTGGCGGTGATCGCGCGGAAGTCGCAGATTCCGGTGATCGCGGACATTCACTTCCAGCCGAAGTACGTGTTCGCCGCGATCGAGGCGGGGTGTGCGGCGGTGCGGGTGAATCCGGGGAACATCAAGCAGTTCGACGACAAGGTCAAGGAGATCGCCCGGGCGGCGAGGGACCATGGGACGCCGATCCGGATCGGGGTGAACGCGGGGTCGTTGGACCGGCGGTTGTTGCGCAAGTACGGGAAGGCGACGCCGGAGGCGTTGGTGGAGTCGGCGTTGTGGGAGGCGTCGCTGTTCGAGGAGCACGGTTTCCACGACATCAAGATCTCGGTGAAGCACAACGATCCGGTGGTGATGGTCAATGCGTATCGGCAGTTGGCGCAGGCGTGTGACTATCCGTTGCATCTGGGGGTGACGGAGGCGGGTCCGGCGTTCCAGGGGACGATCAAGTCGGCGGTGGCGTTCGGTGCGTTGTTGGCGGAGGGGATCGGGGACACGATCCGGGTGTCGTTGTCGGCGCCGCCGGTGGAGGAGGTGAAGGTCGGGATTCAGATCCTGGAGGCGTTGAACCTGCGGCAGCGGCGGTTGGAGATCGTGTCGTGTCCGTCGTGTGGGCGGGCGCAGGTGGATGTGTACCGGTTGGCGGATGAGGTGTCGGCGGGGTTGGAGGGGATGGAGGT
>NZ_JAWCTQ010000103.1:0-947 GCF_032423885.1 Streptomyces tamarix | reverse complement strand
AGGCCTGACCTCGCTGACCGCGGGCGCGTCCCGCATCTTCGAGGGCGGGCCGGTCAACCAGACCGTGGTGGAGATGGAGCGCGGCTTCCTCTTCATCATGTCCATCTCGGACGGCTCGTCCCTCGCCGTCCTCGCCCACCCCGACGCCGACATCGGCCTCGTCGGCTACGAGATGGCCCTTCTCGTGGACCGCGCGGGCAGCGTCCTCACCCCGGACCTGCGCGCGGAACTGCAGGGCAGTCTTCTCAACTAGCAGACGGACCGTGCGTTTCTCGCCACCGCGCCTTAAGGTGCGGTGGCGCGGGTCCACAGGGACATGGACCGGCGAACCGCAGTCGGAGGAGGAATCGTGGCAACACCCCCAGGCGGACACCACCCGTACGACGGTGCTCACCAGGTGCAGGGTGACAACGCCCAGAACCACTACCACTTCCCCTCTGCGCCGGGCAGACAGGGCTACCAGCAGCCCTACCAGCAGCCGCAGGCACCGCGCCAGCCGGTGCAGCAGCAGCGCCGTCCGGAGCCGGCCGCGGGTGCGGGCGGGGGTGCCCACAACCCGCTGGTCCGTCCGTACGCCATGACGGGCGGCCGGACGCGACCCCGGTACCAGCTCGCCATCGAGGCGCTGGTGTCCACCACGGCCGATCCGTCGCGGCTGCACGGGCAGTTGCCCGAGCACCAGCGGATCTGCCGGTTGTGCTTCGAGATCAAGTCGGTGGCCGAGATCTCGGCGCTCCTCTCCATCCCCCTCGGCGTTGCCCGGATCCTCGTCGCCGATCTGGCCGAGGCCGGACTCGTCGCCATCCACCAGCCCGGCGGCGACGAGGCCGCCGGCGGCCAGCCAGACGTGACACTGCTCGAAAGGGTGCTCAGTGGACTTCGCAAGCTCTAGCGGCGGTGCGGCCCGCTCAACCACCAGCGCGAAGATCGTGGTGGCGGGCGGCTTT
>NZ_JAWCTQ010000100.1:0-1117 GCF_032423885.1 Streptomyces tamarix | reverse complement strand
AATGACACGACTTCGGCGGTACGCTTGAGCCCCGCTACATTGTCGGCGCGGAATCACTTGACCAGTGAGCTATTACGCACTCTTTCAAGGGTGGCTGCTTCTAAGCCAACCTCCTGGTTGTCTCTGCGACTCCACATCCTTTCCCACTTAGCGTACGCTTAGGGGCCTTAGTCGATGCTCTGGGCTGTTTCCCTCTCGACCATGGAGCTTATCCCCCACAGTCTCACTGCCGCGCTCTCACTTACCGGCATTCGGAGTTTGGCTAAGGTCAGTAACCCGGTAGGGCCCATCGCCTATCCAGTGCTCTACCTCCGGCAAGAAACACACGACGCTGCACCTAAATGCATTTCGGGGAGAACCAGCTATCACGGAGTTTGATTGGCCTTTCACCCCTAACCACAGGTCATCCCCCAGGTTTTCAACCCTGGTGGGTTCGGTCCTCCACGAAGTCTTACCTCCGCTTCAACCTGCCCATGGCTAGATCACTCCGCTTCGGGTCTTGAGCGCGCTACTAAACCGCCCTATTCGGACTCGCTTTCGCTACGGCTTCCCCACACGGGTTAACCTCGCAACACACCGCAAACTCGCAGGCTCATTCTTCAAAAGGCACGCAGTCACGAGACACCAAGCAAGCTTGATGTCCGACGCTCCCACGGCTTGTAGGCACACGGTTTCAGGTACTATTTCACTCCGCTCCCGCGGTACTTTTCACCATTCCCTCACGGTACTATCCGCTATCGGTCACCAGGGAATATTTAGGCTTAGCGGGTGGTCCCGCCAGATTCACACGGGATTTCTCGGGCCCCGTGCTACTTGGGTGTCTCTTAAACGAGCCGTCAATGTTTCAGCTACGGGGGTCTTACCCTCTACGCCGGACCTTTCGCATGTCCTTCGCCTACATCAACGGTTTCTGACTCGTCTCACAGCCGGCAGACTATGAAAAAGAGATCCCACAACCCCGTACACGCAACCCCTGCCGGGTCTCACACGTATACGGTTTAGCCTCATCCAGTTTCGCTCGCCACTACTCCCGGAATCACGGTTGTTTTCTCTTCCTGAGGGTACTGAGATGTTTCACTTCCCCTCGTTCCCTCCACACTGCCTATGTGTTCAGCAG